>NZ_WTYS01000001.1:2282876-2585497 GCF_009827545.1 Pontixanthobacter gangjinensis | reverse complement strand
GAAAATGATGCGTCGGCCTTCTGTTCGCTGCCGATGTGAAACCCCAGCGGATCAGCCGCATGTGGGGTTTTCGCGAATGGAAATGGCACTTCGATGAGGTCTATGTGAAGATCAATGGTAAGATGCATTACCTTTGGCGAGCGGTCGACTAAGAGAGTGAGATCCTCGAGAGCTACGTCACGAAGAAGCGGGACAAAAAGGCGGCGCTAGGCTTTATGAAGAAGGCCCTGAAGCGGCATGGTCCAGTGGAGCGGATCGTTTCCGACGGGCTCAAATCATACCCTGCAGCAATGCGTGATCTTGGTAATCTCGATCGCCAGAAAGTAGGGCGGTGGAAGAACAATCGGGTCGAGAATTCGCACTTACCGTTTCGACGACGAGAGCGAGCGATGCTCAGATTTCGACAGATAAAATCGCTATAGAAGTTCGCTTCCGTCCACGCCAATGTCCATAAACACTTTAATTCCCAACGCCATCTAATCGACAGACAAACTTACAAGACCGCCCGCTCGGCTGCCCTGGCTGAGTGGCAAAACCTTATGGTCTGACGAATGTTGGGGAAGGGGAAAGATTTGCCAATCGGAGACAAGTTGCGGTTAGACTGACAGCAGCAGCAAAAGGCTAGCTTCACAGAATTTTTAGAGGCGCTTGGTATTAAGCAGCCTATGAAAAAGCAAATTCACTATTTCGCACCCTTGCTGGTGCTCGCTTCTCTGTCCGCTTGCGGTCTTGAGCCTCAGGAACGGTATGAGAGAGCTCAGGAGAGCTTTGCCCAAAGTAACTTTGAGGCAGCGCGTCTTGATCTTGTCTCGGCGCTTAAAGAACAGGCGGGAGATAGCAGATTACTGACGCTATTGGCCCGAACCCAAATTGCGATGGGAGACGGTGAGGGTGCGCTGCTCACACTTGATACCCTTGGAAAAAGCAGTTCGAAACCAGATGATTTTTTGGCGTTGCTCGCAGAAGCAGAGGTCCTGCGCGGACAATTTGATCAAGCCCTCGAAATAGTGGCTGGGGAGCAAAGCACATCTGCGTATAGGGCTGCGGCACTTGCCCATATCGGACTTAAGAACGTAGAATCGGCTCGGGAAGCAATCGATTCCGGTCTGGCGATCAACGCTGAAGATGCCGCGCTCTTGGCAACCAGCGCTCGGTTCGAACTGGCTACTGGTAACAGCGACTTGGCCCGTCAGCGCGCCGATCTCGCGCTGAAAGTTGCGCCAAGAATGCATGATGCGCTGTTGGTTGCGGCCCAAATTTCCGCATCCACCAACCGTCTATCGGCAGCTCTGGCCGCTTATGATCAAGGGCTGAAGGCCCACCCGGCAAGTATCGAGATACGGATGGGAAAAATTGCGACGCTGGGCGACCTTGACCGGATTGAGGAAGCATCGGGATTGCTTGACGAAACAGTCAAAATGGCTCCCGAGAATGACAAATTGCTATTCCTTCAGGCCCGCCTCGCAATCGAGAACTCCGATTGGAATAAAGCGCGCTCGCTTCTTCAAGACAAAGAGAGCCTCCTGCGAAATAATCCCAACATGCAGATTATCTATGCTCAGGCTCTGTTGGAACTGGGCCAAGTTGAACAGGCACGAACATGGCTTTTGCCAATTGTTCGTAGATATCCCGGCCAGCGATTTGCGCGCCAGTTGCTAGGCGATTCCCAATTACGCAGCGGGGACGCGAGGGATGCCTTTGCAACTCTCAGAATCTTGGCGCAGCGGCCCGATGCGTCACCACAAGAGTTAGGTCTTGCAGCTAAGGCGGCGCAATTGATCGGAGATCCGCTCGCAAAAGACTTTAGCGACCGCGCCAAACTTCCCGCACCCGAATGGTTTGGTGGCGAGATGGCTAAGGCCGACGCCGCGCTCCGCAATGGCAATTGGGCCCTCGCATCGAAAAGCTATCAACGCATTGCCGATCGTCTTGCGCGCCCAAATGCGATGGTGCTCAATAATCTCGCTTACGCCAAAGGTAAGCAAGGCAAGCAGCAAGAAGCCGTCAAACTCGCACTGCGCGCCGTCGCAGTTGACCCGGAGAATGCATCGGTACTCGATACTGCTGGCGTACTTTTGATTGAATCAGGAACCGATCGCCAGCGTGGGAAGGCATTTCTCATGAAGGCTGCAAACCTTGCACCGGAGAACCGCGCAATCGCGCGGCATCTCGCACAAGCACAATAGCTCTGGTGACAAAAAAGCCCCGCCAATTCAGGGCGAGGCTTCTCGATAATACTAGTTAGGTGTCAGGGCGTTACGGCGACGGCGACGTATCAAGCCAAGCCCCATGAGTGATGCTGCAAACAAGCCCAACATTCCCGGCTCTGGAACCGGAGTTCCGCCGCTGGTGGACGTGCTGGAGATCTGTTTGCCGCTTGCAGAACCAATCCCGTCAACGCCAGTAATTGACTGATAGCGAACGAAAAAGTCATCCAGTGTCAGGGAGCTAATTGGACCTGTGAATGAAAGGCTGAGCGAGCCTGTTCCGGTTCCGCCCGCGGTGACACCGCCTTGATTGCCTGCGCAAGAATTGCTTGCGCCTCCTTTGAAACAAACATCAACGGTACCGATACCATTCGGGTAAGTTGAATCTAGAACCGTAAAATTGTATGTTCCGCTCGACGAAGCGCCGATGATGTCAGGGTTGGTATTAAACGCGAAGCTCGAAATGCGTGAACCAACGGCCCCATCCGTGGTGTTATTGACGACATAGTCAAATGTATATGTGTCAGATGACGCGCCTGTGAGAGTGAAGGTCGTTGACGCTGTCAGATCGTCGATCACGATGCCGTCGGCGAAACCATCATAATCGATCGTAAAGCTTTCGCCGATGTCGTTTTCATCAAGCATGATCGGCTCGGCAAGAGCCGGGCTAGCCAAGGTAGCAGCCAAGGCGGCAAAGACGCTGAGTGCAAAGTTCTTCTTCATCGCAAACCCCGAGTGGAAAGACAAAAATTGGTTTACAGAAAATATAGCAATAGGTGTGCCAAGTGAGGTTTTCCGCAGGTGATGATGGTTAAGGTCGTTCCCAAGGTGCCGGCTTTGTAAGTTTTCCCGACACTCTCAAAGGCGCTGTCAGAGCAAATGCCTGTGCTGGCGGAGCGAGGTATCGTCATCTGCCACGAGACAGTGCGGCACTAGTGGAACCGGTTACAGACCCTCAAACCTAGAAAACCGCCCACTCAGCCGTACTGGCTGAGTGGCAATTTCTTGCTGCTGAACTCAGCTCAACCTTACCACACGACTTGCTAAACGGCCTTGTTTTCGTTCTCGTAACCAGAGCTCATGGCCGCGAGCATGCAGGTTCGGAGAATGAATTTAGGGGAAATAACGCGATGAGGAGGAGCGCTCAATTCCATATCAATCAAATGATCGCAAATTGGTTCTTTGTGAACGAACGAACCTAAAATGCCCTTGTCGAATGCCAAATTCAGATCATCGATCAATTCCATCCGGTCACGGAATATTTTTTGATGTATGGTCGGTACCGTGGCACCCGCTTTATCATGCCTGAGCCGGACGATATCAGGTAACAAGCCGATCATAGCTTGCCTTATCATGCGGCGCTCTGAACCGCCTCGCAGTTTCTGCTCGACTGGTAAATTCAAGCAAAACTGCAGTAGCCTGATATCCAGAAGAGGGTATCTATAATCTACGCCATAGCTCGCAGCGCCCACCGCTGAGTCTTCGAGCCTATAGACGACATGCGGAGACTGGATGACATCGAGCTCCCGCTCGGCAACAGTCCCCTTTAACTGTCTTGTCGGATTGACGAACGCTCGCTGCGGATATCCTGTTCGTCGCGCAAAATCACTTCTTAATCCAGATGCCATCAACGCGATTTTGCGGTTTGGCTTTGGTCGTCTGAAACCACTGATGATCCTGTCTAACAATCCCAATCTTTGCCTGAGATATGTTGCCCAACGTCTGGTAAGACTTGCTTTCCTTATCCAAATTTCGTGCCGTAAGGTCTGCCAATCTTTCTTAGCTTTGCAATCCTGCTCCCAGCCGCTGCCATGAGAGGTGACAAGTTGATCGCCGCCGAAGCCTGACAGCAGAACCCGAATATCGTTTGCTTTGAGAGCATCGAAGATTTCCTCGCTCCCCAAAGAGAGATCGCTTCGCGCTGGGCCGGAATGGACCTTCGATGCTCGCCGTAGGGAAGCGGCAATTCCCATTCCTCGCCCGTCAGCCCATCGGTGATTTATGAGAGGATTCATCTCACAAACACTACGGATAAAAGTGCTCTCGTCGGCATATGGGTAGGCTTGGCCAATATTGTCGGCTGGCATAACATGTGACCATGCCTCAATTTGATCACCGCTTGGCTCAACCAATTTCGAAGCGATCACAGCAATTGATGTCGAGTCTAGGCCTCCGCTCATCTCGGTTGCCAAGCCAGAAATCCTCCTCATACGGCAGCGCACGGCATCAAACAGAAGGTCACGAAACTCGGCTATATACTCTGCATCGGTCCGCTCGACATGTTCATGCTTCAGTTCCAATTGCCAATACCGCTGGGGTTCGTGGACATTGATTTCGATGGCCATCCAATGCGCCGCCGGAAGCATCGCTATCCCGCGATAGGCTGTGCTCGTAACGTCCACTTTGCAAGCCAGCAACGTGTCGGCGATCCACGTCTCATCGAGCGTTCTATCGACCCACGGCAACGCCAATAGAGCCGCTTGATTCGATGCGAAGGCGAAAAATTCCTGATTGGATGCGATGAACAGTGGACGGACGCCCATCTGGTCCCTGATCAAGTACAGGTGATTGGCGGAGCGGTCCAAAATCGCGATCGCAAAATCCCCGATCAGATGTTGCCCAAGTTCGGTTCTATACTCCGCGAATGCGCGAGAAATCAGATATTCATCGGTGGTATTCTCGTCCAAATCGATCGAGAGTTTCGATGCTAGGTCAAGGCGGTTGTCAATGCGGCCATCGAATATGACCAGTAAATTTTCATCGCTTGCGGAATTGAACGGCTGTTGCGCCAGAGGTGACTGTGGGACATTGAAGCGATGTTTGCAGCCTATCAGCCAGCGCTCATTCCAGATCGCTTTACATCTATCGTCCGGCCACAAACGGGTTGCTTCAATGATCGCTGACTCTGCCTCTTCCGGGACTGCCGTGTCTGACAAGGCTAGGATGCCGAAAAGAACACTCATTCAGAAGCGCCAAAACCGGATGGTTTGGATCTCATTCGTGAGTAAGATAGTTGAGCAACTGCTAGTACCTTTGAATGCTTCTGCGCAAATTCGTCAATTTGTGATTGTGGGGTGGGTTCATAGGCTTCGACAGAGCTTGTTTTGCTCTTAGCATAGGTGCTGCCGTCCCACGCAGGAAAGTTCTCTTTTTCTGCGGCACCAAAAAACGTCAGTATATGCGGAAACCGATCCACCAAGTCATTGAAATTAACGGTATTTATTTGCTCCATCCCACGGTTGCCAATCGAAAGTGTCAGGCAATATTGATTTGCCAAAGACAACTCTATCGTCCGGCTATCGAAAGCATCAAATTCCTTTAGCAGGGGCAGCCTGTGAATTAGGCCTGGATCGAGGACAAACGGCGGTTGTTTGCGCAGCAATGATTCCAGGACCGCTGCCGGATCACGGTATAGCAAAAGAAATTTTGCATCACGCAATGCTCGAGTAACGCTTTCGACGTGAACACTCATGAGGCTGTTGAACTTGATGACCAGCCTTTGTTGCTGGGTAGCGGCCCAATTTTGCCATTCTGCAACTGCTTTTGTGAAAGCTAATTCCGCCTCTTGTGATGAGATTGGCGCAAATTCCTGCTTGTCTAGAATGTGACAAAATGCTGGTTCGCTCAAGACGAGCATTTCCCCGAGTTTTTTTATGTTTTGGCACAGCAATGTTGAGCCGCAGCGAGCCACATGGAAAATGCACGCTGAACGATCAAACGAGCGGGTGCTAGCATCGAAAGACTCCAGCCAGTCCTGGAGTAAAACTATCTTATCTGCGGCGTGTTTGCTCGGGAGTGCTTGGCGGAAAAACGGGCGTGATAAATCTATCCGAGCGGGATTGATCAAACGGACAAATACCCGTCCGCCAACACATTTGAACGACACTGGCAGCAAGGTGCCTGACGATACCAAGGAGCTGCTCATCTTCCTGGCTTGCATGCCACTTTGCGGACATGGCCGGCAATCGCGAAACGCCCATCGGCAAATTTTTTGCTGGTTTGCCTGACTGGGACCACCGCGTGATAATACCAACTTGGAAATGCGACTAGCCGATTGGGCTTGGCCGCAATTTTCGTAAAGCTTTGTAGTTGGTATTCATCTTTTTCAATGTCGCTGTCGAACACAAGCAGATCACCGCCTGTAAAATTGCTCGGTACATTGCTGAAATAATATAGCCACGTAATGGCGCGACCGGCAGCTGCGAACTCGCTTCTATTGTCAGTATGGACCCGAAAGAAGCCACCTTCCACATGGTTTGTAATTTTGATTTCTTGAATATCGACTTGGAACTGTTCCAACCCCAGATCGCCGGTCATTTGTGCGATATTCTCTGAGATATGATTGATAAAATGATCGCGCATAAACTCGAACTTGTGAAAGACTAAGGTTTTGCGCTTGTCCGGATCATACTGCGGCTGCTTACTGTTTATGTTTGCATCGCGAAACGCCTCTTTGTTCGCGACCGCATAGTCCAGCAAGCCCTTCTGGTCTTTCGCGTCTAGAAAGCCATCAATCATAATGATCGGAGCAATCTTGGCTCCGTTGGCAGTCGGTACCTCGACTGGCGTTACGTTGTTCTGGGACATCCGACGGACGGCAGATCCGCCCGCCATGCGTTGATAGTTGAGAAAGGCTTCTCTCGCTTCTTTCAAGAAGCCGCCGCGACGACATAGATTTGCGCGGGCTAGCCAATGCTCTTGATTTTCAGAGGTCAATCGGATTTTTTCGTCAAGCTCTGTCAAAAATGCGCGTATGAATTTCGGATCACTTAATTGCTGCAAAATAGCAAATTCTGCTGCGGCTTTCGAATGCATCAGCTCGGCTCGAACTACTTGGTTAATTCTATCAGGGTTACTTCCTGCAAGCCGCTGAGAAAAGCATACAAATCTTGCTCGCATTCTTCCGGCGCAACATCATGTCGAGCACACAATATCTTGTGAATTTCGCCGGCATTACGGTTTCCATCAATCAAGCCCCAGATGGCGCTGCCTTGGCCGTTCAATTCGATGAATTTGCCATTGTCGGTCGACATCAAGATGGTCTTTTGCTCGACTTCTGTTTGGAGGACCGAATCCGGTTTTGCGAAAACAGATTCTTCGCGAATTTCTAACGTCATCAGGCTATCTCCCTTAGCCGTGAGTTCCGGCTAATGCGCCTTCAACGAGGCTGCAAACTTCGTCAATAGAGTTACCGGCACTGGGCCGTGTCAGATGATAGGCCGGGACTTGTTCAGCCAGTAAGCTCCATTTCCTCAGAGCTTCGGGTAAGCGGGCTTTGCCTATAAAACGCTTGCGAAACGTTTTCTTGTGCAAGAACCGCACTGTTTCCGCTGCATTCAACTTCCTGATCTGGGGGTGGATGGAGTCGGAAATAGTCAAGAATACAATCGCATCTAATCGCTTTGGTCTATCGCAATAGCTCTCTCCCAATTCTCGCGCAAATTTGTCCGGTTTCAGCCTTAATTCAGTTGCACCGTCTGTAGAGAGATTGAGCAGTTCCAGAGAGGACCGGAACAGCTTGCCTTGCGGATAAGAGGGAACAGCAATTGGTCCGTTATCTAAATTGATGAGAGTAACGTCGTCGCTTATGATGGAATAACCCTGCAGGACAAATGATGCGGCTGTCGTTGATTTGCCCGCACCGCTGGTGCCGCACAAAGTGAAAGTTGTCGCCCCACGCGTAACGCAACTGGCGTGAAGGACAGTTTCTTGGCGTTGGTGCAGGATTGCCGCTGCGCAACTGCCGAGCAAATGCAAATGAAGTGACTGCATGTCTGCGCCGGCAGCCGGCTCGACGGTAATCCGCTTTCCGTCGCATACATGGAAACGGCCGATGCCAGGAGCAGACAATAGCAACTCGTTTTCTGCAAATTCACCGCCCTGAAGGATAGCTTCTGGGTCGGTCAAATGGCTCGGTACAGCGCCTAGCGTAATTGACAGATCCACGTCATCATAGCTTTTCTGGGCAAGTTGCGGAAATTGGATTTCTGACGATATGCGCAAGCCATAGGCCATATAAGTTGTGCGCATTTTCATTAAATTGGTTATCCATCCACCCCTTCGATACTAGGCTCTTAGCTCTAGCAGTTTGCAACATCTAGGCAATTTTCGCTTGCAAGTTCTCGACTCTTCAGTCTTCTGTGCAAACACAGCCCGCATGACGGGCATGCTGAACGATTTGGGGGGTTCACTATGGTCGAGCAAAAAAAGAATGTTGCCGAGAAGACTGATACAAAGGCAGTCTGGGAAAAGCCAACTTTGACCGTCTTAGGCGGCACCGAGTCTATCAAGGGCGGTCCGGGAACCGATGATGAAGGCTTCGATTCCTTCACTGCTTCTTGATCACATTTTTTGATTTTTCCCGGCTTTAGCGCTCTTTTTCGAAAGGGGCTTTAGCCGTGTCAGATTGCTATTTACCTATCCTTGCGATGATCTGACGGATTCACCTGCGTCTATCTATGTTCGTAAAAATTCTTCAGGAATCTGGAGTCGATGATTCTTGCTTGACCTAGGCTACCTCAATCAACCTCAAGAACGAAACAAGCCGAATTATCGGCTGTGGGTTACACTTGCTTTTATCGCCTTTCTGGCGGCCAACTTCTGGTTGGGTTCCCGCTATCCCGCGTTGAACGAAAAAGCGATGATGGGCGGGGACACGCCGGTCGCGGGATTATCCTTTGATATTCTGTTCGAAGTTTTACCAAACAGCGGAATCCTCTGGGAATTCACGGCAAACGTCGTCAACTGGATCAACACTAATCTGAAAGGTATGGCATTCGGAGTATTGTTCGGCTCCGCAGTTCTGACCTTGCTTCCGCTTATCCAGCGCCGTTCGTTCGATAACGGTTTTGCAAACTCGGCCTTGGGTGTTGTTATTGGCGCCCCTTTGGGGGTGTGCGTGAATTGCGCCGCACCAATCGCCTTTGGTCTCCATGCAGGCCGGATGAGGCTGGAAACGACCCTGTCCGCTATGCTGGCGTCACCCACATTGAACGTCATCGTCGTGACAATGAGCTTCGCACTGCTGCCGTTTCATCTGGCAGTCATTAAGCTCGTTCTCGCGCTCGCGCTGGTCTTGCTGGTGGTTCCACTCTTGTGCAGATATATATTGAAGAGTGAAACCGACTCTACTCGCCATGATGCAGTCAAGGTTAGCAATGCAGCATCCCCAACCGGATTGACCGCATGGATCGCTAAAGTGTTGGCGCCGGCAGAGGTGGAAAGTGAGAAGCAAGGCTTCGTGAGTTCGATCCAATGGTTTGTAAAAACCTATGCCAGAAACCTGTTTTTCATTTTCATTGTCACAGTTCCGATGATGCTCGTCGCAGCGGCGCTTGGCGCAGTTGTGGCAACGCTTACTGATCCGGGCGAGCTTACTCGTGCGCTTCCAGGCAGAGGCGCATTTATGATTATATCAGCAATGATCCTGATCGTGTTGTGCGCCAGCTTCGTTCCCGCTCCGATCGCGCTCGATATCATCCTCGTAACGGTTTTGCTGCAAATCGGAATGCGAACCGAATATGCAATGGCCACATTAATCGCGCTGGGTTCATTTAGTGTCTATGCGTTCTTCATTCTCTGGAAAGCGATTTCCCTGAGAACGGGCATAGTTGTCTGGGCTGCAGTTATTGCACTGTCGATGGCCGGTGGAATCTTGGTGAAGGTCTCGCATTCAGACGTATTGCAATATTATCAGAACAAACAGATCGAAGCCATCCAGGCAGTCGATGGCATAGATTGGCCAACACTCCATGAGCTGCCACCAGCGGTTTCACTCGCGGATTTGAGACCGACGATAACAAGCCAGGCAATTCGTTCAAATTCAGTGCCTGCAAGCTTCCAGAGCAGCAACGGTAATTTGATTTCCCTTGCCAAGCTTGAATTATCAGATGGGGTTCGGACGACGGAAGCCGAAGGCCCAGCCTTTTCTCGCCTCGTGGGCACTCAGATTGGTTTGATGGAAAAGGGGGTGAACTCGCCAATGCGAGAGCTGGGTTACCAGGCAATGGGTGGCGCAATTGCCGCCGGTGACCTTCACGGAGATGGTTGGACTGATTTGGTCGTCACACGCCCTACGCATGGATTGGGTTTGTCGGTGTATGCCAACGTTGGTGGAAAATTCGTCAGGCAAGAGCACGACCTCGGCGTGGTCGATGACAGCGAAGTATTTAATCTGGCGCTGGCGGACCTAGATGGCGATGCCCAGTTGGATATGGTCGTTTCAACCATCAGAAACGGGGACTTCGTATTTTACAATGACGGCGGAAATTTCACTGCCGAGAAAATGACCGTCTTGAACGAACCTAGCCAAGCAACATTGGCCAGCATCTCCTTTGCCGACCTCGATAGTGATGGTGATGTTGACATCCTTAGCGGCCGTTGGGGGCCAAGAGGAGTAAGCGAAGGCTGGGGCCTGCGGCCCGAGCATAATCGTAATCAGATCTTCTGGAATCTCGGTGGAGAAGATTTTCGTGTTGAGGAGCTGCCTGGAGTAGCCGGGCAGACTCTTACAACCCTGATCAGCGATTTCGACCTCGACGGTCAGTTGGATATTTTCAGCGGAGACGATGCCGGTGCAACCGACTTGGTCACGTTTCTCGGAGAAGGGGGAGCAATCCGATCATTTGGCAGGGAAGAGCAACCATTCCCTTACTACACCAATAGCTCGATGAGCTATGCGCAGGGCGACTGGAATAACGATCTCATCATCGACTATTACGCGGTTCAAGTTGCCCAAAGCGATGGCGAGAGTCGCGATCGGAGTGCCGATAATCGTACACTCTTCAATATCTGCACGCAATTTGGCGAAGACATCGGATGGTCCGAAAGCGAGGTTCTGAAATGCGCTAGTGAATTGCTTTCAATTGATCAAATCCGCGATGGACGGAACATGCGAATGCTGCATGATTGCGGTACATCCAGTCTTGCCCGCGACCGAGCGATCTGTGGCGCTGCGTCTACGATCAGAAGTTTGGAAAACCGATTTCGCAATCCGAAAGGTGATCGACAGCGGTTTGAGAAATGTCATGCAGCCCTCCGTACGATCCCTGCACTTCAAATATACTGCGATTCTCTATTACTTCCGGCGGCTAAGCGCATGCCCAAAGAGGAGTTTGAGGAGCTTTATCGGCCATCATTTCAGAATGGAAACATGCTGATGATGCGCAAGACCCCTGATGGGGCTTTCGTTGATCTGGCGAAGGAAAAAGGCATTCGAAGCCCCGGCTGGGGATGGAACGGGCGTTTCATCGACCTCGATCAGGATGGCTGGAAGGATATTCTGGTGATGACTGGAATTTGGCAAAAAGCTGCGGGCTCGATGACTAACGTTTTCTATCGAAACGATGGACAGATGTTTGAAGATGCAACCGAGTCATATGGGTTCCAAGATGTTGTGCCCTCTTACAGCTATGTCTCGTTCGATTTTGATCGTGATGGCGATATCGATGTTTTCCGCGACAACAATGCAATGCGGATGATTGTGCATCGGAACGACAAGCCCGCCGGTCCAGCTCTTTGGGTGAACTTGCGCGACTCTCACGGGAACCGTCTGGGACTTGGGGCGCGGGTGACTATTTGTGTGGACGGAGAAACAACAGTCAGGCCCGGTCGATGCCAAATGCAATTGGTCGATGGTAGCGGAGGGTTCAAGTCTAGTAGGCCGACCGCAGTGCATTTCGGCTTGGGCAAGGCGCAGCAAGTCTCTCTTATCGAAATAAAGTGGTTGGATGGAGAGGTTTCAACGATCAAACCAACTAACCTCTTGGATGGCGAAATCACAATTTCCCGCAACTAGAAAGTCAATTCTAGCCAAGAAGGCGCTCAGGCGGCACGGTAGATAGAGCGTCACCGACGGCCATCGCTCTATCCCGCAGCTATGCGAGATCCAGCAAACCTATAAGCCTCCCACTTGGTTACCCCGGCTGAGTGGCAAAGCCTTATGGCCTGAGAAATGGTGGGAAGGATCAGAGCAATGCCTCGCTAATCACCCATGCGTTTTGGCAGGGCGGACAAACCTCGCGCAGAATGCGCGACAGCTCCGCCCCCGATGATTTCTTCTATCTCGATGCGGCCAAACGTCTGGACGAGATTTTCACCAACCACCCCACCGCCACTTATGATGTGCGGCGCAGCTGGACGCTTAATCCGGCGGGGCAGGTTGCCAATGAAACGATGAACAACAATTTGTTTGCCGATGATCCGTTGCCTGTGGCCGATGTGGCCTACACCCCCAACGGGCTCAACCAATATGCGCAGGTGAATGGCTTTGCCCAGACCTATGATCTGAACGGCAACCTCACTATCAGCCGACAGTCGGACGGGCAGGGCGGGACGCTTAGCACCAGCTTTGTGTATGACACAGAGAACCGCTTGGTCAGCGCATCGGGCCAGAACAATGTTGACCTGCGCTATGATCCGTTTGGCCGCCTGTATCAGGTGACCGACAGCGGCAGCAACATCACCCGCTTCCATTATGATGGCGACGCGCTGATTGGCGAATACAACGCCTCCGGCACTCAGCTGCAGCGTTACATCCACGGTCCCGGCGCAGGCGATGATCCGCTGATCCGCTATCCCGGCAGCAGCACCGCCAGAAACGACGCGCATTACCTTTATGCCGACCGGCTTGGCTCGATTGTGCAAGAGGTGAAGCGCGACGGCACGGTCACCGCCATCAACAGCTATGATGCATACGGCATACCGGGCGCAAGCAGCGGAATTAACAATCTGGGCCGGTTCCGCTATACAGGGCAGACTTGGATGCCGGAGCTGGGAATGTATTATTACAAAGCCCGCATGTACTCACCGACGCTGGGCCGGTTTATGCAAACCGATCCGATTGGGTATTCCGATGGGATGAATATCTACGCCTATGTTGGTAACGATCCGGTGAATGCGGTGGATCCGACTGGGTTGAGAGAATGTCTTGATGGCGACGGGAGCACAATAATTTGTGCCGATGCCCCAACTTGTGGCGCAGGTGAAGTGATGGTCTGGGCCACTGACGATAGCTATGGTTGTGCCAGCGCAAACGATCTAAAAACGCCTTTGGATCCCTTCACGGGGAACCCACTTGATGGCCCAGATTCAGGGGGGGCGGTGGAGATGACGATGAGGAGTCAGAAGCTTGTAAATCTCTAAGAGAGACAGCAGAAGCACTACGAGACGATGTGCCCGATTACCTTGACGGAAATGACAATTGGGAAGATATTCAATTGCTGATAGCTTACCGTGATCAGTTTGCTAGAGACGCAAGGAGCTTAGAATGGGCTGACGACTTTTCAACTGTTGCAACAGTATTTGAAGGTGGGGCGATAACAGCTGTAGCTGGTGGTGCGGCCATAGGTGCACTGGCTGGTGGAACTGCAAGCGGGCTCGCTTGGTTCGCAAGTGTTAAGCTAGAAACAAATAGAGCTCAAGTTAGGGCATTGAATGCACGACTAAAATATCTCGTAAGTTGTCCGTCATCAAGGTAGCGTTATGAAGTTTAATGAAACATATTCATCATTTAGAATGGCAACGTACTACTGGTCGCAAACCCTGTTTGTACTTTGCCTTACAATGTATTTAATATCCGGCGGGAATCCTCCTCATTTTTTCATTGAAAAACTGTACCTCCTTATAATTTTGACATTCCCCGTCGCGGCATTATGCGGTTTTTTGGCAAGTATTCTCAAGTCACGTGCCAATCGTAGCGTTTGAGGATATATGTACATGGCGGCGTCAGGGATCCTGCGCATTCCCTTAGGCCGCCTTTATGAAATTACCGAAAGCGGCAGCAATATCACCCGCTTCCATTATGATGGCGACGCGCTGATTGGCGAATACAACGCCTCCGGCACTCAGCTACAGCGTTACATTCACGGCCCCGGTGCAGGCGATGATCCGCTGATCCGCTATCCCGGCAGCAGCACCGCCAGAAACGACGCGCATTACCTTTATGCCGACCGGCTTGGCTCGATTGTGCAAGAGGTGAAGCGCGACGGCACGGTCACCGCCATCAACAGCTATGATGCATACGGCATACCGGGCGCAAGCAGCGGAATTAACAATCTGGGCCGGTTCCGCTATACAGGGCAGACTTGGATACCGGAGCTGGGAATGTATTATTACAAAGCCCGCATGTACTCACCGACGCTAGGCCGGTTTATGCAAACCGATCCGATTGGGTATAGCGACGGGATGAATATCTATGCCTATGTTGGCAATGATCCGGTGAATATGGTGGACCCGAGTGGGTTGCAGGGTAAGGGGTGCGTCGAAAGTCCAAATAGCAGGATTCGTGATTGTTCCGCTCGCGACACCGCGGAAGATTTTCTTGGCGAAGGTGCTGCTTTGGAGAAAGTGTTAGCGCTTACCGCGTACTTGTTGGGCGAAGCAAATCTAAGCGATACTGCGAATGCAGTGTCCGATGCTAGTGATCAATCTATTCTTGGGAATGACATCGATGATAGCCTAACAGAGATCATAGTTTTAGGAGAAATTGAGTCCCTAAAACTTGTTTCGCGGGAAGGCGAAGGTAGAAACGAGTGGATCGTTTTGCCAACGCTAAGTCGCGATGCGCTTTGGTATCAACTTAAGCTGCTTGGTGGTACCGAGCATAAGCCTAAAGAGGGCGTTTGGGTGTTGACCTTGACGCCAAACTTGAAAGTCATTTACAGGAATTCAACAAAGAAGAATAAGCCAAAAACACTGGAATTTCAACGAGGCACCAAGAATGATCGGCAGTTTGAAAAATTTAGATTCTCATATTGAGGTGAATGATGCTTTATCTGATTGAAAATTACGAACTTGCATCATATCCCGAACGTCATAATTTGCCAGCCTATAAATTCAATTCACTGTTTGGACCAAAATTCGCTCTAAAGTTTATCGCTGAGTCTTTAGGTAGTCCATTGAGCATAGAAATTCTTGACTTTGATGATGGGTCTGTTTCGACAATTAGCGACCCAATGGCTATAGATGGTTCAGGAGATTGCCTTTATATTATTTATAAGGATCCAGCTGATTGGATATATTTATACTCAAGTGACTTAGACTATGGCGTGTTATATTCAAACATAAATTTGGAGAAGGTGGTCTCGCCTAGAGAAATGCTCCGTGCCAGTGAAAACTTTGTGAAATCCAACGAGCGAAGGTTAACGCTTCAGCCGGAATATTATGATGCTTCAGTTCTTCGCAGTTGGGCACGTATTATGGGAGTAAACGGAGGCGATTGATGCCCAAATGGATGCAAGCATCAAGCCCATTACTTCAAAAAGATTAAAAATGGTCAATATATCACCATAAAATCAGATCTCGGGATAGCTATTAATTATTTAATATAGCTTACCGATCATCTCTCAGCGAAGCTCCGCCATATGGATTGTAATCCGACCGGGGCAATTCTTCCCTCGGTCCAAGGGCCTGCGACTGCAGCGGCACTGCAATAACCGGAGCGCTTTGCGACTGGCCCAGCCTCAGCAGCCCAGCCGCAATCACCGGCGCGCCAAAGATGATAAAGCACCCTGCAACAACCCGCACCCCCTGCCGCCACTCCAGCCGGCCAGCCAGTCGAACGGTCCCGGCGCAGGCGATGATCCGCTGATCCGCTACCCCGGCAGCAGCACCGCCAGAAACGATGCGCATTACCTCTATGCCGACCGGCTTGGCTCGATTGTGCAAGAGGTGAAGCGCGACGGCACGGTCACCGCAATCAACAGCTACGATGCTTATGGTATTCCCGGCGCAAGCAGCGGAATTAACAATCAGGGCCGGTTCCGCTATACAGGGCAGACATGGATACCGGAGCTGGGAATGTATTATTACAAAGCCCGCATGTACTCACCGACGCTGGGCCGGTTTATGCAGACCGATCCGATTGGGTATTCCGATGGGATGAACGTTCAAACATATGTTGGCAATGACCCCGTGAATGGCGTGGATCCGCTTGGGCTTTGCCGTTTTGAGTTATGGGGAATGGTTAGGCGAACCTATGATCAGGACGGTAACGAAATTGGGGAACCGGAAATACTCTATACCTATGCAAAACAGGTTTCAGAATGTGAAAGTTCTGGTCTTTTGGATAAAGCACTATTCAAAGAACTAGAACGGCATGATACATCTTACAGCAAAATTCGAGCTGTTGTTAGGCAAAACCCTGACGGCTACTCTGACCCAACGACTGTTACAATATGCACCATCGGAGGCACGGCAATACCAACTGGATTGGCAACGATTTATGGGGCAAATACCACGCTAGCGATTTACAATCGATTAAAGCCAGCTGGGCCTGGTACGCGTATATACGGTGATGGTAAGGGCTCGCGCATTTGACAAGTTCTAAAAGGTGCAGCCGGAAAAGTATCGAGACCAAGTCCAACTAAGGGTAACTGGGTCGGAGTGGTTTCGGGTTTGGCGGTTGGAGGGGCGGGAGCCCTTTTGATGGCACCTCATGTCGAAGAGGTATGCTCTGTGCTTTCAAACGGCCAGGCTTAGGAAGGGGTAACAAATGCACACTCATATTAGGTTCATGATTTTTTACCTTGCTGTAACCTCGTGTTGCTTTGTATCATTGATGTTTGAGCGTTATGTATTTGATAGCCTCAGAGTGTCTATAGCTGTAGGTGTTATATGCTCAATGCTCCCATATCTCTGGGTTACATTCTATTTGCGTGATATAATAAAACGATGATCACGCTTTTTTTCAGTTTAGCTTAATTCACTTTTTGATTAACTAGGATCAGCGAATTCTATCGCCCCTCCCGATCATCCCTAAGCGAAGCCCCGCCATAGGGGTTGTAATCCGACCGAGGCAGATCCTCCCTCGGCCCAAGGTCCGGCGATTGCGGCGGCACGGCAATAACCGGAGCGCTTTGCGACTGCCCCAGTCCCATTAGCCCAGCCGCAATCACCGGCGCGCCAAAGATGATAAAGCACCCGGCAATAACTCGAACCCCCTGCCGCCACTCCAGCCGCCCCGTCAGCATAACCTTATGGCCTGATCCATGTCGGGGAAGGGGAGAGCTACGCCAATCGGAGACAGGTTGCAGTCAGTCTGACAGTCTGACGCTGAAACAGTCGGCCCGCGGCAGCTTTTCCTATGATTCCAACCTTTCGATCAGTTTCATATTCCAGCTACCGCGGACCTATCTGAATGGGTCTTCGCTTCCGGTTCGCCAGCGTTGAAACCTCGGTTTCATTGCTTCGTTCCTTCTTCTTGCCATCCAGCAATTTCTTTATGACACGAGTCGCGCCGACCGACTTGACGATGCTCAAGCGTGATGCTCGAAAATCGACTTCATAGCTCCGTTCCGCAGGCGAATATCGCTTCATATTTCGCTTTAGCTGCCGAGACTGCGTGCCGGACGCTTCGGCAATTGCGCGAGCGCCATGTGTTCGCGATGCCCCGCAACAACCGGATCGTTGCTCAGAATGCCAAACTGCTGGCGATGATTGCCAAGGGAATGCAACCCTAGAAGTCTTAGGCGCAGTCGGAAATGCAGCATCCGCCGAATAATACGTTGGCGCATGGCATAATCTACGCTTTGAATTCACGCCTTAAGCTGTTCCTCGAAAGGCTTATGTGAGAGTGCGTCATGGTCTGGCCACATCGCGCTGTTTACGCCAAGCGCATCGAGCAGAGTCGATTTGGTGACAAGCCCTTCGAAGTGACCGTTGCGGTCGATAACTCCGACGGCAGAGGCACCCGCTTCGATCATGTCGGCCGCCTTGTCCGCCTGCGACTGGACCGCCATTTTGGGAACATCCTTCTGCATCGCTTGCCGAACTGTCGAAGCAGGACCGAATTGCACGATGGCGTCATCCAAGTCGGTCCTAAGCAGAAAGCCGGCCAGAGCACCGTCCATCTCGATAACCGGGATTTCTTCGTAATCTGAGTGAAGGATCAGATCGGCTGCATTCAGGAGGGGATCAGAAACCTTGAGTCTCGGCCGATCGGCGACCATAACCTGTCCAATCGAAACCCCGCCTATTGCGTTGCGCATCGCATCTATTCGCGCTTCCGACTGAGCGGCGAAAAAGATGAAAACTCCGATCACTGCAAGAATGGGATTGCCGGCGAACAGTCCCAGTCCAGCTATTAGGATAGCGATCGCTTGACCGATCCGGGCTGCAATCCATGTAGCACGAGGCCGAGGGAGGTTTACCGCGAGCATCGCGCGCAGGATCCGGCCACCGTCCATCGGGAATGCAGGGATCAGATTGAAAAGCCCCACGGCTAAATTGAAAACTGCAAGCTGCTCAACCAGATTGAATTGGTCCTGGTTGAACGTGGGAATTGCCTCCCAATCAGGCTGCCGCCCCAGAATGAGGATTAGGCCCGCGAAAAGAACGAAACTGACTAGCGGACCCGCCACCGCGATGGCGAGTTCCTCTTTTGGCTCTAAAGGAATACGCCGAAGCTTAGCCAGTCCGCCAATCGGAAGCAGCATGATCTCGGGAGTAGGGATGCCGAATAAGCGTGCCGCCGTGATGTGACCGAACTCGTGCAAGATGATGCATAGGAACATCGCGGTTATGAGCGCTAGCAGCGTGCCCGATGCTGCCGGGCCGCTTGTCAGCAGCGCCGCGACCAACGCAGCGCTGATGAATAGCACAAAGGTCCAGTGAAACCGGATTACTGTTCCACGAAGTGTGGCAACTGGGATGGATCTAGGCATTTGACGGTCTTTCCACGAGCGCGAGCGAATCGAACCTGAGTATGTTCACTTGGCCTGGCCAGATGCATCCGTAGATGTCCGCGGTGGCTCTTTCGTCCAGCCATTGCCCAACGGCATTTGCGAACAATTCTTGACCACATCATCGCGCGGTAAGGACCATTACTGGTTTTCCGACTTGAATACGCAAACCATGTTTGTCGAGATGTTCGACTCCCACTGGAATCAGGCTATGAAACGAATCCTTGCCGCGCTCTTTATTGGCCTTGCCGCCGCCATGCCCGCAGCTTGTGTCGATAATGTCTACGGCCGGGGGACGCTGGCATGGTCAAGCCATCCCTACCACGGCTGGTATAATGGTTATTATGGGCCTTTCTACGATGGCTACTGGGGCACAGACGGATATTTCTGGTTTCGTCTCGACCGCGTTGAGCGGCGTTACCGGCGCGACCGCGATCGTCACTTCCGCCGTGAAGCGGTTCGCAACGACCGACGCTTCAGGCGTTTCGAGCGCACCATGCGTCCACCTCCGCGCGGCACGAGAATGCCCCACTTCCCTCAAGACCGCCCGCCCGGCCATTCTGATTGAGTGGCAAAACCTTATGCGCTGAAGCATGTCTGGGAACGGAAGGGCTTTGCCAATCAACGACAAGTTGCTGTCAAACTGATGTCACCCTCCAGACATCTTCGCAGCCCTGAGATTCGGTTGGCCGATGCCTACGCGGCGTGTGAAACGTAGCGTAGGTCGGACATGCCACCATCCCAGTCCAGCGAGATCCGGCGCGAATTGTTTCTGTCCCTAGAAGCGATAGGGAATCCGCACGCTGATGGCCATATCGGGGCTGTCATCGGTCAGACCGATACCGGCATTGGTCACGATCGCGATATTTTCCCCCAAAGAGAAAGTCGCGCCAAGATTTAGGAGCGAAACGTTAGCCTGGCTACCCACTACGATCCGTGTATCCTGATCCAGAGGCGTCAGCCTGGTACGTTCGACGATACGTTGTGTGTAGGACATTGAAATGCTCGATTTATCATTCAGTGCGAAAGCCAGCCCGGCTCCGATTTGATAGGCATCACCCAGTTTGACACGCCCCGGCTGATCGCCCGGAATTTCGTCGATATCGTCAAAGCTCCGCTTGAAGTTATGGAAGTAGGTTGCGCTCCCGAAGACGATCATCGGGTCGAGCGTCTTGAGCAATGATACACCGAGCGAGGCGCCATAGACGCCGGTGCCGAAGGACAGTTCTGATGGTATCGAGAGATTCCCTTCGCTTCCCTCAACTTCGATGAATTCGATGCCAAACGGATCGCGTCCGGTGGGAAATTTGACGCGAGTGTTTATCACAACATCAGGCGCAGTGACGCTTTCCGGCATCACGCGATAGCTTAGCCCAAAGCTGGCATCGCCGATGCCCGTCCCACGCACGGTTTTTTCGACGAGGCCCGCAGCGGAACCGCCAGCTCCGCCTGACTGGAAGTTCGAGATCCGCGACAGCAGCGGCACGCTTGCATCGACGAACAGGCGATCGCTAAGGCCGATATTTACCCGAGGTTCGAGAGTAAAGATATCGGCGTTGATCCGGTCGACGCTGATCGAGCCGAGGAAGATCGCATCAAGCGCGAGAAACCCGTCGAGATTGATCCGGGCATTGTCGAAATGGGTGTAGGACATCGCGAGCTCGACACCGATATTCCGGCCAAATGCCCCTTGTTGCTGCTCGGTCACATCCTCCTGAGCGGCGGTGGGCGCGGGTGCCTTGAGGTCAGAAGTAGTGTCCGCACCGGCTCCGCCGTCTGGCGGATCTTGCATTGCAACCAAGCCGCTGCTTGTGGGAAAGGCACGGAATGCAGGATCCGATGGCCGGGCGAAACTTTGCTGTGCCGCAAACCGGCCACGCATACTCGCGCTATCGTCAAGCGATATGGGCTCAGCTTCAATCCGCTCGAGCCTCAAGAGCCTCGACTCGAGCGCCTCGACGCGTTCGCGTGCCGCTGCATCTCGCGCTTCCAGTTCGGCGACCTGGTCTCGCAAAGCCTGGATTTCTGAGGTGTCCGCAGTTTCCGCGATGTCTTGCGCTGCAGCAATGGCCGGGTATCCGGCCGCGAGCGCGGCCAAGGCGATGATCGAGGTTTGTGACAGGAAGTATTTACGCATGATACTTTCTCCGGTTATTCGCGCCGGGATGGCGCAGTATTCGGCTTCGGGGGTCGTCAGGGGTTGAGGAGGGTCCATAAGGTGGCGGGATCGGGTACCCCGGTGGTCATCAGGGAGCTTTGCTTTTGGAAAGATAACAAGGCATCGCGCAGCTCAGGCGAGAAGCGTCCATCTTCCTCGCCAGCATAAAAACCGCGCAGCTTGAGCGCTGCTTGCGTCCGCCGCAGAATTGTTTCGTAAACATAGGTCCGGTGCTTATCGTCCCCCACTTCAAGCATGGGGGAGTATTGCGCGACGCGAACCGGACGCAGCCCGGTGACCATGCGCTGGACGACGCTGACCAGCGTGTCACTCGAATGCTCGCTGCAGTGTGATTTTAGGATGATGTCTAGCGCGGCAGCGTTATGCCAAGGGGTCAGATCGAACGTATTGGGCTCATAACGGTTGGCGGCACTGAGATAGCCTTCCACAAATCCGATCATGCGCTGGTATTCAGCCGAGGAGCGGTCCTCTCGTGCGGCTGTAAATGCGGCGCAGTCAAGTGTACCGGCACCCTCAACTGCGAAGCTGCTATCGGCACCCTGCGCCGCAATTGGCGCGGAACCAAACCCTGTTACCGCCAGCGCTGCTCCGGCCAAAAAGGCGGTCATGTTCCAATTCTTCATACTAAACTCCCCAACGGCCAATCGGCCCGATTAGAAACCGTGACCCTTCATCGCGCTCAGCGCGTTCTCAGTCCGGATAAGACCTTCACGCTGTCCGAAATTATCCGCCGCCATGATGATCGAGGCGGAGTTGAAAATGGAATTTCCGTTGGTGCCCAAGATCGACTGCTGTAGCATCTGGCCGACATTGCCGCCGAGCGACTGGAGCGAGCTATCCAAGCCTTCGCCGCCGGTCATGACGATGCCAATCTGGTTATTCTCAACCATGAACTGCAATTGGTCACCATCGGCAAAACTCAGATCAGTCGTACCGTCCACGGATTGCAGCCCGGCTACTGACAGTGCCGGCATGGCGGATGCGGGAACGATCGCGATCTGCATATTGTTGCGGGCCAAATTATCGGCTCCGGTGATGATGTTGGCCTGCGCTGCGCCCTCATGGGTGCCGATGCCGCCGATGGGCAGGACGTTCGCAGCACTCATGATCGGCACGTATCCGGAATGCGTATCGGTCACGTCCATTGCAGGATCGCCGTCACGTTCCCACCCGATCATTAGCGATGGAATCGGTTTGCCGTCACCGCCGATATTCAGGAAATCGACACTGAAGACGAGCCGTGCATTGGTGGTAATGCCTTGATCGTCCTGCCAGCTGGTCAACAATGTTATGCCAAAGAATGAGACATTGTCCGGCCCCACGAATTTGCCGCGCATCTCCGACAATTCAGCGTCGGGCAAAGCCTCGCCGAAATCGGGCAGGGCACTACCCTGAGCAAAAGCGGGAACTACGGCTCCCAAACAGGCTGCACCAGCAAGGACAATGGCCAGAATGGCGCGCGATGAAGTTGATTTAAACATGTTTAATCTCCATCAAAATGAGAAACTGAAGGCCGCACGGTTGCCAAATTCGGCGGTTTCGGCGGCGGGTAAAACGGCATGAAGCGCCAGCAGGCGCTTGGCCGAAAGCGGTGAAGGTGGATCGATCAGCGCATTGTCAGGATCATAACCTTCACCGGCGACGACAAATGCAACCTCGTTCCAGGACTCTTCGAAATCGGCACGGCGCATTGTGCGGTTACCCAGTGCCGGGTCACCTACAGCTACGCGGTCGGCATATGCCTTGCGGATGATGACGAAGTGTTTGTAACCCTTGATATCCAGTAGCGCGATTACCGGAAGATTGAGCTCTCTAAGCTTGTCATAATCGAGCCGGTAGCCTTCGGCTTCCATCCCGATCGACAGCGCATAAGTCTTCATGTCGAGCAGCGAGAATCCCTTTTTCCGAACGATGTCGGGATCAGCGATCTTGAGCATATTGACGAGCACTTGCTGCTCGGTAGTGCTGCGGCCAAAGGCTTCGTTGAACAGGGTGGCCATAACCGCCGCACCGCAGCTGAAATCCGTCCGCTGGCGCACGAGTCCGATAAATTTGCGGTCATTCCAACTGGTCAGCGCAACCGGCGTAATTTGGGCACCTTCCGAAGTTTGTCCCAGCCATAGGGGCGCATTCTGGGCCGGAGCCGTCATGCAGCCGGATGACACTAGCGCGGGAGCCAGTGCGAGAACCGAAGTCAGTACTGGGCGCAATCGGGCCGGAAAGTAGGACATATTGGGAGCGGCTTTTCGGTTGAGGGTTAAAAAGAAGTTCGAGAAGAGAGAGCAGCTCGCGTATAAGCTGCCCTCTCCCCGAATACCGGGATGGCTTAGCTGGGGTCGCCGCCGTTACCATTTCCCGGATCGCTCGGCGTCGAGCCGCCTTGCGATGCCGCAATAGTCAGCGAATTCAGCTGCTGATTGCCGACACCGGAAGCCATGTTGACACCGATATTGCCGGAAGCACCTGCAATCGTCAGGCCGCTGACAAAGTTGATGCTGTCTTGCTGTTCGACAGATGCAAGCGTGGTCGCTTGAATGAGGCCCGAATTCGCCTCGGCAAGAGTAGCATCGTTAGCGACAGCCAGCGTCATCAGATTGGCCTGCTGGTTCAAACTACCGGCAGCCGCGTTGACACCGATGTTGCCCGACCCGGTAATGGTCGCAGCAAACACGCTGTTGCGGTCACGGAAGTTATTTTGTCCACCGCCTACTGATGGATCGTCCTCGCTGAGCGCATCGCCTTCTGTGTGGCGATGGGTCACTCCTAGCTGCGATTGCAGCGCTGTAGTCGAGGCTTCTGCCCAGCCACCCACTGCGTCGGGGTTGCTGTTGCTGGAAACTGCAATCGATGCAGCGTTCATCTGATCGTTGAAGTAGCCAGCGGCAAGGTTCACGCCGATATTGCCCGATCCTTCCACGTTGAAATTATCGACCGTATTGATAATCGGGGCAAAGAAGCCGGCACGGATTTGTGGTTGGAGCGTGCCATCAGGTAAGCCATCGTCAGGATCCTGACCATTTTCGGAAATGCCCGGACCAAAGACCGGATCGACAAAACCGTTCTCACCGTTCAGCTCGTTTTCTTCGCGGTAATTCACCACTACGCCTTGCGACAATTGCTTGGCGTCGGTGACCGCTACCGCGGAGCTGTCCACTGCAACCACACCCAGCACAATCGCGCCGCCTAACAGCGCTAGATTTTTGTTGTAAGTGACATCGGTGGTTACGCTGGTGTCGATGTTGTTGGCATAGCGAAGATCGACTTCGACCGAGCTTTCACCGTCGCCTCCATTGTCCTGCGCCATTGCTGGCGAGGCAATGATTGCCATCGTGGCCACTGTGGCCAATAGGATCTTTTTCATCATATTTCTCCTTGATTTTAGGGGGGTAGTTCAGGGTGATCCTTCGCCCGGGGTCGTAAGGGCAAAGGTGTTGGCGGAGGAATTACCCTCGCCGCCGATCAGGTTAACCTGGATTAGGCCACTGCCCTCGCCAAAGGCCGTGTCGCCGATGGCGATGCGGTCATTGGATGGCAGGGACCCTTCCTGGATGCCCCCGTTCGGTTCTATGGGCGCGCGCGACTGCTCCAAGAGCTGGTCGGACATTGCGCCGCTATTCCCAATCGCCAGCGCAGCCAGATTTGCCATCTGGTTCTGCGTTCCGGCGGTGATGTTAATGCTGGTGAGGCCGTTAACGCCCGCGAAAGCGCCGTCCCCTATGGTGATGCTGGTTGAGCGATCGGTCGGCGCGGGGCCGCTCATCCGCTGACTGACTGTTTCGGTCACCGATGCGATGTCGCCGATCGCAATTACGGCGTCGCCAACTTGCTGGTTATCGTTGCCGACTGCGATGTTCACGGCCAGCCTGCCAGTGGCACCTGCACCAGTGTCTTCCGCGACAACTACTTCATCGGTTGTTTGCGGCGCGTCTTGCGCGGACAGTGCCGGAACGTGTGTAAGGGCGGTTGCGGCAAGCGCGGTGAGCGCAGCGCGGCAAATGGTTGGGTCTCGCGTCATTGTCCGCCACCCAGAACACCGCGAACGTTTCCGAGCGCATTATGGATTGCCCCGGTTGCCTGACCAACTGCGCCGTTCACGACTGACCCTTGAACACTGCCGATTGACTGCGTCGAACTGTCCGCACCGGACATGTCAGCGAAACCGCCAACGCCCAGCGAAACCTGGCTGCCGATCAGCCCTACTTCCCGCGAAGAACGGGCTATAATCCCGGAGCTCTCGGTATCGCTGATTGGGTCAAGTCCTGCTGCTAGGCTGGACAGGATCAATGCAGACGGGCCAGTTTCAACCGAATGTTCCCGGCCTGGCGTTCGGTAGTCAACTGCCGAACCGTATGACACATCGCGGGAATAGATGACGCTGCCAGCGGCATTGGTATTTGCCGTGGGAGCATCCGTACTGGATTTGGAGGCGGTCGGTGCTGAAGTCACTTCCTGCGCCTGAGATGCTTGCGGCAGACCAATTCCGGACATCAGTGCAGCCAATGATCCGTAATATAAAGAGCGCTTAAGCGAAACAGATGAAACTATCAGCATCGAACTAACCTCTTTCCCTGAGACACAAGTGCTCTCTCGCTCCAAAGCAAGATGCTTCGAAGGTTGGTTTCAAAACCGAAGAGAATCGGTTTTTTTGATAAAAACTAAATTACAATTGTCTTCTACACTGATTCGCAAACTTGAAAATCACGCGAAATAATTAGTTAATATTGTGCGAACATTTATAACTACGTATTATTTCGTATTCATTATTTCACACTAACCGATAGGCGTTCAGTTTCCGCCACAGTTCCTCCCGGCACGTAACCCCCAGCTTGTCGTAACAGCGGCGAATATGTGCGCGGATCGTATGGATAGAATTGTCGTGATCTTCTGCGATTTGGGTCGGTGTGTGGCCAGCGAACAGGTTGAGCACGATCATTGCCTCGGTCTTCGTCAGATGAAACACTTGCTCCAGATCTGGCAATTCAGGTTCGATGATGCCGGTGGCGCGCTGTACGACAACGCAGACGAGATCATCTGAAATAGCGACGGCGCGCAGCAGCAAATGGCCATCGGGCATCCGGCAGCGAAGTGCCAAAGTCAGGACATCGGGACTATTCGCTTGGAGCAAGTGCTTCAGGCCATCGCGGTATTTCGGCTCGACGGTATCAATCACGCCATCGATCAGAACCAAATCCGATCCCGCGTTGATAATATTAGTCATTCTGGAACAGCCGGCAAGCCAGGTGCCATCGCGCCTCAGCAGCATCCGAGCCCGGCGATCAAGTGAACCGAAGCCATCGAGGATGGCTACTTTTTCGGCTGTGCTTGAGTCCTCACCGAAATCGATGGCGCTAGGTGTGTCGAAATGGCCGTTAGAGAGTTTGCCATCGGACAAGCGAATCACATGAGTCTTTCTTTCGGAAATCAGACTATCCTCGTGATTAGTGCTGCGTCTTGAGTATTGCATTCATCGGTCCCACTATTATTGACTAGTCAAAGTCAATTATATTAAAATGGATAATGACCCGCAAAATTTTTAACGTTATGTTATTATTTCAGATGGTTTGATTAACTGATTCGGTCGCGGCCTCCATAAGTAGACATCCATATAATCCGTATATAATGTGCATTTTCAGCGGTGGTTGTGGTGGATGAACCATACCGCACCTGCTCCTGCGGACACTTTCAGAGCACGTGCACCTGATTGAAAATTGACGCAGGTGGGTTTGGTGAGGTGTTCCCAGACTTCGCAAACCAGCCGATGCCTTTCGACAATTAAATTCACCGGTCGAGACTATCCGTCTGGTCGTGATGTTGCATGACCGCGCTGCGCTCGGCACTCGAAATATTGAGGGCCTTCTGTCCGAGGGCGGGATTGACGTTTGCCACGAGACAGTGAGGCTGTGGCAGAACCGTTTTGGACTGGTGCTTACGTCGGATATCCGGCTGCAATGCGCCAGCCGAATGAAAAGATTTCTTCATCAGCAGTTCGGCGGTTTTTGCAGAGACCACTGAAACGGACGGCCAGGCGGAGAAGATCGTGACCAACGGCCTGAAATATTTCGGGGAAGGGGAGCGCTATGCAATTCGGAGACAAGTTTCGATTAGGCTGGCAAAACCGCAAGCATAATTTGTGCTCATCACGGCCCTTGATACCTAACTAGATTCTAATTGGCTATGCAGATTGGTCTATGTAATACTGACGCAATGAAAGATAATTGTCCGATCATCGCAATAGGCGCTTCGGCTGGTGGGCTTGCCGCTCTTGAAGAATTTTTTGATGAGATTCCTGCTGATCTTGGGGCAGCATTTGTCATCATCCAGCATCTTGATCCCAAACACGATAGCATGATTGCCGAGATTTTGGCGCGGCACACGGCCATGCCTGTTAAGCAAATCGAACACGGCATGTTGGTCGAATCAGATAATGTCTATGTCATCCCGCCAAATTTCTATGCCGCGCTGAACAGCAATATCTTTGAATTGAGTGAGGCGGTACTTCAGCACGGTGTGCGGATGCCGATCGACAAGTTTTTTCGATCAATGGCTGAAGAACGAAGTCGGCAAGCTGTGGGCATCATCTTGTCTGGAACGGGGAGCGACGGAAGCCTCGGGTTGCGCGAGCTCAAGGCCGCAGGCGGGATCGTAATCGCCCAATCTCCCGACACTGCCCAATTTGATGGTATGCCGCGGGCTGCGATCGCAACCGGGCAAGTGGATATAATCAGTCCGGTCGTCGACATGATCCCCAAAATTCGCGACTATCTGAGCCACGATTATGTACAGTCAGTAGCCGATCCGAGCGTAGAAACCGATTTAATCGGAGATGAGGGCAAGCTCAATTCAATCATTGCAGTTTTGCACGCACAGCTAGGGGTCGATTTCCACGGCTATAAACAAGGGACTATTGGCCGCAGGATTGCGCGGCGCATGAGCCTTCGCAACATCTCCCAAGTTGCTGAATATTTGACATGCCTTCGGGAAGATCCCGGCGAGGCAAAGAGTTTGTATCAGGACTTGCTGATCAATGTCACATCGTTCTTTCGCGATCCTGAAGCATTCGAAACTCTTTACGAAAAGGCGATTATCGATCTGGTTCATAGCAAGCCTGCGAATGAAGAAATTCGGGTGTGGGTCCCCGGATCGGCGACGGGCGAAGAACCCTATTCAATTGCCATGTTGCTGATCGAAGAAGTCAAACGAACAGGCAAGGCCTGTCCGATTCAAATCTTCGCCACTGATCTCGACGACACGGCCCTGTCGGTCGGACGAGCAGGAGTCTATTCTGCCAGCCAGGTGGCCGATATTTCGTCCGACCGGCTGGAGCGGTTCTTCACGAGGCACGGAAAGGATTATCAAGTCACCAACGAGCTCCGCGAGACCGTTACCTTTGCGATGCAGAATGTTGTTTCTGACCCACCTTTTTCGCGGCTTGACCTGATCAGTTGCCGCAATTTGTTAATCTATCTCAGCGGAAAATTGCAAGACCGGATAATCGGCTATTTCCAATTCGCATTGCGCAAGGATGGCTATCTGTTTCTTGGACGGTCTGAAAGCATTGCCCATTTGGAAGGGCTGTTCGAAACGGTCGACAAGAAGTCACGGTTATACCGCCGGCTGCCAAATGCCCCACAACAATTGACCAGTTTTCCGGTCAATGGTGTGGTTTCGCGCGTGCCTTCGAACGGTATTACACCCGCGCCGAGGCCGAAAGAGACCGCTCGTTTGCGCGAATTGATGCAGCAACAATTGCTCCGGAATTATGCGCCCGCATCTGTGCTGACCAATGCCAAGCACCAGGTTCTTTATTTTATGGGGCCGACTTCAAACTATCTCGAACAACCATCGGGATTGCCGACGCAGGATTTGCTGACCCTTGCCCGTCCGGAACTTCGCAAAAAGCTGCGGGCCGGAATCAAACAGGCACTTGAAACGACAGAACCAGTCGTGCTTGATAAAATTTCGATCAAGAGCGGCGCAGCACGCAGGGACACACGGATATCAATCCGGCGGATGGCAGCGCCGGATCAGGCAGACGAGCTGTTGATCGTAACTTTTGATGAACTTGAACCATCTGCTCCGGCTGTCCTTACCAGTGCAGTCGATTCCCCAACCGACCAATCGACGATCGATGAGCTTGAGGGCAAACTTCGCGACGCGCAGGAAGATCTCCAGATAAATCTGGAAGAACTGGAATCAACCAACGAGGAGTTACAGGCATCCAACGAAGAGATGATGTCGGTCAACGAGGAGCTGCAATCCGCCAATGAGGAGCTGGAAACCTCAAAAGAAGAACTTCAGGCGATGAACGAAGAGCTAACGACGGTGAACAACCAGCTCAAGGACAAGGTGGAACAACTCGCAGAACTGAACGACGATCTGACCAATTTCGTTTCAAGCACCGGCATTGCCACTGTGCTACTGGATGCACAGCATATGCTCGGCCGTTTTACACCGGCGGCAAAACGGTTGTTCAACCTTATCGACACAGACATGGGCCGGCCGATCAGTGATATCAGGCAGAAATTTGACAGTGACGGGTTTCTTGCCGCCGTCGACTCCGTTTTCCAGACCTTCAAACCAATTGAGAAGGAAGTCACTGCAGAAGATGGCTCAACATATCTGATGCGGATTGCCCCTTACCGGGCAAATGAACAAAGGTCCGGCGGCGTGGTTGTGACATTTGTCGATATCAGTCAGCGTCTGCAAAACGAGCGGGAATTGCGTGAGAGCGAAGCCCGGTTCCGGATGCTCGTAGAAAATGCTCCCGATCCGTTGATTATGGTCGATGGCTCTGGCCAAGTTGTTCTGGCAAATGCGGAAGCGCCGCAACTCTTCGGATATGACCGGAAAGAATTCATCGGGATGAAAGTCGAACAATTGATTCCGTCAGATCTACGGAAACTGCACGTTGCTCACCGCAAACAATATGCTCAAAACCCAAAAGTCCGGGTAATGGGTTCTGGAGTGACCTTGCAGGCCCGTATGAAAAACGGCGATAGAATCCCCGTCGAAGTCAGTTTGAGTCCGGTTTCGATGGAAGGTGACGAAATGTTTTGTGCCTCGATCCGGGATACACGCGAGCACCAGCACGCAATGGAGGCGGTCAAGGAAGCGCAGGAACAAGCCGTGTCTGCGCTGGAAGCAAAATCAAGGTTTCTGGCCACGGCCAGCCATGATTTGCGCCAACCATTGCAGTCACTCGCTATGATTAATGAATCGCTCCAACTCAAGATTGATGATCCCGAATTGGCCGAACTCGTTGAGCGCGAACGTGTGTCGCTTGCGCATATGCGCAGCCTGCTAAACTCTTTACTTGATATATCCAAACTCGATGCTGGCGCAATGACAGTGAAGAGCCAGGACGTTGATCTGCGTAGCGCGATCACCAAAATCTGCGAGGATTTTCAAGCAGAAGCAGATTCCAAAGATGTAAAGCTGGTAGTTGCTGTACAAGATCGCATAGTGCGCTCTGATTCCGACTTGCTGCAGCAGGTTTTCCGAAATTTGATCGGGAATGCCATTCGTTACACCAACGAGGGCAGCGTTACGGTCCAATCGCACACTTCAGGCGCGTCGATAATCGTCGAGGTCGTGGACACCGGAGTGGGCATCCCTACTGATCAGGTCCCTCACATCTTCGAGGAGTTCTATCAGATCGACAGAGATCCCCAGAAGGGCGATGCCGGGCTTGGTTTAGGGCTTTCCATCGCGAGCCGTATCGTTGAGCAGTTGGGCAGCAAGATTGAGGTTAAGTCAGTGCCTGGCAAAGGATCGACTTTCTCGCTCGAACTGCCATTGAGTGATATGTTGTTGCCCGATCAGAAGCCTGAAAAGGCCAAGGGAGATGTGAAGCCTCCCAAGAGTGGCATCATTTTGTTGGTCGATGATGATCCAGCTGTACTTAATTCTACCAAATTTCTGCTGAAGGCGCGTTTTGGCAAGGGTATTCATACAGCCCAGTCCCCGAAAGAGGCGGAAAAGGTGCTCGCACAGCTTTCCTCCAATGAACCTGATATCATTGTGACCGACCATCATCTCGGCGCATCTAAGAACGGAATAGACTTGATCGAATATGTGCGTCAAAATCGTGACCACTACATTCCCGCGATCCTTATTTCGGGCGACAGTGGTTTGGACAGCGCTGATTTGAAGAACAGGGGTATAATATTGATCCTGAAGCCCTCTCGCGGCAACGAGCTGGTTTCAACAATAGGGCATCTAATTGCGACCTGAGGTTGTTCTCGTTGGCGACATCGTGTCGGGAAATTGGCTTTAAGCCTGCAACTTGCGATTAGACTGAGAGCACCTCGAGCGCATCTTCAGAGCCGCAGAATTCCCGCATCTCTTAATTCCCGCAGGTTATCCAACCAACTTTCAATTCACTTGGCAAGCATACGTCAACGTTGTTGATTGACCATTGGCGAGTGCGCCCAACGTGATGCCTGATCCGGTCAGATCGGCGAAGGTGAAGCTGCCCGCTGGCACGCCGTCTCCTGCTATTGTGACTGTATTTGCTGCCGGACAGGTGATGCCCGGTCCAGGTATGTCTTTTACCACGGCGCCGAGTGCAGCGTCAGGACGATTGTTGGTTACTGTAACGACGTAGGTGGTTGTGCTTCCAGGGTTGACTTCAGTGACGCCATTAGTCTTCGAAATCGAAAAATCTACAGACGGACTGACCGTAACCGTGGCGTCGGCGACCTTGCAATTAGTGGAATTTCCAGCTTCGCATATCAAATATTTGAATGTGTAGGTTCCGGCTGCGGTTCCCGCGGTAACACCGACACTGCCTGTCGCCGCGTTGAATGTCAGACCCGCTGGGACGCTCGATCCCGAAGCGACACTCAGTACTGCGTTAGATGTAGTGGCTGCCGCGCCGCCAAGCGTGTCGCCGGCGAACACATTCAAGGCGGTGGTCGTGCCAGCCACACCATTGATGCCCGAGATGCTGTCACTAGTCGCTACGATCGGGACCACAGTGGGGATGTAGATTCCGAAGATCATTCCTTGGCGCGAGTTTGCGGTGTAGCCAAAATCCAGCTGGGAGAAATTTTTAGTCTCGAAGATATATGCCCCTGGATTTCCGCTAGCATTTGTAAACGACACATTTTGTGTTCCAGCCCCGCTCAATGTCGGGAAGGTGCCAGTCCCATTAAAGGGCGCAATTTGACCTATCGTTGTCCACGCGCTGCCATTGGTGATGCCAAACACAGTTTCACCAGCTCTGGTTCCTTCTCCATCTGTGAACACCAAGCGAATATTGGGCGCGACAGATTGATCCGCCGGGGGAGTGACGGTGAACGCCGAGAAGGTGAAACTTTCTGTGCCTCCACCATAGAGAGAGGGCCGTCCGGGTATTCCGATAAAGCCGGAGTTGCCGACAGGGGCACCGCCCCATGTCGGTGTGGGCTGCGCACTAGACCCTGCTGTCGCTTTGATATTGAAAGTGACGGTGGAACCGTCAGGAAGTGTGAATGACAAGGTCTGGCCGGACGCAGATCGCGCCGTCGTGCTATTGTAAGCCGAAAAATCCATCCAGCAATATTGAGCCCAATCAGCAGGCCCGCCAGCACCCTGAGATGCGGCAACATTGCAGCCAGTCGCCTGTGCCTGAGGGCCAAAGGAGCATGAAGCCAGGGCGATGATCGCAGCGATTAGGCGAACCAACAGGCTCTGCGATGCATTCATAGAATCTAATCTGTTAAACATCTCAACCTCCTCTCATTTGGCCCAGCGGTGTCATACTACTCTATGAAAACCACTTTTTTGATCGCTGCTTACTCAGACACCTAAAATTTTCCGAGGATGTTCAAGAACGGCCCGTGGCTGGTGTAGCTTTGATCAGTCAAATCATCGGAGAAATCAGAGAACGAATAGCCGACGCCGACTTTCACATTATTGCCGAGATGGCGATAGATTGCCCCCAGCGCGCCAAGGCGTTTGTCATCGGCCAAGGTAACCCACAGAGCGCGGCCTTCCAGCAATACGTCCCATTCCTTATTCACGTGGTAGTCCGCACGGATAACACCCAGATGCGCCTCTGAATTGACAAATGTGTCGCTGTCGCGGCTGATTGAAACACGGCCACTGCGGTACCCGTATTTGCCGCCAATAGTCAGCTTTTTGCTCAGATCATAATTGGCATCTAAGCTAATTATCGTGCTTTCCTGTTTCGGACTTTGCGTTTGGCCGGAACCGGTGATTTGGCCCGCAGGCCCAAGATCCTCGAAATAGCTGAACCGGGCTAGCGCATTAAATCGTTCATTATTGACCGGGCGGAAGGCAAGACCTGCCATCGCTTCGGTAAACTCGGCGGCTTTCACCGATGGACTGTCGAAATCAGCCTGAGCAATATTCAAACGGCCAAGTGCGGTCCAGCTTGGATTGACAGAATAACTGAAATCATTTCGCAACAGCCAGACAGTTACATCGCGCCCCTGACCATCTTCATGGCGCATTTCGATGGAGCTGCCGATGCGCACGTCATCGGCTGTGTACCCGACACCCATGCTCACTGCGGTTCGTTTGAACAAGCCGGTGGTCGCGTCGTCTATTTGCCCGTTCTCGAAACTTCCGGTGAAGCTGAGCTTCTCGGTCGGTGCGAACTGCAAACCGAAGCTGCGGGTAAGCGATGGTGCAACACCGCCAATACCAACCCGGTTTTCACCATAGACCGACAGGCTGTCGCTAAACCGTTGGCGGGCCCCAAGCGTCAGCGAACCACGGTTCGAACGTGTGAAAATGTTTTGGCTGTCCAGTCCGGTGTCGGTTCGGTCCGCAAACAGCGAATATCCAACATACGCTTCGCGCCCATCACCCAACCGGTGGTTGAGCTGGATATCGGCACCGAGGCCGCCATCACCGCCGGACAATTCACCCGCAATCGACAATTGCTCGGTCAGCTGTGCCTTGATACCGCCACCGACGCGGGAATTACCCTGCCGACTTGGATCACGACCGACTGTTGCCTGACCGAATGCGTGGACCGCCAAATTCTTGGAGGGCGCATATTCCAGTTCCAATGCGGCGTCGGTGCGGCTGCCATCTTGGACGCTGTTGAACAGCAGCCCGGGCGTCCGGTCTTCGTAACGAAGGCCAGCTTTGGCAGTGAGCGTTGCTGTGCCCATCGAAAACTTGTTGGTCAGATCGAGCGAACCAGTCTTGCTATCACCGGTATTACCCGATGAAAGTTCGTCATATTTCGCGGTTACAGCGGCAGCGGATCCAAGCGGCAGATTGACCGCCGCACCCCAGCGCACTGTATCTGCGGGCGACAGGCGTCCGGCAGAGGCAAATCCTTGATCGTAGCTTTCGTAATATGCCGATGCTGCCCCTGAATCGATGGCATTGCCCGCCAATTCAGCAAAATCAACAGCCGCTTCTGTACGCCAGGCCTGCGCCTTTACGCCTGCGCCAGGACTTGCAATGTCGGTAAAAGACAGGCCACCATCGACAGAGTTGGATTGGCCAAATCCTGGCCCGTCGGTTTGCGCGATCTCGGCCTTCAAATAAGTCCCGGCAGTCAGGCGGAAGATTGCGTCCGCGCCGATCAGTGTTTGCGCAGCATCTTCCACGGTGTCGCGCTGGACGGTCATGCCAAGGCGCAGATTTTCGCCAAGCCAGGCTGAACCACGACCGCCGACTGTGTAGCCGTCGAGATCGCCGACAAGCGGTGAATACTCATAGCGCACCACCAGTACCGGCACATTTCCAGTGGAGGCGCCTTCGCGCACAACTCCGCCATTTGCGACGGTGGATGCAAGCGGTTTCAGCAAAGTGATCCGGCCCTGGAAGGGGTCGAAATCATAGTCCTGTTGAGCGAACAGGTCGCGGCTTTCGAGAACCAACCCGGTTTCCCGGTCACGCACTTCGATACGCACGCGTTCCGAGCCAATCGATACATCCTGACGCTTAAGGAAATACAGTGAGCCGCCTGTGCCGCGAAACTCCTCCCGGCCAGGGACCGTTCCGGGATCGGATGCAAATGCAGTCACCTGCACCTTGCGTTCGCCAAATTCGGTGGTTTGCTTGCTGTTATAATCCGCCAATGCGCCAAACAGGCCGCGGTCGAGTTGAGCCAACTCTGCGCCGTTCACTGTCGTAACAAAATTGCCAACCACAAGCTGGCTCTCGTCCTTCGCAACTCGCAGATAGAAGCGCCCTTGCGTCGGCGCATCTTCGACCAGTGTCGAATCATCACCATATGTGGGGTAGTATTGCTCGCGGTTCAGACGGCGGAGCAATTGCCGCGGATCTTTCCGGTCGAGATTGCTGAACAAATCCTTCACCAATGTCTCGCCCGTATCGAGCGAGGCCGTCACGCGGACATCATCGCCGACAATGCCTTTGGCATAGAACGCTGCCCGGCCAGCCGCGTAATTGCCGCTGGCAAGCGTATCGCCCGCAACGTCCTGCAATGGCCCGCTGTCATAGCTGCGGCCAAGCGTAAGATCGCCTTGGCCGACAATAAACCAATCATCCTTTGGCACAGCAAAGCTTTGCTCGGCCTGCTTGATGATTTTTCCATCCCGTTTGATGACGACTTCCATCGCACCATCTTTGCGCGATACGATTTGCTGGGAGGCGAACTTGCCGTCCAGATCAACCGGAACCGCCTGACCCGATACGAAGACCGTGTCGGAACTTGGGTCCGCATGACCTGTGACAGTCGCCATTAGGCCCGAAACATCAATGGTACGGCGCGCGGCTTCATCGATCGCACCGAAATTCGGGCGCTCGACCGGCTGTCTGCTCATTGACTGGGAAACAGCAGTGTCGACAATGGTCAATTCTTCAGGGCTTGTTTCGTCAAATTTTCCGTCTTTTGAATAGACGCGGTAGACGTAAAACAGTGCTGATGGCCCTGTTGAAGGGACAGTCCAGCCTGCGCCACCCGCTGCATCAACTGGCAAGACCGCGAGCGGCTCTGCATCGACCGATTGCGTCGCACGGAATATTCGGATCTCGCCTTTGACGACGAATGACGGGTAATTGTTGTAGCCAAGAAACGTAACAGTTTCGCCCGCAGCTGCAGTCCGTTGCGACTCGACCAGCCCGACATTCAGAACGGGTGTGACCACAAGTGTGTCTGCCCGGAAGCGTACCTCATGTTCGTCGGCTACCGTTGCTGTTTTTTGCACGGCTTGTGGCTTACGATTTACGTCTTCCCGCTCGCTCTGTGCCATCCCAGCGTCAGCCTGAGCAGGCGCTGGGGTGGCAGGTGGTTCTGAAGCGGACAATTCTGCTGCGACCAAAGCGGCTTTTGATACACTTGCCTTTGCTGAGGCGATCTGCGCGGGCGGCGTCTGCACCGCACGAGCAGGCCTAGGTTTTGAATCCCCGGCTACAGGAACAGGGGTGACTGGAGCGGCCGACATTCCGCTCCGGTTAGGAATCGCTTGAATGACAGGATTACTGACATAAATTATCGGAGCCGCAGAGGCAGCCAGCACGGCATTTGGTTGGGGTGAGACATTCTCTGACGCTTGCGCACTGACGCTTGATGCAGCCGTTGCGACAGCAAGAACGGAACAGCGCACAGCCCAGTTAGAACGACCGGTTTTGACACTAAGTGTGCGGTTCATCATCGTTTTGTTCCGTGACTTTTTCATGGCAATTTCTCCCCGCCCACTCCATCTCTTGTCGATGCGGGGGTCCCCAAACTGGTTTCTGTTTCAGCTGGAGCGACGCCAAAGTTAAGCTCGCCGAACTTGCCTCGCGTAAGGCGCATAGAGCGCGGATTATCGGTTGTGGTGTCCCAGCCAAGCGGCAGGGTCCGCGTGTCGACTTTCAATACGAAGTTGGAACCGATACGAGCGTCAGGAACGGCCGCGCAGGCGATGTGATATCGGCCAAATTCATCGGTGGTAATCAACTGGCCATTGACGGTGGCGAGGCGAACGCCAGGAACCCCTGGCTCGTTCTCGTCCTGATACCCATTGCGGTTGGCATCTTCGAAAACTTTGCCGAGCAATTCCGAACAATCGAACACTGCGCTTGGCACGATCGAAACGACGGCTGTACCACGGTTGGAAATTGCACTGCCATCGGCGCCATTCTGGGCGAGCCCGGTATTGACCTTTTCACCGCCAGTAACACCGGCACCAATAACTAGGGTCAGATTGTAGCTGACCGATCCGTTTGCCGGGATGACTTGGCCAGACCAAAGAACCGTCCGGTCGTTGACAGTCGGTTCGGTAGCCGCACCGGCGACGACCCCGGTTCCAAGCACATATTTCATGCCGGCAGGAAGAATATCGACGACGTTCACGCCGGAACGCTGGACGTTTTCGGTGTTGCGGACGGTAATTTCGTAAGGAACGACATCACCGACATTGGCCGACCGCTTAAAGCTCGTTTTGGTTACGATGAGCGGGGTCCGCGTCAGGAATGGATCCAGCGGAATGTGGTTGAAGATAATGTCCGGATCGCCTGCCTCCAGGCGGAACGTCAGATAGTAGGGCGGATTTGCTACCGTTGGCACAGTCGGCTCCGGATTGATCCGGACAGGCGCGGCAAGGCCGGTTGGATCAAACGGTCCTGGCTGCGGCGCAATTACAGTCGAAAGATCGTTAAAGCCGTTAGGCGGCGTGATGCTTATCGAATATTCGCTCTCGCCGACAGGACATTGGGTTGCGGCGCCTGGAATGATATCGAACCTGTATTCACCGCTAGCGCCCGTTATTTGGTTGCTTTGTGAAGGGTCCAGATAGCAAATTGTTGGTAGCGTATTGCCGTTGCGATCCAGCAGCGTGGCTGTAACGCCCGCGATCGGGGTTCGCGCCACGGAATCATAGAATATGCCTGATGGATCGATTGGCAAATTCTGGTCAATGACAGTTGTGTTTGCTGCCAGTGTCAAATCCTTGATGATGTCATAGACGACATTGTTTTCCGGATTGCGGAAGACAATGTCGTAGCCATCACCGCTCAACAAATCGGCTACAGCATAATTGCCGTTCGTATCGGTCCGAACTGTAGCAATAACTTCGCCATTGCGGCGAACTTCGACAATCCAGTTTCCGCGCCGTGTGTCGCCATTATCAAGCCCGCCATTCGCGTTATTGTCGGTGTAAACGGTACCTTCAATGCCGCTGCGTGCGGGTTCAACCACGATGGTAACCGTGCTGGTTGCGCAATTAGTCGGATTGAGCGTCTCGCAGATCTGGTATTCGATTGTGTAAGTTCCCGCGGGAACGTCTGGAGAAACTGAAACCGTGCCCGTCGCAGGATCGAGAACAACTCCTGGATTAGCGGCAGGTGAGGCAATCGTTGCGGTAATATGAGCCGGATCGACCGGCTTTCCGTTCAGCGTATCATTGGCAAATACATTAAGCGCGATATTGCTGCCGGTTCCAGCGCGGACAGGCTCCGGCTCATCGGCCGATGCCACAATCTCTGGCGCCAGAATCTCTATTGTCACAGTGCTGGTCGCACAATTGGTGGGGTTGAGAATCTCGCAAATTTGATAGGTAATCGCATAAGATCCAGCAGGCGTACCCGAGGGCACGTCCACAAGCCCGGTTGCCGGATCAAGGGTAGGTATGGGTGCGCCTTGGAATGCAGGCGTGGCGGTAGTCTGGATAGTCAGTTCAACGGTTTCCAGAGTGACTGGAACCCCGTTCAATTCGTCATTGGAAAGGACGTTGACGATGGCACCGCCGCCATCAGCGCCATTAACAGGATCAGGTGTATCGACATCTGCCACGATATCTGCGGCAGCAACTTCAACGCTGATTGTCGCAGTAACGCAATTGTCGGGGTTCAAAGTCTCGCAAATTTGATAGTCGAAACTGTATGTGCCAGCCGGAGTGCCAGCGGCCACATCGACATTGCCGGTTGCCGGGTCGAAGATGAGCTGGGTCGGAACGGCGGATCCGTCAGCCACGCTCAGCAAAACATTCGTAGGGTCGGCCGCCAAACCGTTGACGGTATCGCCGGTAAAGACATTGACCACCGCGATTGCTCCGTCAGCGCCATTAACGCCTGCTGCGACGTCGCCAACTGCCACAATCGGGCTTGCTGATACTTCTATCGTGACTGTGTTCTGCGCGCAGTTGGTCGGGTTCAACTCTTCGCAGATTTCATATGTAATAGTGTAGGTGCCAGCAGGTGTGCCAGCAGGCACATCAACCAGACCCGTTGCGGGATTCAGTGTAGGTACGGAATCACCCGCATTGGCTGCTACAGCAGCCGTCACCACGCGAATATCGACCGTATCTAGCGCTGCAGGCGCTCCGTTCAGCGTATCACCGTCCAGCACGTTCAGCACCGCCGGAGCTCCAACCGCGCCATTGACGTTCGATGCACGATCGGAATCAGCAACAATCACCGCGAACAGAGTATCAATCTCTGTAATCGCGTTGTCAGCTACGTTAGTTTCGATAGCCTGGCCTGGCGCGGTGACGGTGGCCGTGTTGGACACGTCCCCCGCCACCAGCACCGTAGGCACAGCCACAGCTACGAAAGGCAGGATACTGGTCAACATCCTAGCAAGCGGCAAGCTTGGCAAACCTAGATTGTTTTGAAGGTTATACATGAGCAATCCGCTTGCGCCTCTTGTTAACTTAGTTGACCGAACAATTGTAAGTGATGGTCACTGACTGACCGTTGCCGATCGTGCCGAGCGTGATGCCCGGTCCTGTCAGATCGCCCACGGTGAAGGTGCCTGCTGGCACGCCATCGCCGGTGATCGTCACCGTGTTGGTTGCCGTACAGGTCAGGCCTGCACCCGGAACATCGCGGACAAGCGCACCGGTTGCCGCATCCGGTCCCGCATTGGAGACCACCAGCGTGTAGGTGACGGTATCGCCCGACATGACGGAAGTGACGCCGTTGTCCTTTGTGATCGCCAGATCGACTGATGGTGCAACTTCGATAGTCGCGGTTTCCGTCGCACAATTGGTCGGGTTGATCGGGTCACAGATCTGATAATCAATCGTGTACGTTCCGGCAGGCGTATTCGCCGGCAGCTGCACCTGACCTGTCGCCGTATCCAACGTTGGCACTGGGCCAGCATTGATCGGTGTCGCTGCGGTCACCACGGTTACTGTGATATTGCCAGCTGTTACCGGCTGTCCGTTCAAAGTATCACCATCGAGCACGTCGAGAACATCGCTCCCACCGGTCACACCGTTCAGACCACTTACGGAATCGGCATCTGCGGCGATCGCCGGAGCTGCCACAGTGACCGAAGCCACCGCCGTATCGCAATTGGCCGGGTTGAGTGGATCGCAGATCTGGTAAGTAATTTCATACAGGCCAGCAGGAGTATTCGGCGCTACCGAAACAAGTCCAGTCGTTGTGTTGAGCGTTGGAACCGGACCGCCATTGATTGCGGTTGCTCCAGTAATGACGGTGACATCAACATCGCCAACAGTCACGTTCGCGCCGTTCAGCGTATCGCCGTCAATAACGTCGAGCACATCAGCTGCGCCAGCCGTGCCGTCGACACCGGTTACGCTGTCGGCGTCGGCAACAATTGCCGGTGCGTCGACCGTAACCGAAACGGTCGCGGTTGTGCAATTGGTCGGGTTGAGCGCCTCGCAGATCTGATAGACGATATCATAGGTACCCGCAGGGGTGCCCAGAGGAACAGATACCGAGCCCGTTGTGGTGTTGAGCGTTGGCACAGGGCCGCCATTAATCGGCGTTGCCGGAGTATCTACGGTCAGGACTACGTCTGCAGGGTTAACTTGGACGCCGTCGATGGTGTCGCCAGTGAGAACATTGACCACATCGTTTCCACCGTCAGCACCGTTAATGCCCGTTGCCGTATCATTGTCTGCGGCAATGACAGCCGCATCGACTGTGATTGTGGCCGTTTCGGAAGCACAATTGGTCGGGTTGATGACATCACAAATCTGGTAGACAATATCGTAAGTGCCCGCCGGAGTGTTTGGCGCGACAGAGATAAGGCCAGTCGAGGTATCGAGTGTCGGCACAGGGCCGCCATTAATCGGCGTTGCCGCAGTTGTGACCGAAACGGTGACATTGGTGGTGGTCGCAGCTGCGCCGCCCAGAAGGTCGCCATCCAGCACATCGAGCACGTTATTGCCGCCAGCCAGTCCGCTGATCCCGCTAACACTGTCAGCATCTGCTGTAATGGTAGGTGCGCTGACATTTACGGTCGCTGTGGCATCTACGCAGTTGGTCGGATTTGCGGTTTCACAAATCTGGTAATCGAATGTGTAAGCGCCCGCGGCGGTGCCAGAAACGACATCGACAGAACCATCTGCAGCGTCAAAAGTCAGGCCGGTTGGCACCGCTGTGATGGCGGTAATTGTCACATCAGCTGTCGTTGCAGCTGCACCGTTAAAGGTGTCGAGGTTTAATACGTTTAGAACATCAGTGGTTCCCGCAATGCCGAAGTCGCCAGTTGCGGTGTCATCATTGGCAACAATCGTCGCAAAGATTGTATCGGTATCGGTCGCACTATTGTTGGCGGTGTTGGTTTCAATCGCGCCCGATGGCGCCCCAATCGTGGCGGTGTTGGAGGCTTGCTGCGCATAGGCAGTACCCGGAACAGCAAGCGCGAGGAATGGCAACACACTTGTCAGCATCCGCGTGGCAACCGGACGGCTGACACCTGCGATGAAGGATTTGTTTTCAGAGTTTGCATTAAGGTTTTGCATGTTAATTCACCTGGCAAGAGTAAGTGAGGATGGCCGACTGGCCGGAAGCAAGCATTCCAAGAGTGATCCCGGAGCCGGCAAGGTTGGAAAAAGTGAAAGAACCGGCAGGAACGCCGTTTCCGGTGATAGCTACTGGAGCGTTAGAGGCGCATGTAATCCCTACGCCCGGAGCATCAGTAACAACGGCTCCTGTGGCCGAATCTGGTCCACTGTTTGTGGCGGTTAGAGAATAGGTGGTTGTCGAGCCTGCGAACACGGCGTCATCGCTTTGGTCGGCGTCCCCGTTCACCCCTGGTGTATTGGTCTTCTTGATCGACAAATCGACCGATGGTGCAACGGTGACCGAGGCATTTGCAGTCCGGCAGACGGTCGGGTTCAAAACGTCGCAAATCTGATAGTTGAAGCTATACACTCCCGCGGGAGTATTGGGTTTGACCCCGACCACCCCGGTTGCTGAATCAAATGTTAGTTGCGACGGCAAACTTGAAGCGGGTGCCACGCTGAGGATAGCGTTTGAAGTTGTTGCGGGGCCGCCGTTGACCGTGTCACCGGTAAGCACATTCAACACGGAAGTATTGCCCGCGAAGCCATTCACGCCGGTAGCTGTGTCATTTACCGCAGTTGGCGGCACATCATCATCGACGATTGTATGGACCGCGCTGGTGTTGGCGCTGCCTCCACACGAGGTGGTCGATGAAATGACGAAATTGGACGGGTCAGGTGTGATGCTGAGCTGAATTGTCTCGGAGGATTCAATCGACCCATCCTGAACAATCGAAAGCCCAAGCGGGATTCGCGCAGACTGATAGTCACCGGCTGGTATAGTGATAACAAAGCTATTGGTTCCGCTGGGCGTTGTGTAATCCGAACCTAAGGTGGCAGTTCCGCCTGTCACATTGACCTTAACATTGACGCTGGAAGTAAACGCGCCTGTCACGCGCAGTGCGGTAAGGTTTGGGCTAACGGCACCTTCCACAGCGGAAGTCGCCGCCGGATCAAATTCGATATAGGCGCCAAGTGTGATCTGGATGTCGTCGAGAAAATTACCGACAGAACCGGCATCGGTGGTTACGAACTGCATGCGCTGAACGCCCGAAGGTCCGGTATATGTAACACCCGTTGTATTCGCCCGAAAATCCCAAGCAGCCGCATTGGTTGCGACCGACGTTTGAAGGTTTTGGATAACAGCGCCTGTGCTGCTCGCGATCTGGAAGATTGCCGTTTGACTTGCGAGTCCACCGGCCCGTTTTCGGTGGGCAAAGCGCCACCGAATTCGCTCTCCATTCACCAAGCAGACGTTTTGGTAAAGCGCGCCAGGCCGGTTGGCATTCATTTCGGCGTGGACCGCTCCATCGGCCGATGTCACACTTTGGAAACCACTATCCCACAGTTCGATCTCGTTTGTGGTACTGGTCCAGCCTGGAACGCTGGCAGCGGGAATGATCTGAAAGTTCGGTGCCCCTGGCCCCTGCGGATCATTCGCTTCAAAACTGGGGTTTTCGATCGAGCGCTTCACTTGCGCGACAGCAACCGAAGGGGCGATTAAACCGCCCACGGCAGACAAAAGCACTAAACCGGCCTTTAATCTCAAGCTGTCTAAATTCTTGTCGAATATCATCGTGCAACCCTATTGCTGATCTTCTGACCAACTTTCTTGAGGCTGCTGACTAGATTGGAATGGTTAACGCACTCTTCAGATTAAGTACGAAACCCGCTCTTATACAATAATTTACAATTGAGTGGGGTTGGCGGCCTGAATGAGAAATTCACCAATTTTTCTCGCTATTTCAGATTATAACCTGCGAGTATCCGCTCAGTCCCGATGGAGTAGGGAACGAGCAATGCTGCGATAGGGCTGGCATCATCACGGCAATACACTCCGGCCAAATACAGAAAAAGGGACGAGCATTGCTGCCCGTCCCCATTTCTTGGCCGGTTCCTTGATTGACCGGCGGTAACTCAAACTGCCGGCACTGCCAGTCCTAGAACCCCACTTTTGCACCCAAACGGAAGATGCGGCCCAGCGGGTTCCCGATAAACGGATTGTAACCCAGCGGAATGCGCGCTTCGGAAGCTTGTGCATCAGTGAAGTTCTCGACGGAGAACTGCAATTGGGCATCGAACGACTGGATTGGCAAGTCATAAGCGGCATGGAAATCATGCTGGGTATAGCTTGAGATAGTCCGGCCGAAGTTGGTTCCGCCAGCACTCGTGGTCGCACATGGCGCGGGCAATGCTGGGCAACGTTCGTCATCGACCCCATCAATATAGCTTGCGCCATAACGCAGGTTGAGACCGCCCACATTGTAATTGACGTAGGCATTGCCGCGCCATGCCGCAATTGAACCGGGTAGGCGGTCAAGGTTGGCTAGGCCGACAGCGCTAAATCCATCGCGCAGCAGATTGCCGTTCAAATTAAAGTCACCAACATCATAGGTCAGAATATGGCTGGCATTTACGCCAAGTGACGCCGTTCCAGGCCCGATGTCCGTGGTAAAGCTGGCCGACATGTCCAAACCGGTTGTCTTGGTTTTTGGACCGTTGACCCACTGCGTGAAGATACGCGAGATATTAAGACCGGTAGTGGTTCCCTGAACACATGCGCCGCCATCAAATGTGATGAGCGGTGCGAAGGCGTTGCTACAAGTCGCTAAGCCGCCAGCAACCGGCACAACGTTGCTAGCAATTGCCTGTGCGTCGGTTGTGGTGATCTCGCCTTCGAAATCATAGCTCCAATAATCGACCGAGAAGTTGAAGCCGCCAAAATCAACGACTGCACCGATATTATAGGTGAAGGCTGTTTCAGGCCCTAGATCAGCAGGGTTCCCGGCAATGTCGACAGCCTTGAAATTACCCGCTGCTGCCGTAATTCCGGCCAAGGTTGTCACCGCGTTGTTAGACACTTGCGAGGCCAACGGACCACGGAATGTAGTGCCAACCGAACCACGAAGTACGAGGAAGTCTGTTGGCTCCCAACGGACCGCACCCTTTGGATTAAAGGTCGAGCCAATCGAGCCGCCATAATCTTCAAAACGGGCGGCTGCTGTAATTTCCAGCGTATCGGAAACCGGCACCTTCACCTCTGCGAAAATGGCTTTCACGTCTTGTTGCAGTGACTCCGGCCGTGAACCGCCGAGGAAGATGAAAGAGCCAGCACCTTCCAAAGGACCGCCGACGCAGCTCTGGTCGCCAAGAATAACACATGGATTGAGGTCCAAGTTCGATTCAGGGCGAAGCGCGCGTGAAATAAGATCGAGCTTGCGATATTGCGCGCCCGCCGCCCAGCCGATGTTGCCACCGCCTAGATCAACGTTGAATTCGCCGGAGAAGATTAAATCAGCGACGAAGGTTTCTTCGGTTTCTTCAACGCCGTTGGTGACTTGAAGAAAGCGGATCAGGTCGACACTGTTCTCGTTTCCGGGAACATAAAATGGGTTGGTTAGGCCCAATGAAGGATGGCCCGGACCCGCATTGATGAACGGGTTGAACCACATACAGGCACCCTGACCGGGCACACCTGTTGCGGGATTGCAATTTTCGCCGCCGAGGCCATTCAATGCATCTTGCAAACGCGAGCCGACAAAGCCGGGTGAGCTGCGGCGGCGTTGGTAGTTCGCCCAGGTAAGGGATAGCTGGCTGCGCAAATTGTCATTGATGTCTTTTTCGAAGGTTCCCGACAGGCGGTAGGCCTTGTTGTTGGCGGTTTGGCGTCCAGAGCCGCGTCCCGGATCGGTCGGGTTGCCAAGGTTGCCGAACGGACGCCACAGGAAGATGCCGATGGGACCGGCAATCGGAGCGGTCAGGCCAAGCTGATTGGCAAAGACTTGCGCGCCGGGATTGTCAGGTGAAACGGAGAAGCCGCCGCCGAGCCTTGCGCCGCCTGGCCCCTGAAGTGGCGGGTAGCCGGGTGAGGTGCCGATCCGGTCAAGATCGGTTTGTGCATAGGTGAATTCGCCGTGAAAGCGGAAAGTGTCGGTCAGATCGACGTCTGCCTGGACATATCCTTGGTATTGGTCGGTCTCTTCGATCAGATTGTCGAACGGAACGAAGCTGAAGCGGCAAATTCCGTCAGGCGTTCCGCCGGTTTCCGCGCAGCCAACATCGGGACGCGCGCCAACTCCCGGAATAATGAAAAACCCTGGCGTAGCCAGCGCCGACCAGGCCGATGGGTTCACCGAATAGGGCTGGAAGCCATACTCGCGCTCGGTTGTCGGAAGCTCTGACCGGTGCTGCCAACCAATGCCAGCCATAATGTTGAGGTCACCAAAGTTCTTTCCGATTAAGACTGAAGAAGTGTAATTGCCATCTGAGCCATCGATGAATTCGTAATCACCTTGGACTTGAACCCCTTCAAAATTCTTCTTGGTGACAAAGTTCGCAACGCCGGCAATCGCGTCAGATCCGTAGGTAGCAGCAGCGCCATCCTTCAGAATTTCAATCCGGTCTAGCGCGAACAGTGGGATCGAGTTTGTATCGCCATACCCGCCGCCGACTGCACCTGGCGCGGTCAAAGTCCTGCGGCCGTTAAACAGCACCAGTGTGCGGGTCGGGCCAAGCCCACGCAAATTGATTGAGCCTAAGCCCTGATTACCTTGCGCGGAGGGGGAAAACTGGTTCGAGTCGCCGAGCACACTGCCAACTTCAGGCAGGTTCTTGATGAATTCGAGCGGCGAGGAAATCCCGCTCTGGTCCAAATCTTCGCTCGAATAGACATCGACCGGAACGGCTGCATCTTCTGGAGTGCCGCGAATGAACGAGCCCGTTACAACGATCTGGATGTCAGAGTCATCCGCCGGGGCATCTTGTGCGTGAGCAATTGAAGGCACCGCCGCTGCGGACAAAATGAGCGCAGATACCGCGCTCGTATTGAGTAAGATCGACTTGTTCATTCCGTTCTCTCCCTATGGTATTCTTTTTTTGTAATGCCATCCTGCGCGCTGCAGACAGCCTTTGTCAAAACATTTGGTAATGAAGGTTGTGCAGTGGCGACAGGTCCGGCCTATCCGACTTTTCATTATCGTGATTGAAATCATTGGCTTATTGATAGTCGGTTGCACGCATTTTTCTAACAGGAAAGCTGACGAGAACGCTCGATTTGTATTTCATCACAGCTGCGACCAAGCCACCGAAGCAGCCAATCGATTCCAGAGGTTGAATTGCTGGATTGCTTTGCGGCTCAGTTTGGTTGCACATGGCCCAAATGCAATCTGCGGGGACACCACAATGGACATAATCGCATCAGGACTGGCTTTTGCCGAAGCACCACGCTGGCATGACGGGGCCTTTTGGTTCTCCGATATGCATGATGATAGAGTCTTCAAGATCCTGGCTAGCGGTTCGGCCGAGCTAGTTTGCAAAGTCGATGGAAGGCCGTCTGGCCTTGGTTGGTTGCCCGGTGGTGATATGCTGATCGTGTCGATGACTGATCGCCAGTTGCTACGCCGGGGTCACGATGGGGCAATGTCGGTTCATGCCGATCTTTCAGATATGATAGGAAAGCGGGCCAATGACATGGTCGTGGACCGGTGTGGCCGCGCTTATGTCGGGAATTTCGGCTTCCACACCGATGAAGATGAACCTGTCGCGCCGACTATTTTGGTTCGGGTCGACCCAGATGGCACTGTGCACCAAGCAGCCGACCAGATGGTGTTTCCTAACGGCACAGTAATCACGCCCAATGGCAAAGTGTTGATCATCGCAGAAACCTACGCCGCGCGGCTGACGGCGTTCGATATTGACGAGGATGGTGGTTTGAGCAACCGGCGGATTTGGGCGCAGTTTACCGATGGCTCGGTTCCCGACGGTATCGCTCTGGACGAGGAGGGAGCTGTTTGGGTGGCGTCGCCTACCAATGCACGCTGCGTTCGGGTCCGCGAAGGAGGCGAAATCTTGCAAACAATCGACACCGGTCAACAAGCCTTTGCCTGCGCATTGGGCGGCGATGACCGGAAGACTTTGTATATCGCGATTGCCGACTCTGCTGACCGGGAAGACTGCAGGGCAGGGCGCAACGGCAAGGTTATCACAACGCGCGTGGAAATTGCGGGCGCTGGCTTGCCGTAATATGATACCCGCTTAGCTGTCGCTCTTGATTTTGGCCAATTCGGCCAAGTTGGCGTTGTGCTGGGCTTTACCTATTTTGTAGCGGCTGACGGCCAAGATCATACAGCCCCACAACAGCAGTTGGCTAGGGGCGAGCAATGCACCCAATTGCCAGATCGTATCTTCAGGTACATCTTCCAATGCAGCATTCTGCGGGAAAGATATTGCCGACAGGACTATGCCGGCGGCGAATGCGCCTAGGCCCTGATTGGCTTTCCGGATGAAGGTTATTGCGGCGAAAAACACGCCTTCGCTGCGGCGGCCGGTCTTCAGCTCGCTTTGCTCGACGAGATCGGCAACCATTGAATAGAGAACGGCTTGCAGTGCGATAATCAACCCCAGATCGATTGTGTTGAAGGTGACAACAAGAGGGAACAGCAGAGGGTCACCATTGGCAGGCATCAAATCAAACAATCGCAAAATCACCGGCATTGGGGCGAGGCTGAACGCTATCGTCCCGAATATCACCACCGAATTCTTTTTTCCGAAGCGCCTAACCATTCGCGGTGCAATCAGTAGACCCAGAAAGGCGGAGATAAACACGAGAGCGGTCCAGAGAAATATCTGCTGCGCCGAGAAACCCCAGAAATAGGTAAGCATCAAGAAAGATAGCGCTGCAGTTAAGCCGGTCGCAACCGCGCCAAACAGGGTAGCTATAAATAGCGCCATGAAGCTTCGCTCGCCAAGTGTCTCGAACAATTCCCTGAATACAACTTTCAATCCGCGAATATCGCGTTCTGGCGGCTTGCGAAGATGCGGAATGTGATGATGGGTGCCGACAGCGGAAACCATGATCGCAGCAAAAATCAAGACAGACGCAATGATGCCGTAGGTTTGATATCCGTCCCTGTTCAGGGTGCCGACCGGGTATTGGGCCGTCGCGACCAACAACACGCCAAACATCAGCACGCTCATCAGATTTCCGCCGAACCAAGCAAAGAAAAGCCGCCAAGCTTGAACTGTGGTGCGCTCATCATAATCCTGCGTAAGTTCAGGCATCAGCGCGGAGCTGGGCGTTTCATAAAATGTGATGAAGGTGCGGATTAGTATCGCGAGCATAAGCAGATACCAGAACAGACCTGCCTGCCCCCATTCGGGCGGATTCCAAAGAAGAAAATAACTGACGGCCACTGGGATTGCAGCAGCATACATAAAGGGATGCCGTCTGCCCCAACGGGATCTGTAATTGTCCGACCAATAGCCGACCACCGGATCGCTGACAGCATCGACAACCAAGGCTAGTAAAATTGCCAGCCCGACCAATCCGGGTTCCAACCCGACAACGGTGCCGTAATACAGCAACAAGAAATATCCGAAGCCGTTTTCCTTGATGCCATAGGCCGATGCCCCGAAGCCATAAGCAACTTTGGTCCAAAGTCCCAGTTTTGGTGCGGTGCTGCTCATCAAGATTGCTCCAGCTAACTGAGGCGTCTGTTGGGGTTTATCGGTATGAAAAACCATTCAAACGCGATTGAACTCTTGCGTCAGATATCGTCGGCCGACACATATTCCTCTACGTCGATTTCACCCGCCATCCGGGCTACGGCTACTGCGACTGTTGCATCGCCGGTCACGTTGGTCATCGTGCGCATCATATCCATGATGTGATTGATACCAGCGACCAATGCGACCGTTTCCAATGGCACACCGATCGAGGTCAATACGAGCGTCAGCATTATCAGGCCTGAGCCTGGAATTCCCGCTGCGCCGACAGAACCAAGAGTTGCTGTAATTCCGATCAAAACATACGCAGTCCAGCTCAGATCAATGCCGTAAACATTGGCCCCGAAAATTGCCACGAGACCCAAATACATCGCTGTACCATTCATGTTGATCGTCGCGCCCAGCGCGATGACAAAGCTCGAAACCGACCGAGATACGCCCAAGTTTCGCTGAACGCACCGAAGCGTAACCGGCAGCGCAGCGTTTGAAGATGCGGTGGAGAAGGCCACCACTTGTGCATCAACAATGCCGCGGTAGAAATCTATCAGCGGAAGTTTAGCGATAAATTTGATGATGAAAGGGTACATAACTAGGATAATAATCAAGCAGCCGATATAGTTGAACAACACCACTTGCGCGAGGCTCTGCAAGACGTCGACGCCCAACGTGCCTGCGACCCAGACCATCAGCGCAAAGACGCCGAACGGCGCGAGTTCCATGACGATCATCGTCATGCGCTGCATCACCGCTGCGCCGGCATCCATCGCCCGCACGATCGGTTCGGCTTCCTTGCCCGCCATCAGCACAGAAATACCAAACAGCAGTGCGAAGATGATTAGCGGCAGGACCTGCCCTTCAGCCATGGTCGCGACCGGGTTGTCGGTTACCATGGAAAGGATCATATCGACGGCGGTTGTCGTTGAAGCTTCGGGCACCTCTGCGCCTTCGGGGAGCTCTACGTTCACCCCTTTACCAAGACCAAACAAAGTCGCCAATGTCAGACCAAGCGTCACGGAAAATGCCGCGGTCCCGGCGAATATCATCAACGCTTTGCCGCCGACATTCCCAAGCTTCTTAAGATCACCAAGCGCGGCAATCCCCGATACTAATGAGAAGAAGATGAGCGGCACGATCAACATCTTGATCGCCCTGATAAATAAGTCGCCAATCCACTTGATGCTGGTCGGGTCTGCCCCGCCAAACAGGCTAAATTCCTGCCAGACCCAGCCCAGGCTCGTCCCTAGGATCAATGCCCCGATCACGCGTTGCCATAATGGAATGGAAAACCACATTTTGAACATCACAGATCCCTGTTGAACGAGCGGTCTATCCGCTTCTATCGGGGCGGACCATCATCGAAACGGCCCTATCAGTCAAACGGCTTGTGGATTTTCATCCATTGCTTAGTTCTTTGAACTTAAGCCTGCACCACTTCTTGCCGGATAGCGCCGAAGATTGAGTGGCCGTCTTTGTCCTTCATTTCGATGCGAACCATGTCGCCCGGCTGCATAAAGCGAGTCTTCGCAGCGCCATCGGCAATTGTTTCGATCATGCGGATTTCTGCGATGCAGCTATAGCCAAGTCCGCCTTCGGATACAGGCTTGCCCGGGCCCCCATCTGCGCCTTTGTTGGACACTGTGCCCGATCCGATTATTGCACCAGCGCCTAATGGGCGGGTTTTGGCAGCGTGAGCCACCAATTGAGCGAGGTTGAACGTGGCATCTTGGCCCGCTTCGGCACGGCCAAACGGCTCGCGATTATATTCAACCAGCAGCGGCAAATGGATCAGGCTGTCAGACCATGCGTCACCCAATTCATCAGGCGTAACAGCCACGGGTGAAAACGCGCTGGAGGGTTTCGATTGGAAAAAGCCAAAACCTTTTGCCAATTCACCGGGTATTAGTCCGCGTAAAGACACGTCATTGACCAGCATCAGCAATTTAATGTGACCCGCGGCATCCTCGGCAGAAACGCCCATTGGCACGTCATCGGTAATAACAGCAACTTCGCCTTCCATGTCACAGCCCCAAGCGGTGTCGCCCAATGGGATATCGTCGCGCGGAGCGAGGAAAGTATCACTGCCGCCCTGATACATTAGCGGATCGGAGTAAAAGCTTTCCGGTACTTCGCTACCGCGCGCTTTGCGGACCAATTCGACATGGTTGATATAGGCGCTGCCGTCGGCCCATTGATAGGCGCGGGGCAAGGGGGAGTGTGCTTCGCTTTCGTGAAAGCGTTCGCACGGAACGGTTTGATGTTCGACATCGCGATACAGCACTTCCAGATCGGGTGCGACGCGATCCCAATTGTCGAGCGCATATTGCAACGTCGGGGCAATATTTCCAGCTTCGCAATAGCGCGTGACGTCTTTCGAAACGACAACCAACTTACCATCGCGTGTACCGTCTTTGAGCGTTGCAAGTTTCATAGCAGTCAGTCTCCTTGGGGGGCTTTGTAATCCGGGCTATCCGGCTGGTTGTCAGGGTATGCGCGCTCAAATTCGGGCAGGGCGAGGCAAGCCGCTTCGATACGCGTGGTGTATGGTTTGTCGCTTAGATCGTAGCTAAATTTACGCGCATTGTAGAGCTGCGGCAGCAATACGACTTCGAAAAATCCGGGCCGCTCAAACAGGAAATCGCCCGTGCCGATTTGCGCCAATCGTTGCTCGACCGGATCAAGTGTGCGCGCCAGCCAGTGGCGATACCATACTGCGACTTCTTCTTCAGAATGACCTAGCGGGTCCGCTAGGTAACGCAGCACCGGTAAATTGTTCACGGCGTGGATCTCGGTCGCAACGGCATAGCCCAGCTCGCGCGCGGTGTAGCGGTCTTCCAAATCACTCGGCAGTAGGGGCGGCTCTGGATAGGCTTCGTCAAGCCATTCGAGCAGCGCCATCGATTGCGCGCGGTCGCGGCCATCTGCTTCCAGCATAGGGACCGAACCAAAGGGATTGCGGCTGGTATATACCGTGCCCTTTTGCTCTGACGTCCGCAGATCCACCGGCAGATTTTCGTATTCGAGGCCCTTCAAATTCAGCGCAATTCGCAACCGGTAGCTGGTTGAGCTACGGAAATATCCGTGAAGCTTCATCAAAACGCAGCCAGTCCTGTGATGGCGCGGCCAAGGATTAACGCATGCACATCATGCGTGCCCTCGTAAGTATTCACCGTCTCCAAATTCACCATGTGCCGGATGACATGATATTCGTCGCTAATACCGTTGCCGCCATGCATATCGCGCGCTTGGCGGGCAATATCGAGCGCCTTGCCGACATTGTTGCGTTTGACGATGCTGATCATCTCCGGCGCAAATTCACCACGATCCATCAGGCGCCCGACTTGCAGCGATGCCTGCAGGCCAAGACCGATATCGCTCATCATGTCGGCCAGCTTCTTTTGATACAGCTGTGTATTGGCGAGTGGGCGGCCAAATTGCTTGCGGTCCAGACCATATTGCCGAGCGGCGTGCAGGCAGAATTCCGCTGCGCCCATTGCGCCCCAGCTGATGCCGTAGCGTGCTCGATTGAGACAGCCGAACGGGCCCTTCAATCCCTGGACATCGGGTAGTAATGCGCTGGCGGGGAGCTTGACCTCGTCCATCATGATCATGCCGGTGGTCGAGGCGCGCAAACTGAGCTTACCTTCGATCTTCGGTGCGGAAAGGCCTTCCATGCCTTTCTCTAGCACAAAGCCGCGAATACCGTCGCCGTGCGCCTCGCTTTTCGCCCAGACGACGAAAATATCGGCGAAAGGAGAATTGGAAATCCAGGTCTTAGCACCGGAGAGTGAGTAACCATCGCCGTCTTTCTTGGCGTAAGTCCGCATCGAGCCGGGGTCAGAACCTGCGTCGGGTTCGGTCAGGCCGAAACAACCGATCAATTCGCCGCTAGCAAGACCTGGCAGATATTTCTGGCGCTGTTCCTCGCTGCCATATGCCTGGATTGGATACATCACGAGGCTGGACTGGACCGAAGCCATCGAACGATAGCCGGAATCGACGCGTTCAATCTCGCGCGCGATCAGACCGTAAGCAACATAGCTGGCACCTGATCCACCATATTCTTCGGGCACGGTTGCGCCAAGCAACCCTGCTTGACCCATCAGCGGGAACAATTCAGGCGCGCTCGTTTCGTTTCGGTAAGCCTGCTGAACACGGGGCTGCAATTCATCCTGAGCGAAGCCATGAGCGGCGTCGCGTATCATGCGTTCTTCTTCGGTCAGCTGGGACTCCAGATTGAACGGATCTTCCCAATTAAACGGCACCATTCCGGCCATGATTACTCCTGAAACTAATGTTTTCGTTCTCTTGCAGCCTTGCTTGTGGGCCGCAAGTGCAATGACTTCAAGGGGTGTTTCGCTGCGCCGCCTGATGCAATGCCAATGTGCGCTCGGCCTCACGCAAGTGAAGCATTTCTGTCATTTTTCCGCCTACTTTAATTACGCCTTTGCCGGTATTGCCAGGATCAGCGAAAGCATCGCGGATGGCCAGCGCACGTGCGACCTCCGCTGGCGAAGGGCTAAACGCTGCATTGGCGATTTCAAGCTGGTCGGGGTGGATCAGCGTCTTGCCGTCGAAACCTAGCTCGGCCGCTTGGCGGCATTGGGCGCCAAGGCCTGCCAAGTCGGCAATATCGTTGAAAACGCCGTCGATAATCGAAAGCCCGAATGCGCGGGCACCGACCACCGCTTGGGTCAATAGCGGCAGGAAGGGGGTGCGATCAGTGTCCAGTTTGGCCCGCATCTCCAGCGCGAGATCATTGGTGCCCATGACATAGGTCGTAAGGTTTGCTGCCTTCGCCTTGGCTGAAATTGCACTCAATTGGGTGAAGGCGATGCAAGTTTCGAGCATGGCCCACAGTTCCGGCCCGCCACCCAATTGCTGGCGATAAATTTGTGCTTCGTCCGGGTGGCACAGCTTGGGGACCAGTACTGCAGCCGGGCCGCAGCCAGCCATCGCGGCGCAGTCTGCAGGTCCCCATTCGCTGTCGAGTGCATTGACGCGCACCACCAGCAATCGGTGGCCAAAGCCACCTTCACTTACCGCTGCAACCGCTGCCGCACGCGCTTGTGCTTTGGCTTCGGGAGCAACCGCGTCCTCCAGATCTAGGATTACCGCGTCGCAATCCGCCGCACGCGCTTTGGCAACCGCGCTCGCACGGTTGGCGGGCAGGTAGAGAACGCTGCGGAGCGGGCGGATTTGGTTCATTTCTTCCGGTTCGCCAGCAGATCATCGACCACACTAGGGTCTGCGAGCGTTGAAGTATCACCCAGATTGCTTACGTCATTTTCCGCTATTTTGCGCAAGATGCGCCGCATGATCTTGCCGCTGCGCGTTTTCGGCAGGCCAGGGGCAAATTGGATTGCATCGGGCGTGGCAATCGGGCCGATTTCCTTGCGGACCCATTTGACCAATTCGGCGCGCAAGTCTTCTGTATCTTCGACATCGGCATTGGTCGTGACGTAAGCGTAGATGCCTTGCCCCTTAATGTCGTGCGGCATACCGACAACTGCAGCTTCCGATACGCTGTCATGCGCGACCAGAGCGCTTTCGACTTCGGCGGTGCCCATTCTGTGGCCCGACACATTGATCACGTCGTCGATCCGGCCAGTTATCCAGTAATAGCCATCTTCGTCGCGCTTGCAGCCATCGCCAGTGAAATACATGCCGGGGAAGGTGTTGAAATAGGTCTGGAAGAAGCGGTCGTGATCGCCGTAAACCGTCCGCATCTGCCCAGGCCAACTGTCAGTGATAACTAGTGGGCCATCGGTAGCGCCGGCCTGGATGTTACCGTCATTGTCGACGATTTCCGGCTTGACCCCGAACATCGGCTTGCTTGCGCTGCCGGGCTTGAGAGCGGTCGCGCCGGGCAACGGCGTGATCATCGCTCCGCCGGTTTCGGTTTGCCACCATGTATCGACGATCGGGCAGCGGCGGTCTCCGACCACGCGATGATACCAGTCCCAAGCTTCGGGATTGATTGGTTCACCGACAGAACCAAGCAGGCGCAAGCTTTTGCGGCTGGTCTTGGTCACCCATTCATCGCCCTCGCGCATCAGGGCACGCAAAGCAGTCGGCGCGGCGTAGAAAATTTCCACCTGATGCTTGTCGATGACTTCCCAGAAACGCGAGTGATCGGGGAAATTGGGCACGCCTTCGAACATTACCTGCGTCGCGCCATTTATCAGCGGCGCATACACCACATAAGAGTGCCCAGTGACCCAGCCCACATCGGCCGCGCACCAATAGACCGGCATTTTGCCATCTGCGTTGGGTTTGTAATCAAACACATACTGATGCGTCATGCTGGTCCACACAGCATAGCCGCCGGTGGTGTGGAGCACGCCTTTGGGCTTTCCGGTCGAGCCCGAGGTATACAGAATAAACAACGGGTCCTCGGCATCCATCAATTCAGCAGGACAATCGCTGGATGCACCATCCATCACCTCAGTCCAGTCGACATCGCGACCCGACACAATTTGAACATCGGCGCCCGTCCGGCGCAGCATAATTACGGTCTCGACCGCCACTTTGTCGCACGCCGCATCGACATTGGCCTTCAGCGGAATCGGTTTCCCACCGCGCAACCCCTCATCGGCCGTGATTACGATATTGGACTGACAATCCTCGATTCGGCCTGCCAGCGCGTCGGGGCTGAAGCCGGCAAAAACCACCGAATGAACCGCGCCAATCCGCGCGCATGCAAGCATCGAAATTGCGGCTTCGGGAACCATCGGAAGATAGATGGTGACCCGATCGCCTTTCTTGACGCCGCGTGACTTCAGAACATTGGCGAAACGGCAGACATCACGGTGCAATTCGCGATAGGTGATTTTCCGAACGGTCTCGGAAGGATTGTCAGGTTCCCAGATAATCGCGACCTGATCGCCGCGTGTTTCCAAGTGCCGATCAAGCGCATTGGCTGTGATGTTGAGCTTGCCGCCTTCAAACCAGCGAATATGGAAATCTGCTTCGTCGAAGGAGGTGTCTTTGACGGTATGGAACGGTTCGATCCAGTCGATCCTTTGCGCCTCGTCGCGCCAGAAACCAGCCGCATCATCAATCGAGCGTTGGTACTTTTCCAAATAGGTCGCGCTATCGATCAGCGCGTGTTCTGCCCATTCAGCTGGAACTGGAAAAAGTGCATCGCTCATTAGTCGTTCCTAATCAGAGTTTGCCGAATTTATCTTCATATCCAGCCGTATCGCCAGCATCGAGTAGCCTCGCCTGCTCCGTCCAGTTGTCGCGCCGGATGCGGCCTTCAAACCGGCCCAACTTGGCATCTATCTGATCGATGTCGGCATCGTTCCATCCGGCTATTTGAGCGAACCGTGTAATCCCAAGTTCATTGAGCAAAGTCTTTAACTTCGGACCTACACCCTTGATGCGGGTCAGATCGTCACCCTTTTCGGCCTTGATTGCAGCGGGGGCAATTGTTTGAGCAGCAATTGTTTCGGCTGGCACTACGATAGCTGCTGGTGCTCCTACGGGCGGAACGACTGGCGCAGTCGCAGCAGGCGGCGCGTCGATTAACGCCTGATTGCGCGATGCGGGACCCTTGCCTTCGTCGAGCACGTCGCTTTTGTCGGTCTCAACTTTGGTGCGGCGTAGCGCGACAAATATCCACCACGCGACGATCAGTCCGACCACCACAGCAATCACAAAAAGCGGCCAATTGGCCTGCACCAGTTCCATCACAGTGTCGTATCCTCTTCAATCTCGATAATCTGTTCATCAGGCGTGCGGCCCCAGATCAGCCAACCCATAATCAAGCCGATTGCGTAAGCAGCGAGCAGCAGAACCATCAATTCAAACCAGATCGGCATTTCTTATCGGGCTCCCGGAGTGTCGACCGGCGTTGGTTGCAGCGGTTCGGTCGCAATCACTGAAAATTCGATTCGCCGGTTTGCTGGATCGGATGCATCAAGCCCTTCGACCGGATTGCGCGAGCCAACGCCTCTTGCTCGCAATCCGTCGCGCGGAATGCCGCGGCGGATCAGCGCGTTTCTTACTGCGTTTGCGCGTTCGCGCGATAATGCCAGATTGCCTGGTTCCGGCCCTGAATTATCGGTGTGCCCGACAATCGCGATTATACTGCCAAGGCAAGGGCGCAAAGCAGCCTCCACTTCATCAAGTAATTCGCGGCTGGAACTGTCCATCGAACTCGACGATTCTTCGAATCGGATTGTCCGTGCACGCAGCAGGCTTTCCACATCTTCCTGACAATGCATCGGCGTCCGCGCTTGCTCGCCGCGTTCGACGATTGCTGTGCCATCAGCCCAACGTATTCCGCCAACACCCGCTATTGCCGCAACTGCTTCAGCAACTTCGGCGCGATTTGCCTCGTCCAATCCCTCGCCGCCGGTGAGAACCGGATGGCGCGAGGGCCAATCGTTTATGGTGCTAAAATCCGCGGTAACATCACCGCCGCCAACCTGTTCGATCACGATTTTCGCCTTCGCTGCAAGCTCCTCTGCCATGGGCTGGGAGGTGAATCCTGCTCCGACAAAGGCAAGCGCCGCTGTTGCGAGTGCGCCGGAAATCAGGGCTATAGTCGGTCGGATCGGCATGGAGGCATCTTAACCGCCCGCAGCCCATCCGGAAAGAGCCTAGCGCAAGCTATCCGCCGGGCTGATCGGCCAATCCTTCGGCAATTTCGGCCAATTCGGGGAAATCCTGCCGCCAGTCATCGCCATTGCTACCAGTCATTTTACCAATATCGCCGAAATCATAGCTACCGTGCAATTTATCTCCGCACAAATTCTGGATTCTGGCGCATACTTACAGAACCGCAATGTTGGACTTAGGGTTACACCTGTAACCTAACACACCTATCGCAAGCTATTGAAAGAGAATAATTATCTTGTTGGGTTTCGGGTTACACATTTGCTCGGGGTACGCCGCGCGCGGCTGGTCGGGTGCTGTCGGATAGGTCATCAAACGACGATAGCGAAAGCGGTAGATGTAGGAAAATTCCTTGTATTCGGAATAGCTTACCGAGCACTGGTTGCTCTATTCCGGCTCAGCAGATCTTATTGTCGGGATCATGCTATCTATCGAACCTTGCCCGACTTCCAGCCCACGCACCAGATATAGCGCGCAAGGTACTTGATCACGCCCGAGGCTTGACCACAGCGCCGACATCTCGGTCACCGCCAAATCCTGCCATTCAAACGACAGACGGTCCAACCCGGAAGGTAGGTCGGAAGAAGTCTCGCGTGACATCCGGGGATGCGCAGTAAATTGGGCAATTGCCCCCTCCAATGCCGCAAGCGATTTCGTGTAATCTTGGTAATGCGCCGAAACCATTATCATCAATTTCAAATGCAGCGATGGCTGCGCCGGGGCACGGGGGCCGCCGCCGCGGACAGGGGCTGCCATGTTGGATATCGAAGCCTCGCGCTGGAGTTGGACTAGGCTTAGATAAAGTCCCTCGGGCTGCTCTGCGGTAGGAGGGGTGGCGAGATAAACGGACTGAAGGTCAGAGCCGCTCTCGCGGCGCAATTCCCGGTTCAAATGTTCGGCAAGAAAACCCAAGGTTTCAGCAATCATCGATGCCCTCATTTCCTAATTATTCCGCGAGATTATCAACCATCCGATTTCGACAAATTCTTCCGGAACAGGACCCTATCCTCCGGCCCGAACCCTTTGTGCCAGATAATCCAGCCATAGGTGAGCAATATTGCAGGGATACCGAATATCAGTTCGGCCCATTCTGGCAGGAACGTGGCCGCGAATCCGACGACAACCGCAGGGCCAGCTGCCCAGACCAGCGCCCAGCGCCAATTGTTGATCGGATGGCCAAGGATGCGGCCAAGCAACCACGCCTTGACCAGCGAGGATAGGCCCAGCGAAATGGCAAGCGCTAGCGCGGCAGCAGCAGCCTTGAATGGCTCGCCATATTCCAGATGGACCACGAGCATTATCAGCGCGATTGTCAGTAACGCTTGGAACACGATCGTGCTGATCGAAATCCACAAATTGCGCACTCTTGCAACATAGACCAGCACCGCTTCCGAAACGACGGCAGTTCCCGCGACGACTTCCGCCACCAGAAGGAAGCCGAGCGCGCCAGTACCGCCGACAAACTCGGGTGCAAACAGACCCATCACGCCTTCGCCCGGAATACCCAGAGCAAGGCCGATGCCAGCCTGTGCGGCCAAAATCCAGAAACCGACCTGGCACACTTGCTGCGCGATTGCGGCGTAATTTCTGGTCTTCAAATTCTTGGTGATCACCGGGCTCAGGATTGGTTCAAAGCTGGTTTTCAGTTTCTGCGGCAAGCTGGCGATTTGCTGCGCGGCCCAGTAAATGCCGACCGCAACCGGTCCTGCGAACCAGCCGAGGATGAGAATGTCGAGCAGTCTTGTGCCGCGTTCCACCGCATCTGCGGTCGCCAGCGGAACAGCGCGCCACACCAGCTTGGCCATGTAGATCGGATGAGGGCGCCAACCTCTGGGCAGACCATAAGTGCGCAGAAATGACCAAAGCCCAACGAGTAACCCCGCATAGATCGACACCAGATAGGCCATCGTAAGCCCGCTATTTTGGATCCAGCCGACATAGAAAAATGCGCCAGCCGCAATTGAAATCGTCCATGGTTCGACCACCGCGCGCGCGCGAACAGTGGTGGCAATGTCATAACGATAGGCCTGCGCGGCAAGGACAATCTCTGTCAGTGCAAATGCCGGAATGGCGAACACCAGCAGCTTGTCCATATCGCTGTAATCGCCATTGGGATAAAGCAGTATCGGTGCGAACCACAGGATCAGCATCGGGATTATGGACAGCATCACCGCCAGCAGCATTGCGTCAAAAACCAGATTGGCGGGGCGATCGTCGCTCTCCTCCAGCCGCTGCGCTAGCCCGCGCTTTTCACCCATCGAACAGATCAGCGAGGTAATCTCGATAACTACCAGCGCATAGGCGAAAATGCCCAGCGCCTCTGCGCCATAAAGCCGCCCGGCAATGAACATGAACGGTATCCGAGCCGCAAGTCGCAGCACAAAGCCGAACATATTGGTTCGCCCGCCTTTGGCCAAGGCGGCGATGTCGCCCTGATCCGCGGGTTCAGTCGGGGCAGTGGCGTTCATGCGTCGCTGTCGTGTTCGGCGCGCAAGGGGCGGGCAAGCAATTGGGTCACAACGGTCTGTGCAGGCTCGCCGGCCAGCAAACGTGTTACGCCTTCGACAATCGGCATTGCGACGCCGCGCTTATGCGCCAGTTCATTGAGAACCGGCGCCGTATGCGCGCCTTCTGCGACGGTCTTGCGGTCGGCCATCAGCGCCTCGGGCGATTGCCCTTGGCCCAGCGCTTTGCCGAGCGAGAAATTGCGGCTGGAAGTGGAGGAGCAGGTCAGCACCAAATCGCCCAGGCCGCATAGGCCGGCAAGCGTTTCGCTCTGCGCACCCAAGGCTTCGCCAAACCGCAGCATTTCGGCATAGCCGCGCGCGATCAGCGCAGCGCGCGCATTCTGGCCAAGACCCAGTCCGTCGACCACACCGCAGGCAATCGCGAGCACATTCTTGACCGCTCCGCCAATTTCCGCGCCCACGACATCGTCCGAATAATATGGGCGGAATTGCGGACGGGCGATAAGCGGTTTGAGCCGTTCCCATTGTTGTTTGCCGCCACTGCAAGCGAGCGTGACCGCCGTCGGCAGTCCGGCTGCGACCTCATGCGCAAATGTCGGGCCGGACAGGATTGCGATGTCGCTGCCGGGTGCGGCGTCTTTCGCAACGTCGTTCATCAGTCTGCCGGTGCCTGCCTCTATGCCCTTGCTGCACAAGACAAGGTCTGCCGGGTGCGCCTTCATGGCACCAAGGACAGCGCCCAGATGCTGTGCCGGAGTAACTGCAAGGATGGCCGAGCACGGTGCCAGATCAGCCAAGTTTTCGGTTGCGCGAATTGCTTCAGACAATTTGGCAGATGGCAGGAACAAGCTGTTGCGGTGCTGCGAATTTATCTCTTCAACGAGCTCGCTCTCGCGGGCCCACAACACGATCTCGCGGCCATCCGATGCAAGCATTTGTGCAAGCGCAGTGCCCCATGCGCCGCCGCCGATTACGCCAACAGGTGTCATACTCTCGCTCATCCCTTCGCACCTGCACCGCGTACGGGTTCAGCTTCGGGATCGAGCGGCCAACGCGGCCGCGCGACAAAATCAAGCGGGTCCGATTGACCCAAGGCAAGCCGCTCGGCACCTGCCCAAGCGATCATCGCGGCATTGTCGGTGCACAGCGCCATGGGCGGCGCGACAAAGCGCATATCGTGTTTCGCTGCGAAACCTTCGAGAGCGCTGCGGATCGCCGCGTTGGCCGCTACGCCGCCTGCGACAACCAAGGCTGGCATTGGCTCGCTGGCGTCAAGCGAAACCCGCAAGCGGTCGAGCAGGCAGTCAATTGCTGCCTGCTGGAAACTCGCTGCAAGGTCAGCGTCGGAGTGCTCGCCAGATTGTTGCGCGCGCATAACCGCGCTTTTCAGGCCTGCAAAAGAGAAATGGGGCTCCCCGCTGCCGACCAGTGGGCGGGGGAGGGGGACTGCTTTCGCATCGCCCTCCAGCGCCAGTTTCTCGACGGCTGGTCCGCCGGGATAGCCGAGGCCCAAAATCTTGGCGGTTTTGTCAAACGCTTCGCCCAGTGCATCGTCGATGGTGGTCGCAAGGCGGCGGTATTGACCAACGCCCTCAACCCGCAAAATCTGGCAATGGCCGCCCGAAACCAACAGCAAAGCATAGGGAAATTCGAGTGATGCATCAGCAAGGCGTGGCGATAAAGCGTGGCCTTCAAGATGGTTGATCGCGATCAGCGGAACATCGCTGGCCATTGCGAGCGCCTTTGCGCTGACCAATCCGACCATTACCCCGCCAATCAGGCCGGGACCAGCGGTTGCTGCAATCGCGTCCAGATCGGCCAGTTCCAAATCAGCTTCGTCCATCACTTCGGCGATCATCGGGGCCAGTTTTTCTGCATGGGCGCGTGCGGCAATTTCGGGAACAACTCCGCCATAGGGGGCATGCGCCTCTATCTGGGAGGCGATCCGCTGCGACACAATTTCCCGCTCGGTGGTGACCAACGCGACGGCTGTCTCGTCACAGCTGGACTCAATTCCAAGGACAATACCCATGGCTCTTTCCCTTAGCGACATGGCCCGTTAGAGCAAGCTTACCTATGACCAAACAGCCAAAATTACGCCTTGGAACACGCCAATCCCCGCTCGCGGTAGCGCAGGCAGAAGAGGCACGAGAGCGTCTGTGCCAGGCTCACGGTTGGGACGAAGCTGATATCGAGCTCGTCAAAGTGCGCGCCAGCGGGGACAAAATTCAGGACCGCCCGCTGGCCGATATCGGAGGTAAGGCGCTGTGGACACGCGAGCTGGATATCTGGCTCGCCGAAGGCAAAATCGACGCGGCGGTCCATTCGATGAAGGATGTCGAGACAATCCGGCCTGACAGCCTGACGATTGCCGCGATACTCCCCCGCGAAGACGTGCGTGACGTGCTGATAGGCGCGCGGTCTATCCGCGAAATTCCGCAAGGTGCGAGAATCGGCACCAGCGCACCGCGCCGCGCGGCTCAGATGCTGCACCAGCGGCCCGATTGCAGCATTGTTTCGTTTCGCGGCAATGTTGCCACGCGGCTGGCTAAACTTTCTGCGGGCGAGGCGGATGTGACCTTGCTCGCTGCCGCTGGTCTTAACCGAACAAACCGGCAGGGTACCGGCACCGCGCTCGATCCTGCCGAATGGCTTCCTGCCCCGGCGCAGGGTGCAATCGGTATCGAATGCAACACAGCTGATGCGCAAACACGCGCATTCCTCGCCGCAATCGACGATGCTCCGAGCAGACACTCAGTAATGGCCGAACGTGCTATGCTCGGAGCGCTGGGCGGAACCTGTCACAGCCCGATTGCAGTTATGACGACCCGTGATGGTGAGATGCTCGCGCTGAGAGCCGCAATTTTCAGCGCGGATGGTTATGAACGGGCCGAAGGCACAATCCGCATGGCTCCCGGCGATATGGCCGCTGCTGCTGGGCTTGGCCGCGATTTGCTCAGCCGCGCGCCGATCTCAATCACAAAGCTGTTTGAAGGCGGCTGATTGTGTCGCAGGCGCGCACTATCGTATGTATCAGGCCAGAGCCGGGGCTTTCGGACACCGTCGTCAAGGGCCGGGAATTGGGGCTGACCATCACAGGCGTCCCGCTGTTCACAATCGAACCGCTTGATTGGGTTAATCCCAAGCGCGAGGATTTTGACGGAATTCTGCTGGGCAGTGCCAATGCGATCCGTCAAGGCGGAGAGCAGTTGAAGCATCTTAAACGACTGCCTGCCTATGCGGTCGGCCGAACAACCGCGAAGATCGCGCAAGCGGCTGGCTTCACCATCCAAGTTGTGGGGAAGGGCGGGTTGCAGGCTCTGCTCGACAATTTACCCGTCCGGCCAATCCGCCTGTTGCGCTTGGCGGGGGAGGAAAAAATTCCGCTTTCACCCGCCTCTTGGCAAGAAATCGTGGAAAGAATTGTCTATCGTTCGGTCGCTTTGCCGATGCCCGATACGCTGCCTGCCATATTGGCAAACCATGCGATAATAGCGCTGCATTCAGCAAGCGCAGCTGAGCATTTTGCAAGTGAATGCAGACGGTTGGCAATAGATCGCGGCACTATAGCTGTGGCAGCTCTCGGCCCCAGAATAGCTGACGCAGCAGGCGATGGCTGGGCTGAAGTCGCCGTGGCGGCTGCGCCCGATGATGCCGCTTTGCTGGCCATGATTCAAAACATGTGTAAATAACGAGATAAGGTCGCACTTGCTATACAACCGCATTTGAAAGCGGGCCGAAGAACGGAAATTGATGGACCGACAAATCTCAAGTCCCCGAAAGAACGGGTCCTGGCAGGCGATATTGGGCGTCACACTTTGCGCTTTCTTGCTTGGCGCTCTGCTGGTCGGGTACTTTACGTGGGACGGCGAGCCAACTCGGGGCGACGTTGCAGTAGAAAATGAAGCTGTGGGCGTAACTGCCGACGCTATTGTAGATGATGAAGGGCCCAGCCCGGCCCCGTCGGAAGCGGCGACCGTGGAAGATGCGGCGCAAGCAACCGAAGCAGTCGAACGCGTAGAACAACAACAAGGCGGCCTAGACCAGCGATTGGCGGCGGCAGAACAGCGTCTGGCGCGGCTCGATCTTCAGGCTCAGGCAGCATCGGGCAATGCCGGACGGGCAGAAGCTTTGTTGATTGCATTTGCTGCGCGCCGTTCGCTCGAACGCGGCGCAGAGCTTGGCTATCTGGCGGACCAATTGCGGCTACGGTTCAGCGATGCTCTGCCCAATGCGGTCAACACAGTGATTGAAACATCGCGCAATCCCATCACTATCGATCAATTGATTGCACAGCTTGATGGCGTGGCACCGGATCTGACTGTGAACAGTGATGAAGGCGCAATTGAAAGTTTGAGGCGGGGGTTGAGAGAGATGTTCATCATTCGCCGTGAAAGTACGCCGTCGCCGCAGCCCGAACGCCGGGTAGAGCGAGCACGACTATTTCTGCAAAGCGGCCGTGTTTCTTCCGCGATTCAAGAAGTTGAGAGCCTGCCTGGTGCAAATAATGCCGAGTCCTGGATTGCAGATGCGAAACGGTATGCAGCGGCCCAGCGGGCGCTAGATCTGATTGAAACTGTTGCCGTGGTCGAGCCGGAGCGTCTGCGCGATGGCAAAGGAACCCCCATCAAACAGCCCGGACCGGGCCAGCAATCACCCACAGAGCAATAGTCAAAAACTAGCCGGTTTTCTATCAAGGCAATTCATGCCTTTAGCAGTTCGGGCATATCGCCGGTCATGCCGCGTGCTTCATCCATGAACCAGTTTTTCAAGATAGGGGTGCGCTGGACGCCGGCCATTCCCAGCCGCCGCGCTGCAGATGCGGTCTTGCCCGGTACCCCGAACAAGCGGGTGAGCCCGTCGGTGGCGAGTGCGACCATAAAACTGTCGAGACCGCGCCAGCGTTCATATTTTGCCAGCAATTGTGCGTCACCTGGCTCCAGCCCCAGCCGCATTCCCTCTGCGAGTACATCAACCAACGCGCCAACATCGCGCAATCCAAGGTTCAGTCCTTGTCCTGCAATTGGATGGATACCGTGCGCGGCATCGCCAATCAGCGCGAGCCTGTCTGATGTAATCTTTGCGGTATGATGGAAGCCCAGCGGATAGGATGATCTCGGTCCTACGGAGGTAATCTCACCAAACATCGTGCCCATCCGCTTTGCGACCTCTGCCAGAAAGGCGCGGTCGGATAGTTTTAAGGTGCCTGCCGCATCAGCCTCATCCACCGTCCAGACCAGCGCACTACGATGTGTGCCATCGGGCAGATCGAGCATGGGCAATAGCGCAAATGGTCCGGCGGGATAGAATATTTCCCACGCTACCTGATCATGCGACTTTTCGTGTGTCAGTCCGGCGATTATAGCACGGTGGCTGTAACTCCATTTGGCAATAACAATGCCTGCGTCATCGCGCGTTGGTGACCCGCGCCCCTCTGCTGCGATCATCAGATTGGCACGCAGGGTCTGTCCACTGGCAAGCGTAGCACTAACGCCGTGCGCGCCGCGCTCGCGCGCTGTTACATCGGCCCTCGCGTGCCAAGAAATGAGCGGTTCTTCGCTTGCTGCTTCGAACAAAGCCAGGCGCAACTCGCGGTTGGCGAACATCCGGCCCAACGTGCCTTCATGCGGTTCAGGCGTAAAATCGAGCGCCCCCGGCTTCATCTGGTCGGTCACCGCAATCGAGGCAATCGGCGATCCGTGCGGTTCAAGGCGCGGGGCTAGCCCGATATTGGTAAACAGGTTCCAGCTGGCGGTGGAAATGGCAGATGCGCGTCCGTCAAAACCTTCTGCGGTCAATTCTGACGGATCGGCGCGATCCACCACATGGCTGGAAATGCCTTTCTTCGCGGCAGCCAGAGCCAGTGTCATGCCAACCAATCCGCCGCCCAAAATCAAAAGGTCGCGCTGTTCATCCATTGTGGTTTTCCATGCGTGTTTAAAATGCCGGGCGAATATTGCCGCTGTTTGGTTTGTCCTAGAGGTAACGCTGCCTGGCAAGCAAGCGTTCCTCGCTTGCGAAGAATGGTCTGTGTGATAGTGTTCTGGCTAATTGAGGGGGCAGTCGTCAAACGAGACTGTTCAAGCGATCCGCATCACTATCGGGGCACTATCCAACATATCATGACAAACGCATCTACGGGGCAATATGCGGATGGCGGTAATGCGCCGGGCATTGGCAAATTTTTCGCGGATAGGCGCCTGCTTCTGGCGATTGCTCTGACTGCGCTAATTGCGGTCTATTTCTGGACTCAATCGCGCTATCCGGCGCTTGACGAAAAAGCCATGATGGGCGGCGGCACCAACGTCAGCGGCATCGCTTTTGATGAGCTACTTGAATGGATTCCGGGCAGCGGCATATTGTGGGAAATTACCGTCAATTCGGTCAATTGGATGTACACCAATTGGAAGGGGATGACGTTCGGCGTGTTGTTTGCCGCTTGCGCGCTAACCTTGTTTGGCCTGATTGAGCGGCGCGGGTTTGAAAATCCGTTCGCCAATGCGGCGCTGGGGGCAGCAATCGGCACTCCGCTGGGGGTATGCGTAAATTGCGCGGCACCGATCGCGCGCGGATTGCACAGCTCGGGAATGCGGCTGGAAACGACGCTAAGCGCTTTGGTCGCGTCCCCGACTTTGAACGTAATAGTGGTCAGCATGACATTCGCGCTGCTGCCATTTCATGTTGCTATTGTGAAGCTGGTTGCGGCGCTGGGCTTCGTGTTGATCGGGGTTCCGTTGCTGACGCGGCTATTGGGCAAATCGGGGTATAAAGAAACCGCGCTCGATGCTGCGCATGACGAGCTGGACAGCCGCCGCGGATGGTTGACCCGCAAGTTGGAGGCGCTTCGGCCATTACCGGTTCCGGCATCGGACATCGACAATTGGGGCAAGGCTTTGCTCTGGCTTGGGCGGACATTTGGCCGCAATTTGCTATTTATTGTCGCGGTCACAGTTCCCTTGATGATATTGGCTGGTGTGCTGGGCTCGATCATGGTCACCTTGCTCGATTGGGATGATTTTCGGCGGATTGTCTCTGTTCCCAAAGGTGAAATCGGCATTTTGCTGGCGATGTGCGCGATTGCGGTGGTGGCGATTATCCTGCCGGTGCCGATCGCGTTTGACGTAATTCTCGCGGTTATTCTGATCAATGCCGGTTGGCCGGTAAAATTTGTTATGCCGCTGCTGTTCGCACTCGGCTGTTTCAGCATCTATTCCTACATGATTGTGGGCAGGGCAGTGTCCTGGAAAATCGCCAGCGGAATGATGGCCTCTTTGGCCGGCTTGGCAGTTTTATGCGGGGTAGTGGTCAATTACGCTGACAAATATGTGATCCTTCAGGCGCATGAAGCCAACATTGGCTATCTCGCTGATTTCGAATTGGAGAAGCCGGTGGCCGGGCCATCCAATGCGGTGGACTTTGCGGATCTCGATCCGGCTAAGCGGGTAGAGCTGGCTGCAGCTGATGCTGCGATAGAACATAGTGGGCCGGGTGCGGTGTCGGCTTTGACCGCGACGCCCTTCGCTGATGGTAAAAATAACGCAAAAGTCGGCTTTCAACGATTGATGGGCCCTGAAATCGGTCTCGATGTTACACCGTATCCGGTCGGGTTGGACGTGCTCGAACCCTATCTGATGTTTTGGGCAATGGCCGCGGGCGATATCGAGCAGGACGGCTGGGTTGATTTGATAATGGCGCGCAACCCGTCGGTTGGGGGCTTGCAAATGTTTTCCAATCGCGGGGGCAAATTTGTCGAAGTGAAGCTCGATCTTGGGCCGGTATCGGAGCAATTTGTCGGTTCGGTCGTTCTCACAGATTTGAACGACGACCGGCTGCCCGATTTGTTCGTCTCCAGCTTCCTGCATGACACGCAAATATTCTGGAATAACGGCGGTAAATTCGATTATGACAGGCGAACCGTGCTGCCAAACGGGCAAGCCGGACTGGTCGGCGCACCGGCCTTTGCTGATTTGGACGATGATGGTGATTTGGACATCGTCGCAGCCAATTGGACATTGGGCACCACCGGCAACAACAACAACCCCTATCTAATCTCATCGACTGATCGAATTTTTTGGAACGAAGGCGTCAGCAAATTTACTCCGCAAACTCTTGTGGGTATCCCCGGCGAATCGCTCAGCTCACTGGTCACAGATATTAATCAGGATGGGCACATGGACATCATGATTGGCGATGATGTTTCAACAGCGGACAAGATTTATCTGGGCCGCGGCGGACGCCAATTTGAATTGATGACCAAGTCGGAAGGGTTGGTCCCCTATCTGACTACAACCACCATGAGTTACGACATGGGGGATATCGACAATGATTTGCAGCAGGAGCTGTATTCGGCGCAGATTGCAATGCCGAGCCGGCAGATGCAATCCATTCCCTCATTGGCCTATTGCGAAGACAATCAGTTGAACTTGCAATCAAAGGGCGCGTGCTTTGTCGAAATACGCAATCGCGCGATGCCGATCGATCTTGCCCATTCGCTCTATTCGCGTTGCAACGAAATTACCGTTCCTAAATACAAAGCATTATGTGCGGCCACCAGCGCCATCCAGCGCTCCGGTTATTTGGCCGATACAAGTTTCTGTTCGAAATTGGCCGGGTTGAGTGATGAATTTGTGAGGCATTGCGAACGCGCCGCGACCGAGCGGTATCCGAACGCTGCTGAGGCGATTGAAAAATTGGATTACCTTGGAGGCATCAGGGGGCGCAATGTTTTGTTGAAGATTGACGATGCGGGCGTGTATCAGGATCGTGCTCTTGACTTCGGAGTGGACCGCCCCGGCTGGAGCTGGAATTCGCGCTTCGTCGATCTCGATCAGGATGGCTGGCAGGATCTGTTTGTCGGGTCTGGGATGATCTACCACCGAACCACGGTGGCCAATGCATTCTACCGCAACCAAGGCGGCAAGAATTTCATTCGAGAAGAAGCGCGCTTCGGGCTGTCCGACGGAATGGCAACCTCCAGCTATGCTCTGATAGATTATGATCGGGACGGCGATATGGATATCATCCGTGCCTCGGCGCTGACGCAGCCAATTATTCACCGAAATGACGCACCTTCCGGCCGTGCGCTGTGGGTGCGGTTGGAAGATGAGCTGGGTAATCGGGCAGGTGTCGGGTCGCAGGTTTTGCTAAGCTTGGCGGATGGAACGCGGCAAATGCGTGAAATTCGCCAAAGCGGCGGGTTTGCTACCGGTATCTATCCGCAGGCGCATTTCGGGTTGGGCAAGTCAGGCAAGGTGAGCCGCGTCGACATTATCTGGCCGGATGGCACCAAGACCGGGTTGACCGGCGATTTCGCGGCAAACAGCGAATTGATTATCCGCCGCGCGCCCTAGCTGATGTCGCTGCCAGTATTGGCTACGAAATGATGGGAAGTCAGGAATCTGGTATATGCCGAATACCAATCCTGAAAGGCGCGGACATAGCTGGCATCGGCAGTTGCGGCATCCAGATGTCGCCCGAAATGCCATGGCTTTGCAGGACCGTTGAAATGCAGCACCTTGGCTTCAGACATTGGCGCGATGGCAGCATTCCTCAGGGCTGAGCCATGGCCAACCAGATAATTATGCGAGGCACCGGCAAGAGTAACCTGCCTTCCAAACATTTTGTTGTAAACTGCCTGATCAGTGTGCTGGGTCGCGATTTCACCCCAAACCTTGTGGTCCAAATGGCCGAGCAAGGCGGCCCAGTTTTCCGGTGTGCGAAGTTCCGGCCTGATCAGCATCAGACCGGCATTGAAGGTCGCAAAGCCATCTCTCACCGGCGTTCTTGTCTCAGAGCCATCCAATTCAGCCAAGCTGCTTTGGTCGCGGCCCGATCCGATTAGCTGCGCCCGATCCCCACAGGCGATGATGGCACCATCCATTGCCAACATGGCATCTATGCCTGAGCGGAACAGCAAGTCGCTGTCGCAGAATAACACGTTGCCCGCGCGGGCAGGATTGAAAGCCTCAAGTGAAAAGAACCGCCGGGCACGTCCTTGAAGCTTGGGAACGCTGCGGGTCAAATCGGCAATCGAGCGCGCCAATTTTTCCGATGGCTCGCTAAAGCCGATCCTCTCGAAACTTACCGAAAGCTGATATTTGTCTTTGTCGGCTAAGTCGTCCGCCAAGACAGCGATATCGCCATCGAAGTCAGGATGCGCCTGAAGGAAGGAATGCAGCATCACCCAAGTGCCCGGCAAATAGTCGCGCGATGTCACCGTCACCAGAGTGTCAATTTTTGCGGGGGCAGGTTTGGCCAAGGTCAAAACAGCAGGAACTGCAGCGCCCGGCGCTTGTAAGACAAGTTGGCTCGCACTGCTTCCTCCGGTCCGCGCAAGTCGGCGATCAACCGCTTGAGATCGACATATTGATCGCGTTCGCCCCTGCCATTCTGGCCTTCTAACAGATCAGCGCATCGGTGGAATGCCTTATGAAGGTGAGGAATTGCAGCCTTTACCCGGGCTGGCTCGGCTTTCTGCGTGTTGCGGCGAATTATGTCAGGAATGGCCGGGTCGATCATCTCGCGCATGATCCACCGCCGCGTGCCATCGCGCAAGAACATATGTCCGGGCAAAGACAATGCAAATTCCATCACTCTGCGATCAAGCAAAGGATAGGCATATTGAATGAATTTTGGCTGGGCAGATAGCGCCCAAGACTCCAGCCGGGAAGCGAGGTGGTTTGTATCAATCAAGCCAGCCATCACATGTTGCGGGCTGCGAAAGGAAATGGGTGCGTGTTTGAATTGGCCGATCAGGCTCGTATAGTCCGGCGATAGATAGCTGCTCTTGGTCCTGCGCTTCATCCCTGCTGATTGCACGCCTTTGCCCAATTCGCGCAAACCGTTTCTAATCCCCTTCAGCAAGGCTACCACGCCGGGGTTGTTTGAAACCCTGCTCAATTCGCGCCAATCGCCGCTGGTTAGCAATTGGGCGTGATAGCCGCGGCCATTGAAAGACAGGCCTTCGTCTCCGCCCCAACCGGAGAGAATTAAGCTGATTGACTGTTGCTGCGCATGATCCTGTATCGCGCCTTCACTGATTAGGATGCCTGCATCTATGCCCCGGCTCCAATCTGCTCGCAAAAGCGCCACGATGGAATCCTTATCCGCCACTGGAGCAAAGGCCTCGATCTGCAAGGCGTCGCGCGCTGCTTCCACCACGATTGACTCGTCGTCTTGGGGCATATCCGCAGCGCGCAAATGCCATGCATAGCCAATCGGCTCTGCACGCCGAGATTGTCGCAATAATCGGGTTGCTGTTGCCGCAACAGCAGAAGAATCAAGCCCGCCGCTCAAATGGACTGCAACTCGCTCGGCAGCACAGATGCGGTCTTCAACTGCGGTAGCAAAGACCGATCGTGCCGCTTCGACATATTCTGCTTCGTTATGCAATGTTAAAGGGGAGATGTCGCGAGGGTTCCACCAGCGCTCGATTTGGTGTCTCTTCGGTCCAACCTCCAGCGTATGACCTGGGGCCAGCTTTCGGATGCGCCTGTGGAATGTCCGGTCAGAGGATGCGAAAGTGTTATCGACGAGCGCCATCGCGGCAAATTCTGGGTCGATGCTATTGAGCGATGGGTCCGCAGCAATCAATGCGTCAATGTTACTGGCAAAGTGCATGCGATCGCTGCCAAGCGCGTAATAAAGTGGCCGGGCGCCTATGTGATCGCGCCCGCAGAATATGCTGCCTGCCTGCTGATCGATAATTACAAATGCAAAATCACCAGTTAGGTGGCGAATGCAATTAGGTCCCCACTTGCGGTACGCGCCGAGGATTAGATCGGCATCACTATCGGGCCGGGATTCACTCAATTGAGAAAGCAGTGATGCCCGGTCATCAATCCGCGCGTCTGCAAAGATCAACAAATTACCGGACTGCAAGCCACCAATGGACCTGCTGTCACCAGCCGTGCCGATCGGTGCCCGGTTTAGACTTGCCGTGATCATGGTTTCGGAAATAGCGCTATCGGTAAAAGAAGGGCAATGCCCCAGGCGCAAGAAATCACTGCCAGCAGATTGCTGATTCTATTTTTTCGGGCCTGAAAAGTAAGCGCGATAGCTAAACGGCAATCCGGACTAGCCAGAAATGCCGGTTAGTTAGCTAAAGTGTTTAGGATGTCGCGTAGAATATATTTTCTGTAGCACGAATATTGCCCGATCCGCCGCGTGTGCTGCGCACTGGTGTCACAGTAGTGACATTTGGCTTAGTCCAAGTCGCAGTTTTCGCTTGCGGGCTGCGCTCGTTCTGATGCTGTGTCATAAAATACCCCAAAATTAAAAATCGTGCGACCGACTATGGTCGCCTTTTTGCTTAAAATTACTGACTTTGCAAGGAAATTGGTGAATCTACCTTAGCTTTGAAAACTAACCAGCTTAAGCTGGTTTAATTCTGTCAGGAATTCAATCGTATCAGCGGCGCAAGTCTCTGCATCAACGTCGAATTCCCTTTGCACGTTCTCGCATAGCTGAGAGATAGTAAGGTCTCCGTCGATTTGTTTCCAGATTACCGATCCGGTCTGATCAAAATGAAAATATTTCCCGCTATCGATATCCATCAATGACATACCGTCAGCTACCTCGCTGAACAGCACATCCTCATTCCGTTTCACAACGCACTTAGCCGACAATTTGTTTTCCGCCATTTCGTCCCATCTTTCGTGTTCAAATCTATGGTCCAGCTGAGCCCGGTTTGCCGCGATCACACCCTATAGCCAAGCTCTTCGATAGCGCTCGCGTGTTGTTCTCGCACCTCAATTTTCTGCTCTTTACTCAGCTTTTTGTGTCCATCACCAATTCTGCCTCCACGAAAGAACGGCCTTTCCGAGGACGGCCGCTCGTTGAATCCGCTCTTGGTTTCGTCGCTTTGCAAGCGGTCTATTCGGCATCTTTCCACTGCGGCCAATAGCCGAGATTGATCGATCTCAATTGCACAAAAGCGAAGGACATCGGCAAAGTGCCGTTCGGTATCGCCGTGCAAATCTTCATAGCGCAGCAGATGCACCGGAATTTGATTTTGATCCAGCCAGCTTTGCGCATTGACGGACCAGCTTGACATAAATTGCGGCACCATCAGGCCGCCTTTGTTGGGCCATATGTCCAATCCCGCCTCGGCATCGGCCATCCGTGCTATCGTCCAATCGAAATCCCGTCCTTCATGATGGGCAAGCGACGGGACCACATCCACCGGATCGCGGACGATATAGATTGCTCCGGCGCTGGCCTCCGCCGGGAATAGATGGGTGCCGTCATGCGAAACGCGACAGGCGCTGTGAGTTTTGATGAAATATGGGGGCTGCGCGTGTTGCGCCAAATGGCGGTGCAATTGCGCTTGATAGGGAATCAGTTCCCTATCGCTCATTTCCGCCGAACTGATCCCTGCGTGATCGTCGAGCAATTGCCGGTCAAACGGATCCTGCTGGCCGATCAACGCGTTGATATCGAATTCGTCGTCGGGATAGCAATAAGCGGTTAGCAGGCTGCGCAGCCATGTGTTGCCCGATTTCGGGTAGGATGCGAGCCAGATAATGGACCGGCCATCTCCGAAACGGGCGGTAGCCTGTTTCATCTCGCTGGCTCGAAAGCGTTGCCTGCCTCGATCAGTTCAAGGCTACGAAGAATTGTTTCGGCAATTTTACGAGGAGGAACTGCTTGGGCAGGGCGTACAATTCTGACCATTGGCAATTCTTTGACCGCATCGGCAACAGTTTGAAACGCAAACCGCCGCATCTCCATTCCATCGATAAAGTTCTTGCGAAAGATGAACCGGCTTAGCGATTCAACTTTATGGGCTGGTGCGATGCCCTCACAACTTAATTCGCTGGCGTTGCTCGCTGATATATAGGCGATCCCGCGAATAGGTTCGGGCCTATCGTGAAAGGTGCCGCTGGGGAGGTAGAATTTCTCCATATCGCTGCGCACTTTGGCCAGGCCTTGCGGAGTGTGTCCCAGGGTTTTGAGCGAGTCCTGCCATAGCCGGATGGAAGGAAAAGCGGGAATCGCCATCGGAACGCCGCTGTCTGAGATGGTCAACCCGGTCACATCATCCGCCATCATCGGCAGGCCCAGTTCCAGCAATCCGCCAAGCGTGGTCGATTTGCCAGCGCCGGACCGGCCCATCACCAGCACCGCGCCTTTATCTGTGAGCACGCAGCAGGAATGGATCGGAAGGATTCGCCGCTGCATCAGCGCTGCGCCCAGACATGTGCCCAGCAAAACCGAGACAATTTGCGTGTCATCAGCGCTGGATTCACGGTGGTATAGGACCGAATTACCATCGGTAACCAGAAACCGGCCAACCTCAAAAAAGTGGCTCATGAATCGGCCTGGCCCGGCTTCCCAATTGCGAAATTTGTTCGCGCCCCCTGCGCCCACAGGAACGCGCCCTTCTTCGAAGACAATATCGGCAGCTGAGGTTGCATCGGGCGCTGCCAATTGCTCGAGAGCGGGTAGCGTAATATCTGAATTAATTGTCAGGCCATAGGCTTTATAGGTCGGCATTAGCGGCGGTGCCTCCGTCTGGTCTGACTGTGGTTTGCTGATAATCGCCCTCGAATACTTCAAAGATGAAGTGGATTCGGTCCTCGCTACCTTGGTTGACCGCGCCGTGAGAAATGATGTTGTTGACCTCGTACGCTTTGCCAACGTCTAGATGGAATCGACCATCACCAACCAGAAATTCGGCTTCGGGATTGGTCACCAGCGGGATATGGATTTTGTGCACGCGCTGGTTTGAACCAGCCCCGTCATAATGCGGATCAATCTGGTGTCCAGCAGCCAATTTGGCCAGCATTGCCTTGGGAAATTGCGGGTTGCGAAAGCCATATGGCGCAATCGCTTGCTGCATTAGCGGCATCAAGACGGGTTTCCACACATCCCAAGCTGGATTGGCATAAAAATCTTCAGGGTCGCGGTTCTCGCTTATGAAGCGGAATACTAGGTGCTGCGTGTGGTGAAATACGGCAAAGTCGTTCTCCTTATGCCGGTCCTCCTGCCCCCATGTCTCCGGCGATATACGGCTGGCAAGTGCAATCAGACGACTGACTTCGACAGTAGCCAACTCGCGGATATCTGTAGGTTTTTTGACCCGTGGCGGCACGTTTAAACTCCCCTTTTGCGCGCACCTGAAGCACGGCAATGGTCTGTGGCATATTTATGTTTCGATTATCCGATAGTCAAAATGTGACAGCAGTTCCGCATTGGGCCGGAAAACTTCATTGGCGGCGGCAATTTCCTCGGCAGACAGGCGGGCAATCTGTTCTGTGTTCATGTCTCTTAAGGGTTCGTCATAAGTTCCTTTAATCGCGAGCTTTTGGGCAAGGTCGAGTGGGCCGATCTCTGGCAAGAAGTTGGAGATCTGGTTGGAAATCTCCTGCGGTGATGCGCACAAATCCTCGTACCGGAAGTCGATAGATATCTCTGCATATTCCGAAATATTATGCCTCTGCGCGGTTAGGCAAGTGACCAGATGCCGTGCTGCAACTGTTGCCAAATCAGGGCTCCGGTTAAGGAAGCCGGCGCGGTCATGGCGGCGCAGAATGCCCTCCATCGCGGCGTAGGGATTGCGGACCATGAATAGAAAGGCGGCCCCGGCAAAATTGTTAGCCAGCTGATCTGCAATCAACAGGAACGGCGGCGCTTTGGTGTGGAAAATCGGGGCATCGTCGCGCTTCGCCGATGCATGGTAATACCACGCTCTTTTGGTCCGGCTCCAATCATAATCCGGGCTGTCGCGAAAATGAGCGATGCTATCTTCGCTGCTGCCCCATATTAAGGGCCACGGGCTTTCCAAAGTCGATGGGCCGGCAAAGCCGATCATATGTTGGCCCTCTTTCTCCAAACTCCAAACCGCAGGCGAAGTTGCCAATGCGCGGGAGAGATAGGTGGAGCCACTGTTGTTGGGGCACAGCAGAAACAGATGTGTCTTGATTGCATCGCGGCGGCGTTCAATCACAGCCGCACTCATGCTTCTAAAACCCGGCCATTTTCCAGGCGCAATACGCGGTCTGCATGGCGCAGGGTTTCGGCGCGGTGGGTGATCAGCAGGATCGAAAACTGGCTGCGTAGTGACCGCAAGCCTTCAAGCACCAGATCCTCCAGACGCGCGTCGAGAGCATTGGTCGCTTCATCCAGAATGAGTAGCCGGGGGCGGCGCAGCAAAGCTCTTGCCAGACAAATTCGCTGGCGTTCTCCTCCCGACAGCGACTGGCCTCGCTCACCGGCTCTGATGTCCAGCCCTTCGCGGCCATCGCTGGTAAGACCGTCAATCGCAGCTATTCTGATCGCTTCCCCTATGTCGCCTTCATCGCTGGTTCGTGCGCACCACATCAAATTTTCTTTGATGCTGGCGTCAAACAGGAACGGGTCTTGCGGCAGATAAGCCAACTGGTCGCGCCATTGCCGCATTTCCTGTTCGCTGCGAACTGCCTCTCCATCGGCAAATACCGTGCCTTTATCTGGCCGCAACAAGCCAGACGTGATGTCTAGCAATGTCGTCTTTCCAACGCCTGATGGCCCAACCAATGCGACAATCTCGCCAGCGGTAATTTCAAACGTTGCGCCGTTCAAAATCTTCTCGCCCGTGTCTGGATAGGTGTAACTGACATTTTCCAGCCTTAGTGAGGCCGGGCCAGACCTGTCTGATAAGGTGCAATTGGTAGCAGCGGGCGGAGCTGCCACCTGCCTTAATTCGATAAGAGTTCGATTGAGCTCGGTAAATGCGGGCAATGCATTTGCCAGCGACTGTCCAGTTTGCGCGATCATCTGGACCGGGCCGACCAGTCTTGCCAACACCAGAATCGTCACCGCAAGCACCGAAAGCGGTGTATTCAGAACGAACACGCCAATCAGCAGGGCGGCAATGACCGCCACGCCGGCGGCCATCTGGAACCAGCCACGCGCGACGATTTGGGAAGACATAAAGGCGGTTTGGTTTGTCCTCACATCGCGGATCGAGCCGGAGAACCTTTCAAGGAAATCTGCTTCAGCATTGTTCAATCTGGCCAGTTTTTGGCTCGACATGAAATCGCCGAGTACGCCGTAAATCCTGCGCCCCGACTTGGTCAGCTTCTTGCCCAATCGTCCCGCTTTACGCATCAGCGGGAGAGTGAACAGCAATGACACGCCTAGCAGCGCAAACACCAAGATCAACAGCATGGGCGAAAGCGCAGCAATAATGCCGAGTTGAACCACACTGAGCGCGATCATAGCCGCGGAACGCAGCATCTGGTCGGTGCTGGATGACAGTCGCGAAACGTCGTTGGTTATCGCATGTTCGAAATCGCTTCTCCGAAGCGCGCTGACGGTGGCCCAATCAGCATTGCCAATTGCGCTGAGCAAACGCGTCCTCCACCGGTCTACATAGGAAACCCCTAGGCTGAACAAGAGTGTGTCGCGCCGCCACATAATCAGATTGCGGATCGCCAGGATGATCAAGAACCCTGTCGTCAGTGCCAAAGCCCTTGAAAATTCCGTGACTAGGCCAATCCCGGACATTGCCGATAATGCAGAGCGTCCAAGTTCCGTGTCCGCATTGCCGGTGATAAGCGCAGCGAGCGGCAAAATTGCGAGAAGGCCTATCCCTTCGACAAGGGCACCCAAGACGACCAGTGTTGCAGCCCACGGCATCTGTTTGCCGGAATCGCGCCAAATATCGGCCAAATATGCTTTGAATGGTCCCATTGCGCGATGGGCCTTGCCAGATGGAAAGAAAGGCAACAAGCAGTTGTGGTTTAGCTGGGGGCTGTGGTGACCAAATTACTGGATAGAGAGCAAAGGTTGCTGGCCATGTTGCTAGCGACAATGCCGGGCGTTTCACCCTTTGCGCCTGAATTTTCGAGCGGTTCGCCCAATATGGACTGGACGCGCTTCGAGGCATTGGTGACCCGTCATCGCGTAGCTGCACTGGTCCATTCGGGTTTGGCAGCGGCACCGCACATCACTCCGCCATCAGATATGTGTGACCGCTTCGCGGCATCCACATCGGCAAATGCGCAGGTTTTTATGCGCGGGGTGCATGTCGCCGGATTGCTGACCACAGCGATGCGCGAAGCGGGCATCGCTTGCGCGGTTCTTAAAGGGATTGGCGTTGCCGCGCATTATTACGACCAGCCGTCAGATCGTGAGATGATCGACATCGATTTGCTGGTCGACCCGAACCGGTATGAGGAAGCGGAGACCATTGTCCGAGCGCACGGGTTTGACCGATTCTATCCGAAATTTGCTTTGGATCATAGAAAACGCGCCAGTTTTCGCCGATTGCACAATGCCATGACTTTTATCCGGCGCAACGACGGGCTGCAAATCGACCTTCATTGGCGCAAGGTCCAAAATCCGGTCTTGATGGCCCATCTCGACGCCAATTGGACCCGCCTGCTGGTCGAGGATGAAGCAGCAGGCCTGCCTATTCCGATGCTCCGGCCTGCCGCCCATGCCCTCTATATTGCCGCGCATGGGATCAAGCATGGCTGGGTCCGGTTGAAATGGCTGGTTGATATTGACCGTGTAATTCGCGGGATGACCTCTGACGAAATTGTAGAAATGCTCGATTTGGCAGAGCTGGGCCAGTTGGGAAAAATGCTGGCGGCCTCGCTCGATTTATCGCAGCGTATATTGGGAACGCCGTTGCCCAGCAACTTGCAGGATTTGGTTTGCAAGCACGATACGGACGAGATTATCGCATTGCAGATGCCGATGATTTTCGCTGAATTGCCCGCCCGCGAGCACAGCCTGAAGGACTGGCGCCACTTCATCCAACGTATACGCCATTCTATGCTGTTGCATGATGGGCGCGGATATCGCCGTGAGGCTTTGCTGCGCGAACTTGCCCGGCCCGCAGATCTCGAAATATTGTCGCTGTCTCCAGCGCATTTGTGGCTGCTATCGGTACTCTCCCCTATCCTTGGGATTGGGCGATTGTTCCGGCGCTAGAATTTCGGTCAATCCCGCTTCTGTGATCCCAAAATGGCATAATCTTCCGGGTCGCAATTGCCAGTTACCATTATATCACCAGCCATCAACCAGGCGTGAAATTCGCGGTTAACCTCGGCCTCCCTGCGGGTGCCCAAAAACAATTCAGTCGGTATGTTGCGGCGGCTCAGCATCCACCGTGCGGTAAGCGCTTGCGGCAGGCAGACGAATTTGACCGGCACATTGCGGCCAACGCGCTTAATTGTGCGCAGTACCATGCGCGCCTGCTCCCGCTGGGGTTTGCCCAATTGCTCCGCCTCGCAAGGTTGGTAGGTTTTGATCGCCACCTGCTTGCGCCATTTGGAAAGCGGCACGAAATCGACAACAATCCGCGCTATTGCCAGCAATATGCTGGCCTCGAGAAAGGCGAATTTTTCGCTAGCGGGCAAATCGCTGAAGGTCCGGATTTTTCGCGCGATTGGCATTGCTGGATGGCGGCTTTCATTAGGCAGCGATTGCGACTTGCCCGTCCAAGCACTAGATGGCCGATTGTGCAACACGCAAAGAGATTACCTGCCATAAAGGTCAAACGCCAAATGGCGCACCGATTTGCGGTTCTGTTAGCTATGGCGTTGGCGATGTGTTTCGCGCCAGCCGCGTTTGGACAGGCACTGTCTCAAACCCCGATCCAGAATGCCCCGCGCACTGCGCCTAACCTCACAGCAAATTTGGTCGCAGAAGGTGCCGCAAAACCCGGCCAGCAAATCATGCTGGCTATGACCTTCGTACCTGTTTCCGAAGAATGGCACGGCTATTGGAAGAACCCGGGAGACGCCGGGTACGGAATGGAGCTGGATTGGGAGTTACCAGAGGGCTGGAGTGCAGGAGAACCGCTGTATCCTGCGCCGGACCGATTGCTGATCAGCGGTCTGATGAACCATGTTTTCAAGGGGGCATACGCGGTTCTGATACCGGTCACTGTGCCTGTTTCGGCGAGGGTCGGACAAACCGAAAAAGTCGGGCTTTCCGCACAATGGCTCGCTTGCACCGACCGGATATGTGTGCAGGAGCAGGGCAGTTTTTCGCTCAAGATTGCGGTCGGCTCCGGCCCCACCGACGGCCGCTTTGCCGAATGGCGTGGCGCAATCCCGCCGATGATCGAAAGCGCCGCAACTTTCCAGATCACGGGCGAAAATTTGCGGATTGCGATCCCCATGCCTGCCGGGCTTGATCTGGGTGCGCCGCATCTTTTTCTCGCCAACAGAAGCTTGAGTCAGGGCCTTCAACCGTCTTACGCAGCGAGGCAGAAATTCGCCTATGAAGGCGACAGGCTGGCAGTAGAAATTCCGCTGAAACGTTTGATCTTACCCGAAGGTTATGCCGATGAAGACAGCGGCGCACCCGAAGAGGTGGAAGGCATTCTGTCATTTGGCGATGGCCGTTCAATCCAGTTCAAAGCCGTAGCTGGCCACGTGGATGCAAGCTTCATAAATTCCGAAGGTGACGCGCCTGCGCTCGGCTGGCTGCTGCTAGCGGCACTGGCGGGCGGGCTGATCCTGAATGTGATGCCCTGCGTGTTCCCGATCCTGAGCCTGAAGGCGATGTCGCTCGTTCGAGCAGGAGGAAGTGAACGTCAGGCGCGCAGCGAAGGCCTGGCTTACACTGCCGGGGTCGTGATGGCCTGTGTCGGGCTTGGCGGCATGATGCTGGCTCTGCGCGCAGCAGGACAACAAGTCGGTTGGGCGTTTCAATTGCAGGAGCCAGCGGTGGTCGTTGCTTTGCTGGTGCTCGCGGCAGTGATCACCGCGAATCTTGCAGGCGTTTTTGAATTACCATCACTTAATGCAGGGCCAATTGCGAAGGGACGGCGAGGAAAGCCAGCCAGCGCCTTTGCCACGGGTTTGCTGGCAGCGGTCGTGGCCACCCCTTGCACGGGGCCATTTATGGCGGCGGCGATGGGCGCGGCTTTATTGCTGCCGTCAGCGCAGGCTTTGCTGCTGTTTGCGGCGCTGGGATCGGGACTGGCCCTGCCATTCCTGCTGCTTGGTTTCATCCCGCGACTGCGCAGAATGCTTCCCAAGCCGGGGCCGTGGATGGAGCGTTTTCGCAGATTAATGGCGATCCCCATGGGCCTAACCGCGCTGGCGTTGATCTGGTTGGTTTCGCGGCTGGGTGGCACAAAATTCGCATTGGTCACTCTGGTGCTGGTTGCAGGTATCATAATAGGCCTTCTCATCACTGGAAGGTTGCAGCGCAGCGGTAAAATCGCATGGCCTGCTTTCGGCCTGATCGCAGCCCCGTTTCTGATTTTTGCGGGCTTCGCCTTGCCCGCCACCCATTCCCAAGCTGGTGGCTCGGCGGCGGAATCTATCCTGGATCCGGTCAATTACAGCGCGGACGCTTTGGCTGAGGCACGGGCTGCTGGTCAGCCAGTGTTCCTGTGGTTCACCGCCGATTGGTGCGTCACCTGCAAAGTGAATGAGCAAACCTCGATTGAGCGGGAAGAAACCCGCGCTGCATTTGAGCAAGCCGGAGTTGTTGCGATGCGTGGGGACTGGACGCAGCCTGATGATGCGATCACGCAATATCTGACCGAGCAGGGCGTTGCTGGCATCCCGCTATATGTTTGGTATTTGCCAGGCGCGGAAGCGGAAATTTTGCCACAAATCCTGACGTCCGATATTGTGACCGAACCTATTCGCCGGAAGGCTGCGACAGCTGGCGGCAATGGTCAATCAATTGGGCTGGACGCGGGCTTGGATTGAGCACAACGCTGCCTGCGCCAGGTATGGTCGCTTCGATTTTTCGTGGGCCTGTGAGGACATCAAGATCTGGATTGCGCGGATCATAATACCCTTCCCATAACCAAACCTTGCCATTCCACACTGAATCGACAGGCAGGCGGGCAATATGGCCATTGCCGATCAGCGCCATCAGCCCCTTCGCCTGCGGGTCGGCGGCAATAAAGCGAGTGATATGAACCTTGTAAGCGGCACCCGCTTTCTCGCAGCCCAATGCAAAAATCGCTGGCTGCCCCGTATTGCCGTAAAGCATCCGGTCAGGCTGGGTGCTGTCAGCCCAAATTGCGCCTTCGGTGTTCGGCGTGTCGATAGGCATGGATGGAGCCTCTCGGCGATCATCAATCGCAATTCGTTCGACATATTCATCGGCGGCAGGCGGCTTGCACGCGGCCAGCGCCAGCGCCGCGCTGACCGACAAGGCATGGACAATTGCTCGCAGCGGTACTGGTGGATAGGGGCGCAGCGGGGCCATCACTTCCCCCACTTCCGCTGCGTTTGACCATAGCCCATTTTGCGTGTGCCGGGCTTGCCTTCCATCGACCGGCCCACAATGGGGGCTGTCTTGTCCGCATCGGGAATACCGAGTTCATTGGCTTCCAGCTTGCGGATTTCGTCGCGCAAGCGGCCCGCTTCTTCGAATTCAAGGTCGGCGGCGGCGTCGCGCATCCGCTTTTCGAGGTCTTCGATATAGCCGCGCAAATTATGCCCGACGAGGTTGTTGACCTTTTCATCGCCAATATCGACCGTAACCCCGTCTTTGCTGGCGGTGTGGGCAACGATGTCCTGAATGTTGCGCTTGATGGTAGTCGGGGTGATGCCGTGTTGTTCATTGTAAGCGCGCTGTTTTTCGCGGCGGCGGTCAGTTTCAGCCATCGCACGTTCCATGCTGCCGGTGATCCGGTCTGCATAAAGGATTACTTTGCCATCGACGTTACGCGCGGCGCGGCCAATTGTTTGCACCAGTGAAGTTTCGGAACGCAGGAAGCCTTCCTTGTCGGCATCCAGGATCGCCACCAACCCGCATTCGGGAATATCAAGCCCTTCGCGCAGAAGGTTGATACCGACCAACACATCATAGACGCCAAGCCGCAAATCGCGGATTAATTCAATCCGTTCGAGCGTCTCGACATCGCTATGCATATAGCGAACGCGCAGACCCGCCTCATGCATGAACTCGGTCAAATCTTCGGACATCCGCTTAGTCAATGTGGTGACCAATGTGCGGTAGCCTTTCTCGGCAGTCTGGCGGCACTGGTCGATGCAATCCTGCACCTGATCTTCGACGGGCCGAATTTCCACCGGAGGATCAATCAGGCCGGTCGGGCGAATGATTTGTTCGGCAAAAACGCCGCCGGTTTGCTCCATCTCCCAATTGCCGGGCGTGGCGGAAACCGCGAAGGTTTGCGGCCGCATTGCGTCCCATTCGTTGAAGCGCAGCGGGCGGTTGTCGATGCAGCTGGGCAGGCGGAAACCATGTTCGGCCAGCGTCAATTTGCGGCGGTGATCGCCTTTCGACATTGCGCCGATTTGTGGGACGGTCTGATGACTTTCATCGACGAACAGCAAGGCGTTTTCGGGCAGATATTCGAACAATGTTGGCGGCGGTTCGCCCGGCAAACGTCCGGTCAGGAAACGGCTATAATTCTCGATGCCTGCGCAGCTGCCGGTGGCGGCAATCATTTCCAGATCAAAATTAGTTCGCTGCTCCAGCCTTTGCGCTTCCAGCAGCAGGCCTTCTTCGTTCAATTCCTTAAGCCGTTCGGACAGTTCGAACTTTATCGCGTCGGCCGCCTGTTTCATGGTCGGGCCAGGGGTCACATAATGCGAATTGGCATAGACGCGCACGACTTCCAGACTGGCGCCTTTGCTGCCCGTCAGCGGATCGAATTCGCTTATCTCCTCGATATCATCGCCGAAGAAGCTGACCCGCCATGCCATATCCTCATAATGGCTCGGGAAGATTTCCAGATTGTCGCCGCGCACCCGAAACGTGCCGCGGGTGAAAGCCGCGTCATTGCGCTTATATTGCATAGCGACCAGCTTGCGGATCATCTCGCGCTGATCGACGGAGGTGCCGGTCTTGATGTCAAAAATCATTGCCGAATAGGTTTCGACCGAGCCGATGCCGTAAATACATGATACCGATGCCACGATTATCACATCATCGCGCTCTAGCAGCGAGCGGGTGGCCGAATGGCGCATCCGGTCAATCGCCTCGTTAACGCTGCTTTCCTTTTCGATATAGGTGTCGCTGCGCGGGACGTAGGCTTCTGGCTGATAATAGTCGTAGTAACTGACGAAATATTCGACGGCGTTATTCGGGAAAAAGCTTTTGAACTCTCCGTATAGCTGTGCGGCAAGGATTTTGTTGGGCGCGAGGATCAGGGCAGGGCGCTGGGTTGCCTCGATCACTTTGGCCATGGTGAAGGTTTTTCCGCTGCCGGTCACGCCCAGCAAAGTTTGCGTCTTGTCCCCGTCATTCGCACCAGCGACCAGATCGGCAATGGCGGTTGGTTGATCACCAGCCGGCTCATATTCGGAAATCAGCTCGAATTTCTTACCCGGCATTGATTTTTCCGGGCGCGCAGGTTTGTGCGGGACAAAATCGCCGCTGGTATCGGGTTCTTCGAGGCCGCGGCGGATAACGAGTTCTGACATGCGGGAACATATGGGGGGTGTTGTGCCAGTGGGCAAGTTGTGGGTGGCGACAGCCAAAGATGTTTGCACTATGGGGTATGCACCGGGAAAAATTTGAAACGAGGCCGCATTTTGAGCAGCACCAAGCCGCAACCCCCAAAACCCCCTAAGGTTGATTTGTCGCGCCGGATCGAATTGGCGCGTCAGGGGAATCCCGACGCGGCCGCTCGTCCGAAAATCCGTCACACGCTCGCTGAAGCGCGAGTTGTGGTCGAACCTGCGCTCAGGCTTTTCCGGAAAATGGATATTGAGGCTGCTGTCACCCCGCGCACGGTAATGCTGCTGCCTGGTTTTGGCACCCATCCGGTCCGTATGAAATATATGGCCCAGCAGCTTGAGAGAGCGGGTCACACGGTCAAGCGATGGGGCATGGGATTCAATTTCGGACCCACATCAGAAAATGTCGCATTCCTCGAAGAACGGCTGGCGGATATTCACCAGCGTTACGGAAGGGATGTAGTGCTCGTCGGCTGGAGCCTAGGCGGATTATTCGCACGCGAACTGGCCAAGCGCCATCCCGATCAAGTCGCCAAAGTCGTTACTATGGGCTCACCATTCTCCGGCGACCCAAGGGCAAATAATGCTTGGCGGATTTATCAGTTCATCGCAGGGCATCGGGTGGATAATCCGCCGATAGAGGGTGACGTAGGTCAGAAGCCGCCGGTTGAAACGGTTGCATTCTGGAGCGCGCGCGACGGCATTGTCAGCCCGCGAAGCAGTTGCGGTAAGGTTGGTGAGCGCGATCGCGCGGTTGCCTTGCGCTGCAATCATATCGGCTTCTCCTACTCGCCCGAATGCATACGAGCAGTTTTGCGGGAACTCGAAGAAGTTTGAAGCTTTGGGTTTACATCAGCATCAATCACTGTAGCCATAGTGCTCGGTTTTAATCAGCTAGTTTCAAGGGGTCCGTGGGCATCGCTCATTCCAATTTTGATGAAATGCACACCGCGGACGGCTCCGTTCGCCCCGCTTACGAGGGATATTGCGACTGGCAAAATGGCCAGGACCAGTCCTATCTGCGCCGCAAGCACAATGAAGCCGAAAGCAATTTCCGCAAAACGGGCATCACCTTCAATGTCTATGGCGAGGATGCTGCAGAAGAACGATTAATTCCGTTCGATATGGTTCCGCGCGTAATTGGTGCCGGCGAATGGCGCAAATTGTCACGCGGCATCGAACAGCGCGTCAGCGCGCTCAATGCTTTCTTGTATGACCTTTACCACCGGCAGGAAATAATCCGGTCGGGCCGGATCCCTGAACGGTTGTTTCGCAACAATGCGGCGTGGCTGCACCAGATGGTTGGTTTTAAGCCGCCGGGCGGAGTTTATACGCATATCGTCGGGATAGATCTGGTCCGCACCGGACCCGACGAATGGTTCGTGCTGGAGGATAACGCCAGAACCCCGTCGGGCGTCAGCTATATGCTGGAAAACCGCGAAACGATGATGGCGATGTTCCCCGAGCTGTTTTCGAAAGTCGAAGTGGAGGCGGTCTCGGATTATCCGCGCCGTCTCGCGCAGAGCCTTGCCGCGTGCGCGCCGCCAGCGACCAAGGGACGTCCCAATGTAGCCGTGTTGACTCCCGGAATTTATAACAGCGCCTATTTCGAACATTCGTTTTTGGCAGATCAGATGGGCGCCTATCTGGTCGAAGGCAGCGATTTGCGCGTGGTTGATGGCCGCGTGCAGATGAGGACAACGAGAGGCTACAAGCCGGTCGATGTGATCTACCGGCGGGTCGATGATGATTATCTGGATCCGCTAACGTTTAATCCCGACAGTGCATTGGGCATCCCCGGAATTATGGATGTTTATCGCGCGGGCGGCGTAACAATTGCCAACGCGCCGGGAACAGGCGTTTGCGACGACAAAGCTGTCTACAGCTTTATGCCTGAAATCGTCGAGTTTTATACTGGCGAAAAACCACTGCTGCCCAATGTCCAGACATGGCGGTGTTCCGACCCAGACAGTCTCGGCTATGTGCTCGACAATCTTGAGGAACTGGTGGTCAAGGAAGTCCACGGTTCGGGCGGATACGGTATGTTGATCGGTCCAACCGCTTCGAAGAAAGAGATCGCCGAATTCCGCAAGAAGCTGACCAATAATCCGACAAATTATATCGCCCAGCCCACATTGGCTTTGTCGACTTGTCCGATCTTCACCAAGAGCGGCCTTGCACCGCGCCATGTGGATTTGCGGCCCTACGTACTGGTTTCGCCGAATGGCGTCGATATTACTCCTGGGGGTCTGACACGTGTGGCGTTGAAGAAAGGGTCTCTGGTTGTGAATTCCAGTCAGGGCGGCGGGACTAAAGATACGTGGGTGCTGAAAGACTGATGGCGGCTGAGACACATCAAGGAACGCAAGAATGCTAGGCCGCACAGGAAACGGGTTGTTCTGGATGTTCCGCTATCTGGAACGCGCAGAAAATACCGCCCGGCTGCTCGATGCCGGGCTACGCATGGCGTTGACTCGCGATTTCGCGACGGCGGATGCGGAATGGCGCTCGGTAATTGCGACTACCGGACACAAGGCTGCGTTTGAACAGCATGGCGGTGAATATAATGGACCGCAGGTGTGGAATTTTATTCTGCGCAACAAGGATAACCCGGCTAACATTCTCGGCACGTTCGAACAGGTCCGGACCAACGCGAGAATGGCGCGAAATGCCATCAGCGGCGAGGTGTGGGAAGCGATCAATGAAAGCTGGATGCAGCTGAAGGACATGCTGTCTGCGCCCGTTCAGCAGAATAATCTTGGATATGTCGTCAGCAGTATCCGGCGGGCCGGGATGCAGGTTCACGGGGCAATGGCAGGATCAATGTTGCGCGACGAAGGGTTCCACTTTGCCCGAGCGGGCACGTTTGTCGAGCGCGCCGACAGCATCGCGCGGATCCTTGACATCAAATATTATCTGTTGTTGCCGTCACTGTCCTATGTCGGTTCAACGATGGATGCCGGGCAATGGGACAATATCCTTCGTTCGGTGTCGGGTGACCGCGCGTACCGTTTCCTGAATGCCGGGCAAATCGACGCGCGCGGTATTGTTGAATTTCTGGTGCTTGATGACCGTTTTCCGCGCAGTCTGGCTTTTTGCCATTCTGCCTTACGCCAAAATTTGGCGGCACTTGCGCGGATCCACGGAAAAGAGGGCGAGTGCAATGTGTTGATGCGTGATGCGGACACACGCATTTCCGGCATGACCATCGACGATATCTTCGAAAAAGGCCTGCACCAATTCCTGCTGGAATTCAGCCACAGCAATTCGGCGATCGCGGCAGCAATCGCTGAAGATTACAGGTTTATCGCGTGATCTTATGAGACTTTCGATCAAACATACCACGCGTTACCGCTTTTCCGATCCGGTGGTCCATGCATTGCAACGGCTAAGGCTGACGCCGAAAGCTACGCAAGGGCAGAAAATCCTGAAATGGGATATGACCTATGAGAACGCGCATGAGGAGCTCCAATATGAGGACCAGCACCACAATACGGTAACGCTGGTTGCGGTCGAGCCCGAAGCGCGTGAAGTGATCGTAAGATGCGAAGGGCTGGTCGACACAGAGGATAATGCCGGCGTGATCGGCGTACATTCGGGCCATATGCCTCTATGGAGTTTCCTTGGCCAAACCGATTTGACTCGGCCTGGTCCGAGTATGAAGAAATTGATCCGCGAACTGGAAGCCAAGGGCGAAACCAAGATCAATATTCTGCACAGCCTGTCGCAAAGCATTCGCGATCGGGTGGAATATAAAACCGGCGAAACGCAGGTTGAAACAACCGCAGAAGAAGCGATGAAGCACGGCAGCGGTGTGTGCCAAGACCACGCCCAGATTTTCATCGGAGCAGCGCGCGCATTGGAAATACCCGCGCGTTATGTCAGCGGCTATTTGATGATGAATGACCGGGTGGAGCAAGAAGCAACCCACGCTTGGGCAGAAGCGCATGTTGACGGGCTTGGCTGGGTCGGGTTCGATGTCTCGAATGTAATCAGCCCAGATCCGCGGTATGTCCGGGTGGCAACCGGGCGCGATTACCGCGATGCAGCCCCGATTACCGGCATCAGCTTCGGTGCGCGAAGCGAAGATCTGCAAGTTGCAGTGGCGGTCGAGCAGCAGCAGGTCGTCCAGCAATAAAGACATTAGACCGCGCGACAGTTGCAGTGTAACTGAGGCCTTCCAGTTTGAGAGTCGGCCATCAGCAACACGGCCATCCGAGGAATATTCAATGACATATTGTGTGGGAATGATGCTCGACAAGGGCCTCGTCATGATGAGCGATACGCGGACCAATTCGGGCGTGGATAACATTTCAGTGTACCGTAAGATGTTCACCTGGAAAGTTCCGGGCGAACGGATCATTTCGGTCATGACCGCCGGAAACCTGGCTACCACCCAGAATGTCATTGGCCAGCTGGAAGAACGCACAAAAGCGCCTGAAGATCGCGATAACTCGCTGCTTAAAGCGTCGACGATGTTCCAGGTCGCATCGGAAATTGGCAGGTTGCTGCGTGCAACAGTGCAGGAAACGCAGGATGGGAATGGCGCGCGCGGTAAGGGGCGGTTCACCGCATCGATTATCTTAGCGGGGCAAATTGATGGCATGGAGCCGCGCCTGTTCCTGATCTATCCCGAAGGAAACTTCATCGAAGCCAGCTTCGACACGCCCTTCCTGCAAATTGGCGAAACCAAATATGGACGTCCAATTATCCTGCGCGGATATGACCGGAATATGAACTTTGAAGACGCAGTCAAACTGCTGATGGTCTCGTTTGATTCCACGCTTAAAGCCAATTTGTCAGTCGGCCTCCCGCTTGATCTGATGGTTATTGAACGTGACCAGTTCGAACCTGCGCACGAGCGCCGGATCACGCAAGACGACCCCTATTTTCAGGCGATTTCGTCCAGTTGGGGTGATGCCCTGCGCTCTGCGTTTCATTCTTTGCCCGATTATAAGTTCGATCACGAATAGATTTCTTCGCGATTTGTATGGTTTTAACAAAATTTGGACAATAAAAATCCATTTCGGATATTGATTTTTTGATATTTTTACGAGGTAATACTCAGTCTAATTACTGATCGTAAAAGTCGGTATTGGTGTTACTACGGAGTGCGCAATGCTGCGTATGTGGCCACAAGTACGGCCATGGAAAATCATTATATCATTCACATAGTTGACCCGTCCAGTAAAGTAAGAGGCGAGTTGTCACGGGTCGCATTTGACCTTGGTTATCATGCAGAAGTCTATGCAGATCTTTCTGAACTTGCCGAACGCCCGTTGACGGAAGGGATCATCGTTGCGCGTGATGATCCCGAAACTGGCGGTATCGAGAATTTGATGGCCGAACTGACCAATGCTGGCGTTTGGCTTCCGCTAATTGCTTTGTCAGATGTGTTGCGTCCAGGCCGGATTGTTGCTGCGACCAAAGCTGGCGCACTCAGCTATATCGGCTTGCCAATAGACATGGCAGAGCTCGACCGAACATTGACCGGCATAGCCACCGAAGCAAATGAATTTGGACTTGCGCAGCGCAAGCTTATCGATGCGCGCAACAGGATATCGCAGCTTTCCAATCGTGAACGCGAAGTGCTGGATTGGTTGACCAAGGGGCTTAGCAACAAGGCGATTGCGCGCGAATTGGATATCAGTCCGCGAACTGTCGAAATCCACCGGGCAAAAATGATGAGTAAGCTTGGGGCGCACCATCCCGCCGAAGCGGTAAGGTTGCGGATGGAGGCCCAAATTACCGCGCGTGTTTCTGCGTGATGGTCAGCGCAGCGTTCAGCGACAAAAATTGCTGTCGCCCGTCTCGAGGTGAAAGTGGTCTTTATGCGCCGCATTATATGCGGGCCCAAGCACTGTACCGAAGCGCTTGCAGGCACTGCGGTGAATAGTCTTGAGAAACTCACGTTCGGCCTGCGTGCCGTTGTTCCAATCACCTGCAACGCTGATCCGACGCCCGTCCGCAAGGATGAACGCAGAAATGTCGATGGCCTGCGCGTTGGAGTGGGCGGAGCGGCGACTGGTGCCTGAAACATTGCGGCAATTGTAACTGCCCATGGTTTCGATTCTGGCAAGCGGGCTGCCGAGCATCCGCTGTGCAGCACGGTCGACCCCGAAACGGGCCCAGCCTGCAAATGCGGTTGCGGTCGGACAAGCAACGGGACCGAGATTGGCGAGGGCAAAGCTGGCTTGGTCTCCGCGCAGATCGGACAGACGCACAGCGTTTAAAGTTGAACATCCTGCACCATAATATTGGTCAGGGATGGCCGCGAAGCGCGAGCCGGTTTGACCAAGCTGGGCGAGGCACTTTTGCGCGATGGGAGTGGCAGGCATGGTACCGCCATTTGCAGCAATTTTCGGCTTGGCAGCGCCGCTATCACCCTTAGGCAGTAGGTTGCAGCCGCTCAGGGCGAACAATAAGGCAATCAGGGCGAAAGGCCGAAACACGGTGAAGACCATGGCGGATATATGGTTAAGGAAGCCCTAAACATGGTGAGGCAGGTGCTTGGCAAAGCCATTTACTCGGGCGTGTCGACCTGTTCCCAAAGCTCGATTTTTATGCCGTCCGGGTCGAGGAGCCACGCAAATTTGCCATATCCTTCATCGACACTGTCGAGAATTTCAACGCCGCGTGTCTTCAAGATTGCGACGAATTCATCAAGTTTGTCGACACGCAAATTGATCATGAAGCTGGCAGTACCCGGCTTCATATATTTGTCGTCACTAAAGTGGCTGATGAGCGAATAGGGCTGTTCCCCTGTTTCCTCAGACCAATTGAGTTGCGGGCCATATTCACCATCAAGCCCGAGTTTCTCGCGGTACCACTCGCGCGTCGCCTTGGGATCTTTTACAACGTAGAAAACGCCGCCCAATCCGGTGATTTTAGCCATCTATGCCTCCTGTTTTCGGGTAGCCATGCTGACCAATACGATAGCGATCCATGCTGCTGCGAAGCCGGGAATAATTTCGTAGATGCCTTGGCCACCCATAAACGTACCGTTCCAGCCGAGCCAGATCCACAACATCACAGTCGCGGCCCCTATGACCAGGCCCGAAACCGCGCCTGCACCGGTCATCTTGTCCCAAGTCAGCGAAAGAATGATCAGCGGCCCGAAGGCTGCGCCAAATCCCGCCCACGCATTCGAAACCAGCCCCAAAACCTGACTATCCGGATTGCTGGCAATCGCCAGTGCAAGCAGTGCGACCAGCAATACGCTGAGCCTGCTGACGGTCACTGTCTCGCGCTCGCTCGCCTGCTTGCGCAGGAACAGCCGGTAGAAATCCTCTGTCAGCGAGGATGAAGCGACCAGCAATTGCGAGCTGATCGTGCTCATAATCGCTGCAAGCAGTGCCGCGAGTAGGAAGCCGGTGATCAGGGGATGGAACAGCAAATCGGCGAGGATGATGAAGATTGTCTCGGGGTCTTCCACCGTAATACCGTTTTGTTCGGCATAGGCGCGTCCGGCAATCCCGATACCGATCGCACCGAGCAGCGCGACACCCATCCAGCTCATTCCGATAATACCTGCGGTTTTTACCGCAGCCACGCTGCGAACGGCCATAAACCGCACGATAATATGAGGCTGTCCGAAATAGCCGAGACCCCAAGCGACCGCGCTGACGAAGCCGATAAATGTCAGCCCTCCAAACAAATCAAGATATTCGAGGTTGCCTGTAGCTGCCGCAGCATTTGCCGCCGCGCTTAAGTCCGTTCCGCCCATGATCACCACCAGTGGCATCAACACCAGCGCGACCACCATAATGCAGCCCTGGACAAAGTCAGTCAGGCTAACTGCAAGGAAACCGCCCACCATAGTGTATGCAAGCACGACGCCGGCCGTCAGCCAGATGCCCAGCGCATAGTCGCTGATGCCAATGTCGCCGAACATAGCTGCAAAGCTCGTTTCGAACAGCTTCCCGCCGCCAACCAGACCGGCTGCAGTATAAACCGCGAAAAAAGCGACGATAATCAGCGCTGAAATGACCCGCAGCAGCACGGCTTTGTCAGGGAAGCGGTTGGCGAGAAATTCCGGGATGGTCAGCGCGTTTCCCAGATCCTCTGTCTGTTTGCGAAGGCGCGGCGCGACGACAATCCAATTTATCAACGCACCGACGAACAGGCCGATCCCGATCCATGCCTCGACCAGGCCAGACGCATAGAGCGCGCCCGGCAAACCGAGCAGCAGCCAGCCCGACATATCCGATGCTCCCGCTGAGAGTGCCGCAACCGCAGGATGCAAATTTCGCCCGGCGAGCAGATATCCTGCGCTGTCCGATGTCGATTTGCGCCAGGCATAAAGCCCGATGGCGATCATCAAAATGAAGTAGATTGCGAGCGAAATGAGCGTGCCTGTTTCCATGCGCTGCGCATTATCAGCCTATCGCGTGTCTGGCCACCTGGCGGGCCAGTGAAGCCACACTAAGGCCGCGTCTGGCCCTGGCCGTGGACCAGATATTTGAAACTGGTCAGCTGTTCCAGTCCGACGGGGCCGCGCGCATGCATCTTGCCGGTCGCGATGCCGATTTCTGCGCCCATGCCAAACTCGCCGCCATCGGCAAATTGAGTTGATGTATTGTGCATCACTATCGCGCTATCAATGGCGGTCATAAATTGGCGTGCAACGGCATCGTCTTCGGTCAGAATTGCATCGGTGTGACCGGAAGAATGCTTCGCCACAAATTCGATCGCTTCGGTCAGGCCGCTGGCGATTTTTACCGAGGCAACCGCGTCCAGATATTCGGTGTCGAAATCCTCATCTGTTGCGAGGAGGATGCGGGCATCAATCGCAACAGCTTCTGCATCTCCGCGCAGCTCGCAATCGGATAGCTCATCGGCCAATATTGGCAGAAATTCGGCTGCAATAGCGCGGTCAACTACGATACTTTCGGTCGCGCCGCACACTCCCGTTCGGCGCATTTTTGCGTTGTAAATAACCTCCACCGCGTTGTCCTGATCAGCGGCGCTATGGACATAGGTGTGACAATTGCCGTCGAGATGCAGCAAAGTTGGCACTCGCGCCTGATCCCGTACAAGCTCGACAAGGCCGCGGCCGCCGCGGGGAATTGCCAGATCGATATAGTCCACAGCGCGCAGCAATTCGCCCACCGCCTCGCGGCTGGTTGTCTCGACCATTTGCACTGCATCTTGCGGTAGGCCCGCCGCCGCCAATCCGCTGCGCATACAAGCGACGATGGCGACGGTGGAATGGTGGCTTTCCGATCCGCCTCGCAGGATAATTGCATTACCCGACTTCAAGCACAGCGCGCTCGCATCGGCGCCGACATTGGGACGCGATTCGTAAATCATTGCTATCACCCCGATCGGCACTGCTACGCGCTCTATCTTCAAGCCATTTGGCCGCTCGAATGTGGCGAGCACACGGCCTACTGGATCGGGTAGGGCGGCAATGTCCTCCAGCGCTTTGGCCATCGCTTCGACACGGGCCTGATCCAGCATAAGCCGGTCAATAAATGCGGCAGGCTTAGTGTCGCGGATACTCTCCACATCGCGCAGATTAGCCGCAAGAATGTCAGCCGATGCTTCGCGAAGGGCTTCTGCCGCCTTGGTCAAAGCAAGGTTTTTTGCGGTGTTTGGCGCGCTCAGCAAGCCCTTTGCAGCCGTCTTGGCACGCTGGCCCAGCGTATCAATGCTGGATGAGGTTTCGGGTGTATGATGGCTCATCGCTGCTTCCATTTGCTCTCGCTAGCGGTCTTAGCATAGAACGGTCCGCCGATGCCTGCAGAAATGCTTGGCTCTGCGCAAGCTTAGGCAGGCTGAGCACCCCATTCAGGAAAAGCCCTTGCGGTCTTGCTACCAAACGCCGAACATTGCCTCAACTCAGACCCGTCCGTTCTCAAGGAGATTTCCATGTCCCGCTTCGCTGGCAAAACTATCATTGTAACCGGCTCCTCCAACGGTATCGGCGAGGGTATCGCCCGCCGTTTTGTTGAGGAAGGAGCGAATGTCGTGCTTAATTCGCGCAACCGTGCCGATTGCGAGGAAGTGGCCGCAACGCTCGATCCGGAGCGGACTTTGATTGTCGAGGGTGATGTGTCGAAGCCCGAATTTGCTGCGGAGATTATCAGCAAAACCGTTGATCATTTCGGCGCGCTGGATGTGCTGGTCAACAATGCCGGAGTGGCTGGAATGGGCCTGCTCGCCGATGCCAAGGACAGTGAAATTGACCGGATTATCGACATCAATGTGAAGGGAGTGCTGTATCTTAGCCGCGCGGCCATTCCCGAACTGATCAAGACGAAGGGCAATATCGTCAATATTTCCAGCGTATCGGGCATTGGCGGGGATTGGTCGCTGCCGATTTATAACGCTTCAAAGGGGGCGGTGACAAACCTGACGCGTTCGCTGGCGCTGCAATTAGGTGCACAGGGCGTTCGCGTGAATTGCATCTGCCCATCGCTAACGCGGTCGGATATGACCGCTGGCCTAACCGATAATGAGCAGGCGATGAAGGCGATCAAAAACCGGATGCCGCTCGGCCGCGCCGCCGAGCCATCGGAAATTGCCGGGCCGGTTGCATTTCTTGCCAGCGATGATGCGGTGTTTGTGACCGGTGTTAATTTGCCCGTTGATGGCGGGGTTAGCGCATCAAATGGCCAGCCGAATTTCTTTGGTTGAGGAATTCTTGGCGTAACTGAAGCGAGTTCGGCGGACAAATCAATAAATTGCGGCGGCGATAAATGGTCAGACCCTTATCGCCGCCGGATAATTTATCTCGCTTAGTCGCCCATCTTGCGGCGCTGTTTCTTGCGCTCGTTCGGGTCGAGTTCCGATTTGCGAAGGCGGATGCTTTCGGGCGTCACTTCGACCATTTCATCATTATCGATATAGGCGATTGACTGTTCCAGGCTCATCTTGCGCGGCGTGGTCAGACGGATCGCGTCATCCTTGCCGGTCGACCGGAAGTTGGTCAGCGCCTTCGATTTCATCGGGTTGACTTCGAGGTCGTCAGGCTTGGCATTTTCGCCAATAATCATGCCTTCATAGATCTTCGCCTGACTGCCGATGAACAATTCGCCGCGCTCTTCGAGCATATTGAGCGCATAGCCAACCGCTTCGCCAGTGCAGTTCGAAATCAACACGCCATTCTGGCGGCCTTCGATTGTGCCTTTGTAAGGGCCATATTTCTCGAACAGGCGGTTCATGATGCCGGTTCCGCGCGTGTCGGACAGGAATTCACCGTGATAGCCGATCAAGCCGCGCGACGGGGCGCTGAAGGTAATGCGAGTCTTACCGCCGCCCGACGGACGCATATCGGTCATTTCGCCTTTGCGCATGGCGATTTTCTCGACCACTGTGCCCGAATATTCATCGTCCACGTCAATGACGACAGTCTCGTATGGCTCGGTTCGGTTGCCATTTTCGTCTTCTTGATAAAGCACGCGTGGGCGGCTGATACCGAGTTCAAAGCCTTCGCGGCGCATCGTTTCGATCAAAACACCCAGCTGCAATTCGCCCCGGCCAGCAACTTCGAAGCTGTCCTTATCGGCAGACTCGCTGATTTTAATCGCTACGTTGCTTTCTGCTTCGCGAGCCAAACGGTCGCGGATCATCCGGCTGGTAACTTTGGTGCCTTCGCGGCCTGCAAACGGACTGTCATTGACCGCAAATCGCATCGACAGCGTTGGTGGATCGATTGGCTGTGCGTGAAGCGGCTCGGTTACGGATGGATCGCAAATGGTGTTGGACACGGTCGCAACGGCTAGGCCGGCCATGGAAATAATGTCGCCAGCGCGGGCTTCTTCGACAGGGACGCGCTCGAGGCCGCGGAATGCCATCAATTTGGACGCGCGACCAGTTTCAACAATGTTCCCGTCATTGTCGAGCGCGTGGATTGGTGCGTTGACCTTGATTGTGCCCGATTCCACCTTGCCGGTAAGAATCCGGCCGAGGAAATTGTCGCGGTCCAGCAGTGTCACGAGGAATTTGAACGGGCCGTCATAATCCGCCTGTGGGGCGGGGACGTGCTCGACAATTTTCTCAAACAATGGCGTCAAATCGCCTTCGCGGGCGTCGATGTCCTCGCTGGCATAACCATTGCGGCCCGAGGCATAAAGAACAGGGAAGTCGAGCTGTTCATCGTTAGCGTCGAGGCTGACGAATAGGTCGAAAACTTCGTCGAGTACCTCTGCTGCGCGTCCATCGGGTCGGTCAATTTTGTTGACGACGACAATTGGTTTCAGGCCGAGCGCAAGCGCTTTGCCGGTAACGAATTTGGTCTGCGGCATCGCGCCTTCGGACGAATCGACCAGCAGAATTACGCCATCGACCATCGAGAGAATGCGCTCCACTTCGCCGCCGAAATCGGCGTGGCCTGGCGTATCAACGATATTGATCCGGCGTGCATTCTCGCCTTCGCCATATTCGACCGAGGTACATTTCGCCAGAATGGTAATCCCGCGCTCTTTTTCCAGATCGTTGGAATCCATCGCGCGTTCTTCAATGCGCTGATTGTCACGATAGGTGCCGGATTGGCGGAAGAGCTGGTCAACAAGAGTGGTCTTGCCGTGGTCGACGTGGGCGATGATCGCCACGTTGCGCTGATTAGCGGACATTGTGATATGCTTTCAAATTCTAGGGTCCGGCCACTACATGAGCCGGTCGGTGGAGGTGCGCAGGCAATTGTGCAGCGCAATATCGCGCGCCCCGTAGCCGAGGGGGCTCAATACAGCAAGCCTTGGCTTCAACTCTGCCTTGCAAAAGCCTGTGTGGCAGATTGGTCACAAAATGACCACAGGCCGAAGGTCGCTCGCATTATTGCTTGAGCATGAACGTGTGCATACCTATGCTCCTTGGCAGATGTTGCCTGCATTAGAACAGGCTACACGGTAGAGGATGGAGAATCCATGAAATTTACTGCTTTTAAAAGCAGCGCGTCTTCACGTGCTGCACTTTACGCAAGCGTCGCAGCTGTTGGCCTTGCGATTCCCTCCGCAGCGATGGCGCAAGATGCAGACACAGATGTTGCTGCGGCCGATGAAGAAGAATTTCTTGACGAGAATATCATCATCGTCACCGGCACGAAGCGTGAGACCACGCTTCAGGAAACACCGATTTCAGTTTCGGTAACTTCGGGCGAGACACTCGAAAACGCGCAAATCCGCGACGTGCTCGACCTCCAGACCGTTGCGCCTTCGCTTCGGGTCAGCCAGTTGCAGACCTCGTCAGCATCCACTTTCATCATTCGTGGTTTCGGTAACGGCGATAACAACTTCGGCATCGAGCCATCGGTTGGCGTGTTTATCGATGGGGTGTTCCGCTCGCGTTCGGCAGCTGCCCTGTCCGATCTTCCCAATGTTCAGCGCATCGAAGTTCTGAACGGCCCGCAATCGACCCTGTTCGGCAAGAACGCGTCTGCCGGTGTGATCTCGGTCATTACCCGCGAGCCACAGTTCCAGTTCGGCGGCGCGGTTGAGGCTGTTTACGGCAATTTCAACAATATCGTGCTGAAGGCTGACGTTACTGGCCCGCTTAGCGACACAATCGCTTTCTCGGTCGACGGCAGCTACAACAAGCGCGACGGTTACGCTAATATAGTCAATCTGGATGAAGAGCAGAACAACCGCAATCGCTGGGCGACACGCGGCCAGTTGCTGTTTGAACCATCGTCTGATTTTAAAGCTCGCTTCATTGTCGACTATTCAAGAATTGACGAAGTCTGCTGTCAGGTCACAACCTTGGTTGCAGGTCCGGTTACCGGCGCGATCAACGCAGTTGGCGGACAGCTGAGCACAGATCCTTTCAGCTATGATGCGTATCTGAACTTTGTCCCAACAAACGAAGTCGATAATTACGGCGGCTCTTTGCAGATGGACTATCAGGCGGGTGCGTTGTCGTTCACGTCGATTTCCTCATATCGCGAACTGAAGAACTTCTTCCTTTCGGACATTGATTACACCAGCGCTGACATTGCGACAGAAACGCGCGATCAGGCTGTGAAGAGCATAACGCAGGAATTCCGCGTTGCTTCTGATTTTGACGGTCCGATCAACTTCCTGCTCGGCGGGTATTATTTCGACGAAAGCATCTCGCAAGACAGTGCGATCCAGAACGGAAGCCGTATCCGCGATGTGTTCGAACTTCTTGCTGGCGGAAATCCGGCAGATATTCTTACCGGCGCACCTTCTGTTTTCAACGGTGTCGAAGCGGCCCTTGGCCTTCCGCAAGAAAGCATTTTCCGCACTCCGCTACTTTCGCAAGAAACCTTCCGGATGGACAACACATCCTACTCGTTGTTTGGTACGGTTGATTTCGAACCGTTTGACGGCTTGGTCTTAACTGGCGGTTTCAACTACACCGATGATAAGAAGGACTTCGCTCTTGCGCAGCTAAGCCCGGATCCATTGGGCCAGATCAATCTGGTTGATGCCTTTATCACTTTGGCCACGGGCGGAGGGATTACGACTCGCGATCAGTTCCAAGCATTGCCTGCTGCCAACCAGGCAGCCTTGCTTGCGGCTGCAACGAATCCGGCGGTTAATACGCTTTTGCCGTTGTCTGGTTTCCAGTTCCAACCTCCATTCCTTACCATCCCTAACGCTGTTGAAGACGGTAAGACCCGTGACGACAAGTTTACATATCTGCTGCGGGCTGCGTATCGTATCTCCGAAGAGGTCAATGTCTACGCAAGCTATGCGACTGGCTTCAAAGCCAGCTCGGTGAACTTGTCGCGTGACAGCCGTCCGTCATCGGCGGATTACACAGCCGGCCCAGGTCGGTCGACTTTTGCAGCCCCTTCATCGCCAATTCTCGATGCAGGTCTGGCCATTCCAAACCTGAGCACCGGTTCACGCTTCGCGGGTCCGGAGAATGCTGAGGTTTATGAAGTTGGCATCAAGGGCCAGTGGGAAGGCTTCGGCTTTAACCTCGCTCTGTTCGACCAAACGATCAAAGGCTTCCAAAGTCTGGCGTTCACCGGAACCGGCTTTGCCCTGCAAAATGCAGGTCAACAATCGGTTAAGGGCTTCGAATTCGATGCAACAATCCGTCCGAGCGATAGCTTGGTCTTCACCTTCGCGACGACTTACCTCGACCCATTGTTCGATGACTTCCCGGGCAGTGTTTTGGGTGATCTAAGCGGCGTGAAACCGGCAGGTATCCCGCAAATTGCTATCTCGACATCGGCCACTCACATGATGGAATTGGGGTCGAGCGGAAATGAGCTCGTTACTCGCGTTGATTTCAGCCATGAAAGCAATACGCCGATTAACAACGGCCTGCCGACCTTCAACGCTGCACTGGGCAACACCCAAATCTTCAATCGTGCGGTGAATTTGGTCAATGCGTCGACAACTTTGAAGCTTGAAAATGGCCTCGAAATTGGTGCCTATGTCCGTAACCTGTTCAACGATCAGTTTATCACAACTGTGTTTGATGGTGTTGCACAGGCAGGAACAGTGTCAGGCTATCCTAGCCCGCCACGGACCTATGGCGGCGTAGTTCGCTTCAAGTTCTAATCCGGACTTGCAAAGCTATTAAATTAGGGGCTGCCGAAAGGCGGCCCCTTTTTTATGTTAATTGATATTGCGTAATCGGATAGAATATGTTCGTTTATATTCGGGAGCCACAAAATAGGGGGGATGTTCCATGGAATATATGATGATGCCATACCGGAAATTGTACCGGTTGATCGAAGGCCGCTCGGGCCGCCAAGAGTTTTGGATGTTCTTTTTATTCAATATATTGGTTGTCTTGGGTCTCGTCCTTCTCGTTTTCCTCTTTGCAGGCGGACTTTCGTCTCTTGACCCAACAAGCGCATTGATGGGCACTATGGCGGGGGCAGGTGTAGGCTTTGCAGTGTTGCTCATAATTCCAGTTTATGCTTGGGCAATTCTGACTGGCGTTGCCTCAACGGCAGTGTCGATCCGGCGCCTCCACGATATGAATCTCACCGGATGGCTTTATCTCGTTTATCTCATTTTGATGGTAATTCCGTTGTTGAACTTCCTTGTGTTTATTGGGTTCTATGTCGTGATGGCGTTGCCAGGCACAAAGGGACCCAACAAATATGGCGAAGATCCGATTGACCCGGTGAGCGCGTCGACCTTTGAATAGCTGAAGGTTTGCCCGGCATTGCGCCAGGCCTTCAATGATAAAAGCCCCTTTGCCGGACTGGAGGCAAAGGGGCTTTTTCGTACCATGCATGCCGTCTTATTCGGCAGCGAGCGAGCCGGACGCACTATCTTCTGCGGCGCGCTTGGATTTGGAATCTTCGCAATGGTTAGCAGCACTCGGGCGGTTGCCGTTAAAGTTCGCCGGCGGCAAAATATCGAAAAATCAAGTTAGGTCTGGTTTTTCTGCCTCATCCAGCTGGCTGGTAGCGCCATTGTGCTGGTATTTATGAGTATGGCTGGCACATGCAGCAGCCATAAATGTGGCCTGACCCGCACGATAGACACGATATCAAAGTGTTCAGCTAAACCTCAAAGTGCCCGCAAAGCTTGCGCCGGTTTCGCTCTCAATAATGGCAGCGAACCGGCCAGCGCGAACAATAGCACAAATGCCAGTCCCCCGCCGAGCACGGCTAGTATCTCGCCCCAATTTGGCAGCCAATCGAATTCGAACAGTTGGGTAATGACAAGCCAAGCGAGCCCGCTTCCAAGCCCAAGCGCAACCAGAGCCAGTATTGCCGCGAGCAAGCCGTATTCGGCCAATTGCATAAACAGGATCTGCCGGCGGCTTGCGCCAAGCACCCGCATGACGACCGTATCATAGGTTCGAGCCGCGCGGGCCGCGGCAATCGCCCCGATCAGCACCGCCAACCCGGCCAGCACCGCTACTGATGCGGCGGCGAAGGTCGCCAGACTAACCTGACCAAGGATCGTGCGGGCTTCTGCCAAGACCTGTCCGATTTCGATCACCGACGAAGATGGAAAGCTCTTGACCAACTCTCGCAGCAATGGCCCGGCAGTGGTGCCTTCGGGGAGGTCAATCGTGGCGGCAAGGTTGTGCGGCGCATCTGACAACGCGTTGGACGAGAATACGAGCACATAGTTGAAGCCCATATTCTCCCAATCAATCACCCGCAGATTGGCAATGCGCGCGGTGCGCTCGATCCCCAGAATGCCAATTGTCAGATTGTCCCCGATTTTGAGGTCGACCGCCTCAGCAAATTCGGCATCAATCGATACCAAAGGCTCGCCGGAATAATCCTCGTCCCACCACTCTCCCTTGGTCAGAGAATTGCCCATGGGCAGTGTGTCGGAATAGGTCAGGCCGCGCTCTCCGCGTAGCGGCCATGCGCCTTCTGGCAGCTCTTCCAAATCCGCGACGCGGGTCATCGCGGCTTCCGGCCCATAAGCCAGAATTGCCCCGCGTAGCGCGGGGACAGTCCTGATTTCCGCGTTGGCCTGATTGGTGAGCACCAGTTGCCGGAATTCGCCTTCTTGATCCTTGGGAATATCGAGCACGAAATAGTCTGGCGCCTGTGCAGGAACACGTTGATCGATGTTACCTTGCAAGCTGCTCTGGATCGCTGCGAGCAGTACAAAGGCGCTCAATCCAAAGCCAAGCGCTGTCACTAATGCCCCGGTTGATGCGCCAGGCCGGTGAAGATTGGCGAGCGCATTGCGGACCAGCGGGTTGGCCGGGCGGGGCAACTTTCCAGCGAGCTTCTGTATGCTCCACCCAAGCAGAGCGAGCAAGCCAAGGACCACTGCCGCTCCGATCAGGAAGCCACCTGAAAGCAAAGGCTGGCGAGCGGTCAGCAAGGCGAGGGCGACAATGCCGATGAGTCCGCCGAGCACCCATCCGAGCGCCCTCCCATCGCGGGCCAAGGGCACAATCCGCGCCCGCATCAATGCCATCGCGGGAAAGCGTCTTGCACGCAGTATCGGGGTAGCGGCAAACACGAGGGCAACTAACAAGCCGTATGCGGCCGCAACAATCAGCGCGACCGGCTCGAAAACAAATCCCGTATCGACAGGAAGCAAGCCATCAAGCGCTGCGGCAAGCAACGGAGTGACAAGCACGCCTGCAGCCAGCCCGAGTAGACTGCCAACGAGTGCTGCGGCGCCGATTTGCAGGCCGTATATACGTGCGATGTCGCGGCTTGATGCACCCAACACTTTGAGCGTGGCAATCGAAGCGCGGCGCGCCTCAAGATAGGACGCAACACCCCCGCCAATTCCGATGCCGGCGATCACCAATGCAGCGAGACCTACAAGTGTCAGAAATTCGCCCATCCGCGATACAAATCGATCTGCACCAGGCGAGGCGCGGTCTCGCGTGCGATAATCGAAACCGGCATCTGGAAATTGCTGCTCCAGTTGCTCCTGCACAGTTTCGGGGTTCTCGCCGCCGTCAAACGCGACGCGATATTTGCTTTGATACATCGATCCTGGCGCAAGCAGACCGGCTTGGCCGGGAACTGCCTCTGCTACGATAATGGTTGGCCCAAGCTGGAAGCCTTCGCTCAGCTTATCAGGTTCATTGTCGATAATGCCAGCTGCGACCAATTTGGTCTGGCCGATAGTAAAGCTGTCACCCACCGCAATGCCCAAACGGTCAATCGCGCCTTGTGCGACCCATGCTTCGCCAAGTTTGGGGGCAGAAGCCTTTTCGCCGCTCTTAAGCGTAAGCGTTCCGTATAGCGGCCAATTGGCATCAACCGCCTTTAGGCCGATGGGAGCGGCGTTTTCGCCTGCGCTGGCCATCGCTTGCAACCGGGTTCCGCCTGAGATCGAACCAAGCTCAGACAAGGCCATTTTCTCCGCTGCGCTCAGATCGCGCTGCCAAACTTCGACCTCAAGGTCGCCGCCCAGCAATTCCTGTCCGCGACCCTCCAGTTCCGCTTCGATTGCGCCGGTTAATGTCCCAATTGCCGCTAAGGCTCCCGTGCCTAGGAACAGACACACAAGCAGCAAACGAAGCCCCTTGAAACGCCCATTAAGGTCGCGCTTCGCAATCCGCCATGCGGCGGCCCAAGTCAGGGCATTATTCATGCTGCCGCGGTGTCGCTGGCGATCAAACCGTCGCCAATGGTGATAATTCGCCCGCAGCGCTCGGCCAGTTCAACGTCATGCGTGATGACCAGCAATGTCGCTCCGGTGTCTTGTCTGCGTTTGAACAGCAATTCGATGATGTCATGCCCGGTCGAAATGTCGAGATTGCCAGTGGGCTCGTCTGCAAAGATCAATTGCGGCCCTGGGGCAATTGCGCGGGCAATGGCTACTCGCTGCTGCTCGCCGCCCGAAAGTTGTGTGGGGTAATGTCCGAGTCTGTGGCCCAAACCGACAGCCTCCAATTCCGCCTGCGCTTTGGCGGTCGCATCAGGATCGCCTGCGAGCTCCATGGGTGTGGCGACGTTCTCGAGCGCGGTCATGGTTGGCAGTAAATGGAACGCCTGTAAGACTATGCCAATGCGGCCCCGGCGCGCCCACGCCAATTGGTCTTCATCCATCGTCGTGAAATCTTGCCCTGCTACACCCAAGCTGCCGCCGCTCGACCGTTCAAGGCCGGACAGCACAGCCATAAGCGAGCTTTTTCCGGACCCCGAGGGACCAAGCAGCGCAACCACCTCTCCCGATGCAATATCAAGATCAATCCCGCGCAGAACCTCGACGGGATTCTTGTCAGGATCATAAGTGAGAGTGAGATTACGGGCGGAAATCGTGTTTTGACTTGTCACCAAAGACCAATCGCATAGGGAAAGGGGCTGAGCAAGGAGGCTCATCCATGCAACTATGTCGTTTGTCGATTGTTCCCGCCTTTCTGTTGAGCTTGGCGCTCGCCGCTTGCGGAACCGAGCCACCTGCGAGCAAAACCGTCGGAGCAGAAAATGTTGGCGCAATTGCAGCCGAACAGCCTGTTATGGGGCCAGAGCGGCGCATTCTTGCTTTCGGTGACAGTTTGTTTGCTGGATATAATGTCGCGCAGGAGGATAGCTACCCCGCCAAATTGGAGGGCGCATTGCGAGCGCAGGGTATCAACGCTCGGGTCACTAATGCGGGTGTCTCGGGTGACACTACCGCCGCGGGGTTGCAACGTCTGACCTTCACACTCGATGCGCAGGAAGAACGACCTGATCTGTTTATCCTTGAGCTGGGGGGCAATGATTTGCTGCGGGGCATCCAGCCCAATCAGACTCGGTCGAATATCGAAGCGATGCTGAACGAATTGAAGAAGCGCGACATTCCGGTGCTGTTGATGGGAATGCGTGCGCCGCCCAATTTTGCGCAATTTCAGGCTGATTTTGATAATCTTTATCCAGAACTTGCTGCGAAATATGGCTCTGGGTTGGTCCCGTTCTTCTTGGATTCGATCTACACCAAGCCGGAATTAATCCAGCCCGACCGTATTCATCCCACCGAAGTGGGTATTGAAACGCTGGTTGGCGCCACTGTTGATGCGGTGAAGGGCGCTTTGCCCGAGGCAGAGTAGACGAAGCTAGCTGATGCGATTGACCTGCCCGGCATCGACTTTCCAAATAGCTGCCTCATCGCGCACGGCTGCAAAGGGCGCGAGTTCCGTTCCGGTTAGCCACAATTGTGCGCCGCTGTCGCGTAGACGTTCAAACAGGGCATCTCGGCGCACCGGATCAAGATGGGCTGCGACCTCGTCCAGCAACAGCAGATTTGGCCGCCCGCGTGCGGCGATGTTGGCGTGAGCAAGGATAATCGCAATAAGCATCGCTTTCTGTTCGCCGGTTGAGCAAGTTGACGCTGCAACGTGTTTGATTTCCATGGTCACCAGCAATTCATCGCGGTGCGGGCCAATAAGAGTGCGCGATGCGGCGCGGTCGCGGCGGCGGTTGTCGCGCAGGGCTTCTGCCAGTTCCTCCTGCATAATCGGGCCGCCAGAGGCATAGGATAGGGCAGGCCGGGCAAATGGCTCTGCGGGTAACATCGCCAGTTCTGCCATCACTTGCGAGATAAGGTTGGCCCGCCCGGCAGACAGCGCCGCACCATATTCGGCCAAATGCGCCTCCACCCCGTCGAGCCAAGCGGCTTCCGGTTCGCGCTCGTCAGACAGCAGCCGGTTGCGCTCTCTCAAGGCGGCTTCATAGCGAGTGGCGTACCGTGCATGTTGCGGATCAAGCGCAAGCGCCATGCGATCGACAAATCTGCGGCGCGCGCCGGCGCTGTCGGTAAACAGGCGGTCCATGGCGGGGGTAAGCCAGCCCAGTGCAACCCATTCGCTGAGGCCAATCGCGCTCGCATCGCTGCCATTAATACGGACAAGGCGGCGCCCGGGGCGTGTCGCTTCGGTGTAGGTGGCGAGCCGGACGGGCTCTGCGCCGGGGGCTGTGCTGAGCGAAGTTCCAATTGAAAAGCCGCCATTGCCATCATTGCCAGCCATCTCCGCCAGAGCGGCGCGGCGCAAGCCGCGTCCCGGCGCGAGCAGGGAAATCGCCTCAAGCACATTGGTTTTTCCGGCGCCGTTTTCGCCGACGAGCAAATTGAAACGGCTGGTGCCATCCAGCCGCGTCTGGCCGTGATTGCGGAATCCCGAAAGAGTGATTTGATCGATTGCCATGAGCAACAATGTCCTAGCTAGCGGGCATCAAATACGCCACTCGAAACAGGCATCCTGAAAAATGGTGTAAAATCCCAACATTCAGTAAGCATTAATATTTGAATTCGAGTGAATTTCCTTAAAAATGGCTGAATCAAGCCATTTTTCAAAACTGGCACGGTGCCTGCAAAGTGGTTGATATCGGTAGGAACACCCCACCGCCCACTAACGAAAAGGAACAAATCAATGACTACTTTCAATTTCTTCAGCAACCGCGCTGTCGCCGCCATCTCTGCTCTCGCAATCTCTGCAGTGTTCTTGGCAACAGCCATCGTCCCAGCCACCCCAATCGGTCTGCTCGCTTAATCCGCAGCCTGACTATCCAACCCAATAAAGGAAATTGACCATGTTTAACCTTAGCGAAATGAGCAGCCGTGTTCTCGCCGCTGCCTCTTCATTTGCAATCTCTGCCGTACTGTTTGCCTACGCAATCGTACCAGCTGAGCAAGGCGTAGTATTTGCAGGAATGATGGCATGAGCCAGCTTGAACGTAAATCCGCAGGCGGACCACCATCGAAGGCATTTCGCCTCGATAAAGGCCAGGCCAAAGTCTGGGGTGTATGCGGCGGTATCGCCAATTATTTCAACATTGACGCAACGCTCGTCCGTATTGGCTTCGTTGCAGGCACATTGATCGGCTTCGGCTCGCTATTGCTGGTCTATCTCTTGATCGCCCTGATTGCAGACTGAGGGGGCACGCCAGCCCCCTTAGTCCCAAAATAGAATAACCAAAAAGTACACAGAAGGGGCCGGAAATGCATTGCGCCCTGACTACATCGCAGAAATGCCGCCATCCAGTTTAAGTTCGGCCCCGGTCATGAAGCGGCTCTCGTCACTGGCGAGATAAAGCACAGCATTGGCGATATCGATAGGTTCGCCAACCATTTTCAAAGGTATTTGCCGGGCCAATTTGTCGAGCAGAACCTGCTTGTCCAAACCGGCATGTTTTGCCGTACCATCCAAAATCGGTGTATCTACGAAAGTAGGGTGAATTGAATTGCACCTGATATTCATATTTTGTTTTGCGCAGTGAAGCGCGATGGATTTGGACAGCATCCACACAGCAGCTTTTGATGAATTGTATGCCGGCATTGTGTCGCTGGCGATAAGTCCGGCAATCGATGAAATGTTCACAATCGATCCCGGCGCATGTTTGCGCATCAGCGGCAAAGCCTTCTGACAGCCGTGAAAGATGGAATCGACATTGACCGCAAAGCAGCGCTTCCAATCCTCAAATTGGCAGCTTTCGATATTACCCGCAACGCCGATGCCAGCATTGTTTACGAGAACGCTCAACCCGCCGAGGTGATCACGGGCGGCATCCACTGCGGCTTCCCAATCAGCCGCGCTGGTTACGTCATGCTGGATTGAATAGGCGGTGCCCGCTCCGCATTCCTGATTGATTGCTTCGGCAGTCTGGGCCGCGCCATTGGCGTTAATATCAGTGCACAGGACCCGCGCACCCTCTCGGGCCAGGAGGGTCGAATGGGCTGCACCCAAACCTTGGGCGGCTCCGGTTACCAGAGCGAGTTTCCCTCTTACGCGTCCTTGGGGGTTGGCTGGCATGTTCAATCCTCTTGCAAAAAATCTTCCGCCAGCAAAATCGCCAGCCGCACATCGACTGCATGGCCAAGTGCGTGCCAATTCGCAACGAATTGTCGCAAGTGTGCCAGCTTTACACGGTGGACGGTGATGTCTTCGCTATCGGTTCCGCCGCCTTCGCTTACTTTGGTCAGGCCGTGCGCGCGCAGCAGGGTGAAGCTTTCGCTGACCATGCCCGGGCTGGAATAATATTCGCCAAGGTTTTCCATCCGCTGCGCGGTGTAGCCGGTTTCTTCCTCCAGCTCGCGCATGGCGGCGGTTTCGGGTGCTTCATCCTCCGAACCATCATCATCGCCGATTAAGCCAGCGGGAATTTCCAGGCTGATCTTCCCCAGCGGAATGCGATATTGTTCGACCAGCAGCACATGCCCGTCTTCAATTGCAATGATTGCGGCGGCGCGGATATTACGAGCCCGACCGACATATTCCCACCGGCCGCGAACCTTCGCGGTGATGTATTTGCCTTCCCAAACGATCTGTTCGGGCAGCTCTGCGTCTGGTCCGCTCATACCATTATCAACCTGTCGGGAAGTTCATTCTGATCATCGGCACCGCGGGGGAAATGTTCGGAGAGAACCTGACCGACATCGCGCACACCGGCGGCCATACCCTCGGCGATATTGCCTTTCTTAATCTCTGCCAACATGTCTGCCATCGCCTCGCCCCACACTTCGGCATCAACGATTGCTGCGATGGGTTCATCAGCAACAATTTCCGCCCGGTGTTCCTTCATCGAAAGATAAATCAGGATGCCGGTGCGGCCATGGGTACGCCGTTCAGCGCCAACTTTAAACATCGCGATTGCGCGGCTATGCGCTCGTGCAGTTTTTAACCTGCCGGGGATCAGAGCGAATTTGATCGGATCCCACAGCTGTAAAAGCCACAATAACAGGAACCAGAAGATTGCGGCACCTGCCGCCATCGCGAAAATTTCACGCGGGCTCCATTCAGCATTCCAGTTGCCGAGCAAACCTGCATAACCATCGAGCATGAATTCGGGAAATGTTACGCAAAATGTCAGGGCAAGAAAGGATGCTAGCGCAGACCATGCCAAGGCAATATCCGAATAGCTGTCCGACCGGTCCCCCAGCACTGTAACAATTTCGCCCGAAGTGTTCAGCTCTGCCTGAGCCACCGCATTGGTAACAACCGCCTGTGCATCGGCGTCGAGATAGGTTTTCGTGCTCATTTTGATCTCCTACCAGCCGCCCGAGGCGCCGCCGCCCCCGAAACTGCCGCCGCCCCCGGAAAATCCGCCGCCGCCGCCAAAGCCCCCACCGCCGAAGCCACCGGAACGGTCACCTCCGCTTGCGCCGCGAAGGGCTGCATTGGCGACTTCCCACAGGATGATGTCTCCGACCGTGCTGCCAGTCAGGCCGCGTTTGTAGCGCTTGCCGCGCTTACCCCCACTGCGGAACATTGGAATGATCACAAACAGTAGGAAAAAACCGAGAAAAATGATTGTCGGGAAATCCAGTCTGGCGCCTGAGCTTTCCGCTTTGGCTGCGGACCCGACTTGAGCGGCAATTGCCTGCGCTTCTTCCGGGGGCAGGGTCAATTGCTGGATGATCGTGTCAGTCGCGATGTTGATTCCACCGACGTAATCGCCCTCTTTGAAGAATGGCAGCATCTGTTTCTGCACGATCAAAGTGGTCAGGCCATCGGTCAAGACCGGCTCCAACCCGTAACCCACTTCAATTCGCGTTTTGCGTTCGTTGGGCGCGACAATCAGCAGCACCCCGTCATTGCGCTCGGCATCGCCAATGCCCCATTCACGGCCCAACTGGTAACCGTAATCGGCGATGTCATACCCCTGCAAGTCGGGCAGGGTGACAATCACATATTGCCGCTGCGACTGCGTTTCCAACGCTTCCAGCCTGGCGGTCAAAGCGGCTTCGTCGGCATCAGGAATAATATCGGCATTATCGACAACTTGGCCCGTCAATTCAGGGAATGTCTGCGCGGCCAATGGCGCGGCAATCAGCATCGCGAACAGGGCCAGTAGGGCTGAGATTCTATGCCGCAAGTTTTGTCTCCATTATATCCGGTGATGCACCGCGTAGGTCCGTTTCAATTTGAGTTAGGCCCGCTTCAATCCCCGCGGTATAATCTCCGTCACGGAAGTGAATGAGCATAGCTTCAACAATTTCTGCAGACCTTGCAAAGGTCAGTAAATCTTCCATGCCACTCCCAACTTCAAGCCGCGCACTCCGTTCATTCGGCGCGACTATTATCAGAACGCCGTCATTGCGTTCCGCGTCGCCAATGCCCCAATTGTTGCCCAAGTCTTGACCATATCCTGCAATATCGCGACCATCCAAATCCGGCGTGGTCACTATCATCACTTGCGCCAAAGTATCATTCTCAAGTGCTTCCAAACGCGCCGTCAATTCGGTTTCTTTCTCGGGCCTTATCAAGGCCGCTGCATCGACGACCCTTCCTGTCAATTCGAGTGGCGTAACAGCTTTTATCGCGGGTTCTGCACTCAATCCTAGAGGATCAAATCTACCGTCACACGCAACAAGCGAAGCCGGCGCCACCAAGGCAATCAGGAGCGCCGGCCAGCGCATTGTCTGGTTTAGCTATCCGGACCGAGATCCAACTGTTCGGCAACCTCTGCGCCCTCGGTAACCGAGGTGTAAGGAACCAGCGGTTCAGCGCCGTGGATCAGATTGGCACCGATTGTGTCGGGGAACGTGCGGATTGTGGTGTTATAAACCCGGACCGCTTCGTTATAATCCCTGACCGAAATACGGATCTTGTTTTCAATTCCTTCGACTTGGCCTTGAAGCATCAGGAAATTATCATTGGATTTAAGTGTCGGATATTGCTCGACATTGACCATCAATCGGCCAAGGCCCTTGCTCAATTCGCCTTGGGCAGCCTGAAATTGTTCCATCTTGGCCGGATCGTTCAGATCATCAGCGGAAACCTGAATGCTGGTTGCCTTGGCGCGCGCTTCAATAACGTCGGTCAGGATCTGACCTTCACGGTCGGATGCGCTGCTGGCGATTTCTCCAAGGTTACCAAGCAAATTAGCACGGGACTGGAATGCCGCTTCTACATCAGCCCACTTTGCTTTGGCGGTTTCCTCAGCGGCGGGAACTGAATTGATACCGCACGCGGCAAGGCCGAGCGAAGCGATGGCAACAAAAGCCAAGCGGCGGATATTCGAAAAATTCATAGAATTGCTCCCCATTTTAAGTGCGTTCGCAAAAGCCTTAGCCGCGATGGTGCGGTGGCTGCTCTGCGTCTGTATTATGTAAATAGCACAGCTGGGCTTGTTTTCAAGGATGATAGGTCGCTTGGCAGGTCGAGAGTTTGATGGCAAAGATCACTTGAAAACACGGTAAAAAAGGGGTTTGGAATGCTTACGGAATTCAAAGATTTTATCGCCAAGGGCAACGTCATTGAGCTGGCCGTTGCGGTCATCATTGCTGGTGCATTTGGCGTTATTGTCGCTTCACTGACTGCGGATATGATCATGCCGCTGGTTGGCGCGATCTTCGGAGATGTCGATTTCAGCAGTAAATACATCGTCCTAAGTGGCGAAGTTGCAAAGGGTATGTCGCTAGAAGCGGCGCGCGAAGCAGGCGCCAACGTTCTTGCATGGGGCGCATTTGTGACTTCGGTCATCAATTTTGTGATCCTGGCCTTCATCATCTTCATGTTGGTGCGTTACACCAACAAAGTTCAGGCTCGTTTTCAAAAATCTGTTGAAGAAGAAGCACCTAGCGGTCCGACTGAGATCGAGTTGCTGACCGAAATTCGCGACGCTTTGAAAAAATAGAGCTTGTGTTTTGACCAATCGGGAACGATTTAGCCGACAGACAGTTTAGCTGTTCAATGTGGCCTGATTCGTGCCGTATGTTTATAAAACTAAGGGGAATTTTTTATGCGTAAATTTGCAATCGCTGCCGCTATGACTGCAGCTCTGGGTCTTTCGGCTTGTAACAACGGTGCTGAAACCGAAACCGAAGCGCAAGCTGATGCGATGGAAGCTGAAGCTGAAAATCTTGATGATGCTGCTGATGCCGCAACAACAGAAGCCGCTGAAGAATCGTTGGAAGCGCAAGCTGACGTAGCTGAAGATAAAGCTGACGACCTTGAAGATAAGGCCGATGCTGAAGAGGGCGTTCTCGCTCAATAATCAGCTAAACCAGTTACCTGGTTTACAAGGGGCGGGGCGCATTATGCATCTCGCCCCTTTTCTTTTGGGCTCATCATCCCTATTTAAAGAGTGCCGGTTTCGACCGGATATGGCGATAAATTGCGATGTGCAATAGACATAACGGACCCGGGGGCAGTACCCGGCGGCTCCACCAAAATCCCCGTTCTGCGGGGTTCCTGATGGGGCCGAACTAGGATCGACGTGTGTTCAAAAGCATTGTTTTTGCCCGGGTTGAGAATCCCCGTTAAAAGCTCACAACCTATAAGTGCAAACGATAACGACGCACTCGCAATCGCTGCGTAATCTGACGGCCTAACGGCCTGATCTTACAAAGCTAAAGCGCGGTTGGACCGACCGGGCAACAGAACGGATTCCGGGGGCCCGAGGGGGGGCCTAGCAACAGAACCTCCCTCACTTTAATTGCTTGAAAGAGCCGGGCACTGCGTAAATTGCGGTCGCTAATCGAGCGGCGGGCGCTGCTCGTCTATCTCAGCATTGGCGGTGCTTGCAGCGCAGCATGATGCGCGGCATTCGTCACTCCGGCAGGAGGGCGAGTATGACGGCGCATACGAAATTGAATCGCAAGGCGGCTTTCATCGATCTGCTGGTCGTCGTCGCAATTTTAGTCGTAGTAAAGCAGAGCTTTCTGCCGTTTTCGATGGTGTATGCCGGCCCAGTTTCGACTTTTTCAGCTATGGCGGCGGCGACATATTTGCTTTTCCGGCGAGGTTACAGCTGGGCTGATTTGGGTCTGAAATGGCCAGAAAGCTGGTGGAAAACGCTCGGAATAACGGCAGCGGTATTCGCCGCTTTTCTTGCCACCGCTGGCAGCGCAAGCGCGTTAGCCGATTTGATGTTCGAAGATGTTGGAACCAGCGGGCGGTTTGATTTTGTAACAGGCAATTTTGATGCCTATTTGTTGATTATGGCGCTCGTTTGGACGCATGGGTCGTTTTTTGAGGAGTTGCTGTTCAGGGCATTCATCATCACGAAATCGTCCGATGCGCTGGGCGGATCAAGAATCGCCAGCCTAATCGCAGTTTTGCTGGCGGCGATTTTCTTCGGATATCGGCACTATTATTATCAGGGAATGCACGGGGCGTTCGTGACCGGTTCAATTGGTCTGCTGTTCGGATTGATCTATTTGAAAGTTGGCAGGCAAAATATCCTGCCTTTGGTCTTGGCCCATGGTTTAGCGAATTCAATTGCGCAAACCACTCGTTTCCTAGGTTGAGCTATCGGTAAAGGCAGTTGGTTGGTCAACGTCGGCTACTTCTCTAGCCTCGCGTTCGTAGCGTAAGCAGTCGAGAATCTTCGCACCGGCCAAAAACACCGCCCCTGTCGTCGCCAGAAATAGCAGCTTGCCGCCCCAGCCGGGATATTGCGTTATATATTCGGACCCGCGAGCGGTCGCGCCCAGGGCGAGGGCGTAGATGATGAGATAGGCTTCCCATTTGGTCTTGATGACAAATAATCTGCCGATCTTTTTGAACATGCTCATCCTTTTTCGTTAATATTTTACATCGCAAATACCGTGCCAGTCACGGATTGGTGCGGTGCTTAGTGGTTAACGTTGAGGCAAGTGTAACATGGCCCGACAATCAGTCCAGCGCGTTAACTGAGTTCGGGCAGGCCCAGAGCGGTGAGCAAAGCATGGCGTGCCGCAATGATACGGTTTGCCAGATCCTTATCGCCAACTTGACCCGGTTCGATTGCTTCAGGCCAATGCTGGGAAACGATGTTACCGATAATGTCAGCATTTGCATCGCTGAGCATAAAACGCGCGTCGATTGTCGCAGGGCTCGCCACTACGCGCAGCCGTAAACAGGCGGGGCCGCCGCCATTGGCCATGCTCTGGCGCACATCGACCGGAATGACTTTACGAATGGGGCCGTTGCTCGCGAGCATCGTTTCAAGCCAACTCCACACGGCGGCACTCTCCTGACATTCGGAAGGAACGACCAGCGCCATGACGCCGTCTGGCAGAGTCAGTAATTGGGCGTTGAACAGATAGGTCGAAATGGCCTCCGCCATGCTGACCGCATCCGCGGGTACTTCCACCACTTCAAGCTCGGGAAATTTGGCTCGGATCGCTTCATAGGCGCCCTGCTGGTCGGCAAAGGCCTGAGCATGGGTAAACAACACGCGCTCATTCGCCACCGCGACGACATCGTTATGGAACGCACCGGCAGCAATCGCATCGGGGTTTTGTTCTATGAACACAGTCCGAGCGGGATCGAGCCGGTTGAGACGAGCCACAGCGCGACTGGCCTGCTCATGCTGGCGAGCCGGGAAATCACCTCCGGTTCTGCCATAAACGAATACTTCAACGCCTGCCGCATCATGGTCAGAGCAGAATCGCATATGGTTAGCCGCGCCTTCATCGCCGAAGCTTGCGGGGACTGCATCATGCACTGTGAAATGATCTTGGTCGCCGAAAGCAACGCGGAGTTGTGCGGCAGTATCCTGCCACTCCTGTCCGCGATGGAGCATAGTGATCAGATTGGCGGGAGTGAGGTGGCATTTTCCGTCTGCCGTATCGGGAGCAGGACTGACGGTTGCAGCATTGGCTGTCCACATAGAACTGGCTGACCAAGCAGCGCGGGTAAGCGCAGGATCAGCACTGTCATCAACCGCAAGGGCGTCAAGCAATTTGCCGTTGGGGCGGGGCAGCGGCAGCAAATATCCTTGAGCCAAACCGAGCGCGCGGTTGGCCTGCATTTTTGCCAGACCCTGCAACGCTGCGGCTCGAGGAAAGGATGTCTCCCCTGCGTTTTTGGTTGCGGCCAGATTGCCTAGGCTGAGGCCTGCATAATTATGGCTTGGGCCAACAATTCCATCGAAATTGATCTCGACCATGGTCAACGTTCAACACTCCATACGGTGTCGCCCGGTTTGACATCCAAATTGTCTGCCGATTGAGAATCGAGCGCGATCGTACCGTCTTCCAGCATTACCCGTGCGCCGTAGCTGCAGCGGAACTCGGACAAATTGCCTGTCGCGACAAGGACTTTCTCGCCTTTGTCCAAATCGACACCAGACACTTTGGCTGGCACCGAGCCGGCGATGCTTTTCACATTGTCGGTGCGGGCGGTCATGCTTGGTCCGCCATCGAAAATATCGACATAGCCCTCGGCCGCGAAACCTTCATTCTCGAGCATACGCATTGCGGCCCGTCCGGTAGGGTGCGGCAGGCCGATCACGCTGCGGGCATCATCATTCAGCATCGCGATATAAACCGGATGTTTAGGCATCAGATCAGCGATGAACTGGTTGCCATTGATGGCGTTGAAATAATCCGCTTCTTGAAACGACATGCCGAAGAAACGCCCAGCAACGCCGTCCCAGAATGGTGAACCGCCGCGATCGTCGATAATACCGCGTAATTCCGCCAATATCCGGTCGGCAAAGCGTTTGCGGTGCATCGCGACGAACAAATACCGGCTGCGGGCGAGCAACAGGCCAAGCCCGCCAGCACGTTCATTAGGATGGAGAAACAATCCGCCGACTTCGCTTGACCCTTCCAAATCGGTCGACAGGGCGAGCATTTCTGCGCGGACTGTCCGGTCCAGTTCTTGCGAATGCTGGGTCAGGGTAGTCATACGGTAGGAATAGAACGGCCATTGCTGGCCGACCTGTGTGAACAGCTGGCAAGTGCCGCGAACCGCGCCGGTTTCAACATTTTCCAGGACCAGCACGAATTGTTCGTCTTTCAGCCCGTCTTCGGTGTCTGCAAAGGATGCTTCGGCGCGCTCCAGTTTTGCGCCAAGAGCGGCGCGGTCAGCGGGTAAATTGGTAAACCCGCCGCCGGTTAGCTTGGCCATTTCATAAAGTGGTTCGAGGTCGGCGGCGCGCGCGGCGCGCATACGGAAAGTCAAAGCTCTTCTCCCGAAGCAATTCGGTGGATGACGAGTGCGGATAAAGCCGCACGTTCAGACAGGGATTTCACAATCAAGAATTCATCGGCAGAATGGATTGCTCCGCCGCGCACGCCCATCGTATCCACGACAGGCACGCCGCAGGATGCGATATTGTTGCCATCGCACACACCGCCTGTCGATTGCCATCCGATTTCCTGCCCGAGCGATGCTCCGCAATCACGCACCAGATCGAACAGCGCCTGCGCCTTGCGGTCTACTGGTTTGGGAGGGCGCGAAATGCCGCCATGCTGATGGATGTCGACTTCGTGCGCCTGCCGGACGTGGCCAATTAGTGCAGCAAGTGCGGCCTCGAATTGCGTCGCTGAATTGGGGCTTTTTGGCCGGATATTAAAGCGCAATACGGCGTGATCGGGTACGACATTATTGGCCGCGCCGCCTTCAATCTTGGCTGGATTAACCGGACATTCGCTGTTCTGGAGTTCCTTGAGCCCCAAGACCAGTGCAGCCGCTGCGACGATCGCATTGCGGCCATCTTGCGGATTGCGCCCTGCATGAGCCGATTTACCCGTAATTGTCAGCGAGTAATTGCCACTGCCGCCGCGTGCGTGGGCCAAAGTTCCATCGGGCAGCGCGCTTGGCTCGTAAGTAAGCGCCGCGAACTTTCCCTGCGCCATTTGCTCGATTAGCGCAGCGGATGCGAGCGAACCTGTTTCCTCATCCGAATTGATCAGAATATCATAGCCAATATTTGCCGCTATATCGCTTTGCTCAAGGGCTTTAAGTGCGTGGAGGAATACCGCGATCCCGCCTTTCATATCGGCAAGGCCGGGTCCGACCAATGTTGCATCATCTAGCCATGTCTGGCGCTGAAAGTCGCTGTCTTTGGGAAAGACCGTGTCCATGTGACCTGTGAACAGCAGCCGCCGCTGTGCGTCTGGCCGCACGCTCATAGTCAAGTGCTGGCCGTGCTGTTTCTCAAATTCTCGGCCATCAGCGCCCATCGCGGTTACGGGCGCTGGGTCAACCAATTGAACTTCGCCGGGTAATGCCGAGAATGCATCGGCCAGCGTGCTGGCCATTGTGGCCAAGCCGTCAAGATTGGCGGTGCCGGTGTTGACCGCACTCCATGCCTGCGCTTCGCCCAGCATCAAATCCTGATCAATCGGATCGATCAGCGCTTCATATTTGGCATCAAGTTGTTTCATCGGAAACCGCTCTAGCTTGGCGCGCAGGCTAGTCCAACCCCGACAATCACCTGCATCGGTTTTGATGTGGGCAAAGCCGTTGCATTTCGCCGCCCACCCCGCCATATCGCGCTTGTCCTCCCCAGACAATTTCGTTGAACCGGCGTGCAGTTTTGTGCGCAACCATGTGTGAGGAATTATGAGCGATATCGCGACACGTGCCGGGCTGCAGATTGACCGCCAGCTGGCCGAATTTCTGGAAATCGAAGTCTTGGGGCCGCTGGGCCGCGATGTAGACGCATTTTGGACCGGCTTCGCAGCTTTGCTGGATCGTTTCGCCCCGCGAAACCGGCAATTACTGGAAAAGCGCCAGTCGCTTCAGACACAGATTGATAGTTGGCACCGGCAACATCGCGGGCAAGACCACAATCCCGAAGCCTATCGCCATTTTCTCGAAGAGATCGGCTATCTGGTGCCTGAACCGGGCGACTTCACTATCGGTACGCAGAATGTCGATCCTGAAATCGCCACAATGGCCGGTCCGCAATTGGTGGTGCCGATTCTAAATGCGCGCTTCCTGCTCAATGCCGCCAATGCGCGCTGGGGCAGCCTGTATGATGCGTTTTATGGAACCGATGCGCTTCAGGATGCACCCGAAGCGCAGCAAGCGGGATATTGCCCGGTGCGCGGCGCGGCGGTGATCGCGGCTGGACGCCAATTTCTCGATGAGGCGCTACCGCTGGTAGGGCAAAGTTGGGCCGATATGGCCGACGAAGATGACGGCAAACTGGAGGACGAGGCCCAGTATATTGGCAAAACTGCCAGCGGCTTGCTGTTCAAAAACAACGGCCTGCACATCGAGGTCGTGTTCGACCGTGAGAGCCCGATCGGCAGCACCGACAAAGCTGGCATTGCAGACATCATTCTCGAAAGCGCGCTGACCACTATCGCTGATTGCGAAGATTCGGTTGCGGCGGTGGACGCCGAGGATAAATTGCTCGCCTATACCAATTGGCTGGGCATCATTCGCGGTGATCTGGAAGAAAGCTTTCAGAAAGGCGGTAATACACTCACGCGCCAGCTGGCTCCGAACAAAGAGTACGCCGCAGCCGACGGCAGCGCGCAAAGCTTAAGCGGCCGCAGCCTGATGTTTGTTCGCAATGTAGGCCACTTAATGACCAATCCGGCGATTCATTTGCCCGATGGCGGCGAAATTCCCGAAGGCATTATGGACGCGGTTTTCACCAGCGCAATCAGCGCGTTGGACGTAGAAAACCGCACAAAATTCGGCAATAGTCACAACGGCTCGATCTATATCGTAAAACCCAAAATGCATGGGCCGGAGGAATGCGGATTTACCAATGATCTGTTCGATGCGGTAGAGGATCTGCTTGGCCTCCCGCGCCACACGATCAAGGTCGGAGTGATGGATGAAGAACGCCGGACCAGCGCCAACCTTGCCAGCTGTATCTATGCGGTGAAGGACCGGATTGTGTTCATCAACACGGGCTTCCTCGACCGCACTGGCGACGAAATTCACACTTCTATGCAAGCAGGCCCGATGGTTCGCAAAGGAGAGATGAAATCGAGTGCCTGGCTGAAAGCTTACGAGGCACGCAATGTTGGTGTGGGCCTGAGGCATGGCCTGTCAGGCAAAGCGCAAATCGGCAAAGGCATGTGGGCTGCGCCAGATTTGATGGCGCAAATGATGCGTGAGAAAATCGCGCATCTAAACGCTGGCGCGAATACGGCATGGGTTCCGTCGCCGACTGCCGCAACACTCCACGCGCTGCATTACCACCAGAAGGATGTGTTTGAAGTGCAAAAGGGGCTGGGCGATGTTCCGAGCCTTGAACTGCTGCTTCAAATTCCACTGGCCAAGGGCGCAAATTGGTGTGAGGAAGAAATTCGCGAGGAGCTTGATAACAACGCGCAGGGCTTGCTCGGTTATGTTGTCCGGTGGATTGATGCAGGCGTTGGTTGCTCAAAAGTGCCCGACATCAACGATGTGGGCTTGATGGAAGACCGTGCGACTTTGCGAATTTCCTCACAGCACATGGCCAATTGGCTGCTCCACGGTGTGTGTACGAAGGAGCAAGTGATGGATTCGCTCCACAGAATGGCTGCGAAAGTGGACGCGCAGAACGCAGGCGACCCAACTTATGAGCCGATGGCCGGCAATTGGGACGGCGTTGCCTTCAAGGCTGCTTGCGATCTGGTGTTTGAAGGCGAAGAGCAGCCAAGCGGTTATACCGAGCCGCTGCTTCACAAATGGCGGCTGGTGAAAAAGGCTGGATAATTTCGTTTGTTCAAAACATGGCAAACAATAATTTAAATGGTGTGACCTACGTCACAGATCAAAACTTCGAAAAGCTTCAATTGGAACGCCTCCTGATCAGACATTGAGTCGAAATCAGTTGACGAGGCGACCCAGCTGCTACTTCGGTAGCGGCCAACTTTAAAAGCCGGAGCGTTGCCATGTGGCGCTCCGGCTCTTTTTGTCCCGTTATTAAATCGATGGCCCTTTAGCGCTTCTTTTTCTTGCGCTGCTTGCGGGCGGCGTAGCGAGCGTCGCGGATTGCCTTCTTCTCTTCTTCGGTAAGCTCGGGCGGAGCATTTGCGGCTGCTTCTGCTTCAGCTTCTGCTTTTGCTTTCGCTTCGGCTACTCTCTTCGCTTCAGCATCAGCCTTTACTTTTTCAGCTGCAGCGCGTTTCTCTTCGCGAGCCTTGGCTTTTGCCGCCTCGCGCGCTTCTGCAGCGGCCTTGCGCTCGGCGAGCACTTCTTCGCTGACCGGAGGTTTGGCCTTCAGCTTTTTTAGCGCCGCTTGTTTGGCTTTAGCGGCCATTTGAGTACGTTCTTGAAAGCTTGGTTGTGAGAAAGACGGCATTGGAGTTTCAGATTCCTTGATCTTGAGATGAGCAGATCCGCAATAAAATGGATCATTTGAAAGCGTCGTTAGAGCAATTGGTGCAAATGGCAAAGTGGCGAGCGCATCTGAGCATGTGATTGATCAAGTTAAAACTCGCGCAACCTCAACGAATTCCGCGACCGTTAGCGTCTCCGCGCGCCGTGTTTCGTCAATCCCAAGCTTTGCCAAGGCGTCGAGCGCGCCTGGCACCGATTTGAGGCTTTGACGAAGCATCTTACGCCGCTGACCGAATGATGCGGCCGTTATCCGCTCCAGTACTTGCGCCGAGACACCGCCTGGCATCTCTTTAGGCTCAACATGCACGATCGCGCTCATAACTTTGGGCGGCGGAGTAAACGCGCTGCGATGGACTTTCATTGCGAGTCTTGCGGATGAACGCCACTGGGCCAGCACAGCAAGCCGGCCATAAGCGCTCCCGCCGGGTGCTGACACGATGCGCTTGGCAACCTCCTGCTGGAACATCAGCGTCAGCGAGCTCCAACGCGGTGGCCATTGCTCCCCGCCGAGCCAATTCACAAATAGCGCGGTGCCAACATTGTAGGGCAAATTCGCAACTACGGCGTAAGTTTCGCCCATAAGCTGTGTGTGATCGATTTTCATCGCATCGCCTTGGATTACTTTTAACTGCCCCGGAAAAGCATCGTCCAATTCAGCCAGGGCGGGGAGGCAGCGGGTATCCATCTCGATTGCCGTCACGCGGGCACCAGCACGCAGCAACGCGCGGGTTAAGCCGCCGGGACCAGGGCCGATTTCGAGCACGGCCTTACCTTCGAGATTCCCGGATAATGCGGCAATTCGATCCAGCAACTGCTCGTCAAACAGGAAGTTCTGGCCAAGCGCTTTGGATGCGCTGAGGCCGTGCTTTGCAATCACTTCACGCAAGGGGGGTAGGTCGGTCAATTCTGCCGTGCCCGGCGCGTTGCGCAATCGCCCGCCATCTTAATTGCCGCAATCATCGCGCCTGCATTGGCAATGTTTTTGCCTGCAATATCAAAGGCCGTTCCGTGATCGGGCGAGGTGCGAATAATTGGCAGCCCAAGCGTAACGTTCACACCTTGGTCGAAATCGAGCGCCTTAACCGGGATCAATGCCTGATCGTGATACATGCACAGCGCCACGTCATAATTACCGCGAGCGTGCGGCGCGAACATTGCGTCTGCCGGATGCGGGCCGGTTGCATCAATGCCTTGACTGCGCAGGGCTGCAATAGCCGGGACAATGATCTCCAGCTCTTCGCTGCCAAATTTGCCGCCCTCTCCTGCATGCGGATTCAATCCTGCAATTGCTATCCTTGGTTGCTCAAGCCCAAAATCGCGCCGCAACGCTGCGACAGCGATGCGAGTGCGCTGGATGATCAAGTCTGCAGTTATTAAACCGGGTACATCCGAAAGAGCGCAATGCACCGTCAGCGGAATAGCCTTAAGCTGTGGTCCGGCAAGCATCATGACCGCCTGCTCATCTGCCAGGCCGCAAGCACGCGCCAGATATTCGGTTTGGCCCGGATGGGTGAAACCAATTTCCGCAAGCCGTGATTTTGCGATTGGAGCGGTCGCGATTGCCGAAACTTTTTCGCCCACTGCCAGTTTGGTCGCCCCGCGGAGTGATGCAAGCGCGAGGCGCGCGCCTTCTTCTGACGGCTTACCTGGGCTGTAATGCGAATCGATCGCTCCGAATACAGGCATGCACTCGTCAAAAACTTCGCAAGCTTCGCTGATTGATGAAACATGGCGTAACGGCATGTCCAAGCCGCGCTGCTGTGCGGCGGCGGCCAGCACGCTTGCTCCGCCCACTGCAAAGAATGGCGCAAGCGCTGCCTGCTTGCGTACATTCCATGCCAGCGCAATGATTTCAGGGCCGACCCCGGCGGGATCACCAATTGAAAGCGCTATCGGCCCCATGGTTTTGGGCGGATTGCCCATTGCGATCAGTCGTACTCGATATAGGCGTCGCTGCGTAGATCGCGGAGATAGCGTTGAGCACGTTTCTGAATGCGCTCATTCTCCTTCTCTTCGATGATTTGCTCAATTGTAGCGGCTGCCGCTGATTGGGGATCATCGCGCCCACACAGCATTAGCACCCGGACGCCGTCTGCAACGGAACCGAACGGAGGAGTCGTTTGTCCTACTTGAATGCTGAGCAGCGGTGTTTGCAATTGTTCCGGTAGCGCGCGCGCGCGGATTTCATTTTCTACCACTTCGGCACCTATTGACGCCGCAACGGCATTTGCATCTCCGCACCCTCGCATCCGCGCGACCGCATCGGTAAACAATTGTACGCGTGCGTTGGTTTGTTCGTCGGTTGATTTGGGGTCAAATCCGATGGAGATTTGCTTTAGGCTAAGCATCGCATCGCGCGGATCAGCCATACCGAGTTGCCTCTTGTCGATTAGATACATGATCACAAGACCGCCAGGAACTTCAAACGGTCCGACTAGCTGCCCTGGGGACATTTGACGGGCGCGTGTGGCCATTTCACTCGGCAGTGTATTGAGCCGGACGAAACCCAAGTCTCCTCCGACCGCAGAAGTTGAAGCTTCAGAAAACTGGCGGGCATAGGCTACAAAATTGCCGCCTTGTTGCAATTGCGCTACGATCTGGTTCGCGTTTTCGAGAACCGCTTCCCTATTCTCTATGGTCGCGCTGAGGTAGATTTCCCCCAAACGATATTCTTCGGTACCACGCTCGGATGCGCGGCGTGCCAGTTCCTCGCGCGCCTCTTCCTCGGAAACGTTTACAAACGGAGAGATGTTACGACGAATGACATTCGTCCACGCAATTTCACCGCGAATTTGCCGTTTTAGTGATGCAGGCGAGGAGCCGATGCCCAGAAGGTAGCTGTCCATTCTGGCGGGGTCAGCGCTGAAATTCTGGCTGGCGACTTGCGCATATCGTTGATCAACTTCTGCATCGCTTACGGGCAATTCCTGTGCATTTGCATCCTGGATTTGCAGCGTCTCGTCGATCAAATTGCGCAGCACTTGCATTCTCACACGCTGCAATTCTGCGGGCGGTAATTCGCCTTCCGATTGGGCTACTAGCAAAGCAACGCGGTGATCCACGTCAGTTCCGGTAATCACTGTGCCATTGACCAACGCCGTGGCGGACCGAACATTCGGGTCGTTATCGGACAGCAAGTTTACATCGGCAGGAATGCCGAGAGGATTTTCAGTGGTACGAGTCGCAACATCCTGCGCCTGCAAGGCAATGGGGCTGGCTGCTAAGCCAAGTGCGGCAAGACTGCCAAAAAACTTGGAAAAAGTCATTTCAATCACATGTAAATTCCGTTTGCAGCGCAGTCCTATGCGCCTTGGGACATTGTTTTTGAACGCGTTCGGCTTAACCTTCGCTGAGCGCTCGAAACCCTACTTTTCCGCCGATAGCGCGTTTGATGCGCGCTGCCAATCCTCGGGCGTAGCCAGAAGCCATTCCTTGTGCGTTCCAGCCATTTCCGGCGAAAAATTGCCAGTAAAGTAACTAACGAAAGCCAAGATTACGCAATGCAAAATAGAGCTGGAATGTATCGCCGCGCTGGGCATCTCCGGATGTAACGTAGTCGCGCCGCCAGGTTAGCCCAAGTTCCAGACAATCATCACTATAGGCAAGCCCAAGCCGCGTACGCACTGGTTCGAAACCATCTGAGTTAAGTGTCGGGTCTTCGTTTCTGTCAGTCAGGTTGAACACACCTGACCCGAAAACAGACCAATATTTTGCAAACGCGACACGGGTTGCAATGCGCAATTCTTCGCGATCTTGTAAATCCTCGATCCCGGCGGCGATGTCCCGGTTTAGCCGCAAATAGCCGATCTCGGCATAGGTTTGCCTAGTGCCAACAGTGGCATCAAATTCATTACGGCGAATGGCGAGATTATCTTTATCAAGCCTGTAGCGGTGCGTGAGTTTAACGAAGTCGCGGAACCGCACTTCGGTTCGCCCGACCACATCCGAAACACGCCCACTTAGCCCGGTTCCGTCGACCAAGATGTTGTTATCTGTATCTAGGCGGTATGACTGGCCCAATGTCGTTTTTACGCGCCAACCGGGACGCTGCAATTCCCAGTCGAAACCATATGTAATGCGCGCGCCATCCTCGACTCGGTCATAACCAGGAAAGCGGTTGAGCGCGAAAAGGTTGGAATCTTCCAGATCGATTGCCCGCGCATCTTCATTGGGCACCGCGAGGTTGCGAATGGGCGGGCTCGCCACAAACTGAACGCGCGGAGTGAAGACCTGCGTTCCGCCGAATGCTTCGCCTACAAATGGCCATTCCATGTCGAGTGCAGCGACCGCAATACCGCGCCCTTGCCAACCGGACTGGCCGCGGTAGATCGCTGTGTTGGTGAATGCGTTTTCGTCGCTGTAATAGACATCGCCGCGAACCATGCCGGTCAGTGTAATGACTTGGCCCAGATTGGTCAGTCGCTTCATATCCCAACGAGCCCCGGCAAAAGCGCGCTGTGTATCTTGGCCTTGGTCTCGGAACAGGGCGAGCGTGTTCGCCTGCAATTCCAAAGTGCCACCAAGGCCCGTAGGATCAGAGATGCGTTTGCGATAATCGATAACGGGCAGGACCAAGGGAACTTGGCCTTGCGGCTGATTGAGCCGCAAGGTCTGCGTTGCCCAGCCAGCTATCGACAAGTAGGATGTGTTGGAAATACGTTCGAGATTGACCGTCGAGCGCAGCCGGTCATCACGGCTAATATCGTAGCGGCGCAGGAATGTGCGGTCGCTCGCGGCGCGGACTGAACCGGTTAAACTCCACTCAGGGCTGAATTGAAACCGCCCATTTGCAAAAATGTAACCGCGAGCGTCCTTTTCGCTGGTTGGAACGCCGCTAAACCGCGAAATTCGACGGCTGTTTGTAGCATATCCGGTGATTTGATACGCGCCCTTGTCGGTCAAATGCCGCCATTGCCCAGAAACCATCGGCGGAGCGTCGCTGAAGACATATCCGTTTACCGCTAAATCCTTATTATCGGCTAGCCGCCAATAATAGCCGGCGCGGACCTCAACGCCATTCGATTCAGAGATACGAAAGTCAGGAACAGTTATGCCGGAAACCGCGCTGCCATCAGTGCGAACGGCGAGGCCGGGAAGGGGTAATAGTCGCTGGCCAAAAAGTTCCAGAAAGGCACCGCGAAAACGGATCCGTTTCTCCGCCGGATCATATGAGACACGGTCAGCAATTATTCGCCAACTGGGGTCTTTATTGCAATTGTCCGGATCAATCACCGCACAGGCGCTGTAAGACGCATCTGACAAAGTGATGCTGCCATCAGCTGCCCGGGCTCCCTCGCGGGCTGCCAGCCGGCCACCTTCGCGTAAAGCTAGCAGTAAATTATCCATCGCCCCAGCATCGAACTCGTCGGTGAGTTCAATTCTGTCTGTATAAAGCTGGTTGCCCTCTTCATCTACGAAACGAACATCGCCGGTTGCAACAATTTGTCCGGTCCTGCGGTTCCAGATGACAGTTTCTGCCAGCACCGAGCGATCGTCGCTGCGCAGGATGACCCGGCCATTGGCGGTGACGATGTCGTTTTCCGAATCAAACGCGATCGTATTTGCTTCGAAGTCGATCTGGCGAGGCTCTTGCTCTACTATCGCTTGATCAGCGATATTCAGAGATGCATCTCCTGCTGCCTCAGCCACATCCTGCGCGGCAGATGGATCTGCATTACCCACGCACAGCGCAAGCGCAACGAGCGCAGACGCCAAAACTGGCGGATGCGCTTGCGCGTTTCGGATAAGTATCCGGTGCGCAATTCTTGAATGGGTTATCGATTCCGAGCGGCGTAGCATGGCTTGCCTATCGCACCGTCCCCGCCTAATCGCAATTCCATTCATCAGCGTCCTCGCACGCTTAGACCAATCAGGCGCAATGTGCGCCAATGAACACATTTTTTGGAGAACCCATGCAGGTCAAATTTTCAGCCAGCCAGCCAGCCGATGCGCGTCTGGTGGCGCATATTACTGACAAGGACAATACACCAGAGACTTTGGAAAAGTCACTCGTGGAAGGTGCCAAAGCAGCTCGTTTTAAGGGGACTGGCGGACAATTGTTTGAAGGGTTTGTAGAGCGTGATGGCAATGTAGTTCGTGTTGCATTGGCTGGTGCCGGGGAGGTCGGTGCAGAAGATCGCAGTGCAAATCTAGAAAAAGCAGGCGCGGCATTGGCTGCTAAATATCTCACGTCCGGCGAAAAATCGCTGGTATTGGATTTTTCCGGCAGCGGGCTGGATGCAGGTTCTGCCGCGTCCGTGCTGCTCGGCTTGCGGCTTCGCAGCTGGCGGCATGATTTGTATCGCACGAAGCTGAAAGACGAACAGAAAATCAGCTTGACCAGCGTGACAGTCGTTGGTGCAGCCGAGGGTATCGATGCAGCTTGGGCCGATGCTTGCGCGATTGCCGACGGCGTTGAATTCACCCGCGATTTGGTTGCAGAGCCAGCTAACAAGCTATTTCCGGTCAGCTTTGTGGAGCGTTGTCAGGAAAAATTTGCCGGAACTGGCGCAGAACTGATTGTTCTGGATGACGCACAAATGGAAGAACTGGGCATGGGTTCGCTGCTTTGCGTCGGCGTGGGTTCGGAGCAACCTTCGCGGATGCTCGCTATCCGCTGGAATGGCGGTGAAAAAGGCGAAAAGCCAACTGCGTTTGTGGGCAAGGGCGTTACGTTTGATACAGGCGGCATTTCGCTGAAGCCAGGCCCCGGTATGGGCGATATGAAATGGGACATGGGCGGTTCTGGCGCGGTCGTTGGTGCGATGCTGACACTTGTGAAGCGCAAGGCCAAGGCAAATGTTGTGGGCGTTGTCGGGCTGGTCGAAAATATGCCTGATGGCAAGGCAACGCGGCCCGGTGACGTTGTGACCTCGATGTCGGGCCAAACGATTGAAGTGCTGAACACCGACGCGGAGGGCCGCCTAGTGCTCGCCGACGCGCTTCATTGGACACAAGTTGAATTCAAGCCGAAGCAGATCGTCGACTTCGCAACGCTGACCGGCGCGATCATCGTTTCGCTAGGTAATGAGCATGGCGGGTTGTTTGCGAATGATGATACAATCGCTGACAATTTGTTATCAGCGGGTAAATCCAGCGGCGACAAAATGTGGCGCCTGCCGCTTGCGCCTGCCTATGACAAAATGATCAACAGTCCTATTGCCGATATGCAAAACATTGGCGGCAAAGGTGCTGGTTCGATCACCGCGGCGCAATTCCTTAAGCGGTTCATCATGGATGATACGCCATGGGCACATTGTGACATTGCCGGAATGGTCTGGGCCGACAAAGCAGGTGCGACTTGGGACAAGGGAGCAACTGGTTTTGGCGTGCGTTTGATCGATACTTTCGTGCGCGATACCTGCGGAGGCTAGTTCCACGAAATGGCCCGCATGCGCAAAAAGGCGGATTTGCCGAGCAAAATTTGCAAAGCATGCGGGCTGCCGTTCAACTGGCGAAAAAAATGGGCACGCGATTGGGACAATGTGACCTACTGTTCCGAGCGCTGCCGACGCAACAAGCCGATGTAGGATAGGAGCTAGCAGATGAAAGTCGATTTCTGGCAACTCTCCCGCGATCCGGCAGACCGGGTAGTGGCGATGATTGCCCAGCGCGTGCTGGGATCGGGCCAGCGGCTGTTGGTTGTGTCTGAAGACCCGGCGCAGTTGGACCAAATCGGCAAGACCTTGTGGAATACCGCCCCGGCTGAATTCCTTGCCAATGGCAAGGCTGCAGCGACGGGGGCAGAGCGCCAACCGATCCTCCTGTCACCAGAGTGCGGAGCGGCCAATGGTGCCAGTCACGTGATATTCGCAGATGGTATTTGGCGCGAAGATGCGAGCAAATTCGAACGGAGCTTCCTGTTGTTTGGTGAGAGCACTTTGGAACAAGCGCGCGCTTGTTGGCGCTCACTTGATAATTCTGATGGTTTGGAGCGCAGTTTCTTCCGTCAGGACGAAGGCAAGTGGGTTAAGGTCGCCTAGCTTGGGTAAGAGGGAGCAGCCATAATGCTTGCGATTTGTGCGCTGCAGCGCTAGTGGCGCGCGCAACTATATTACTCCTCCCAATCTAAGGAATTGTTCATGGCGGTTACCCGCACCTTTTCGATCATCAAACCTGATGCGACCAAGCGCAATTTAACCGGCGCAGTCACCAAGATGCTTGAAGAAGCTGGCCTGCGCGTCGTCGCTTCGAAGCGCATCCATATGACCCGCGATCAAGCCGAAGGCTTTTACGCGGTTCACAAGGAACGTCCGTTCTTCGGTGAATTGGTCGATTTCATGATCAGTGGGCCCGTTGTCGTGCAGGTGCTTGAAGGCGAGAACGCCATGCAAGCCAACCGCGACATCATGGGTGCGACCAACCCGGCTGATGCTGCCCCCGGAACAATCCGCAAGGAACTGGCTGAAAGCATCGAAGCCAACACCGTCCACGGTTCGGATTCGGACGAAAATGCAGCGATCGAAATCGCTTACTTCTTCAACGAAGACGAAATCGTCGGCTAAGCGCAATTACTTCGTTAATTTTTTGGCCCCGTCGGAGCGATCCGGCGGGGCTTTTTCATTTGCAATTTGATCTAACGCAAAGCGGTCTGCCAGCTTGCTCTCTAAGGTGCTGCGAACAAAGCAAGGGAACCAGCATGGCACATACACCTCACGAAATTGGCGCAGTATTCTCAAAGGATGCTGAACTGCTTCACAAATTGAAGCTTGGTAACGCGCATTTTGTGAAACTTGCTGACAAATATCATGCGGTGAACCGAGAAGTTCACCGGATTGTGGCTGAGGTCGAAGGTGCATCTGATGAGCGTGTCGAGAGCCTCAAGAAGGAGCGCCTCGCTTTGCTTGATGAAATTAGCGACATTGTAAGCGAGGCGCGCTCGGAAAAGTAAACAATTTTTCAGGCGACCTGATGGGGTCCCCGTTCTAGCTAGCCTTTGGGAACTTCGCCATGTCGTTGCCATGTCCGTGATGCGGCGAAGATGCGGCATTTTTTTGTATCTTGCGCATGGCGACTAAAGCTTCGCTGGACAGCGAGATATCGAGTGATTGGTAAATGTGCGCGATCTCAGTTTCCCAATCTGAGCCGAGCCTTTCAAAGTGAACTTCTGATACTAAATTTCTGGACTGCGCCAATCCATCGTCAAGCCGCTGCGAACGCAACGCGAGTTTCCGTTGCCATTCGGCCTCGATCCATCGCAGATCGACATTGTTGGACTGGATGACCATCTGGTTTGCTACCAATGAAACCGAACTGCGCAGTGTGTCTTCATCATTTCGGCGCGCCACGATGATACGGCCATCGGGGAACTGAGCGAGTAGTGCGGGCAGGTCCTCGGCGAATTGCGGAGTTTTGATTACGCGTGGTTTACTTGAGTTACCCTGATGCGCTGCATCTGTCCGTAGTAGCCGCGCGAATTCGCGGTAGACGGGGGCCGGGTCACGTGCTTCGCTGAAGGCCGCGTAAGATGGAATGCGCCATTGTGCCTCATAGGCGCTGTGATCGAGTGCAGATGCGAGCCAGCCTAGCTCCTCGTCAGCACGGGCAGCGCCGAACGGATGAAGGCTATCGATCCAAGGGTCTAGCTTGCGGGCCATAAACAGGGTCAGCGCTCCGCGCACCGGCCGAAAATCGGGCTTTTCAGGAACCGGGTGCCAACTGTCACAAAACCGCGTCGCAGCCAGTGCAGGATCCGCCGCGAGCAAACGATGGATTCGGGTAGTGCCAGACCTCATCTGCCCAATTACAATAATCGGGGGCGCAATTTCCGTTTTCAGCAAGCCGGGCTGGGTTCGCCACAAAGCACCGAGAGCAAAGCGCTGCTTGATCGCGCGGACCAATTGACCATACGCGAAGGCTCGGCCCAAATTGTTTAGATTCGCTTCGGATTCAATCGCTTTGCAAAGAGAGTCTAGCCGTTCTCGAAAATCGGCCAAATCATCTGCCGAGCGTCCGCCAGCTTCATCTTCGGGCTCGAAGCCTTTACTGCCTCGCTCGATTAGCTCTTCGGGGTCGAGCGGCACACGGTCCATCCAACTACGTTCCCATGCTTTGCCAATCAGCCGATCGAGTCGGCTGGCCAAAGGTGCGCGTGCCAAGGGATGAGGGCGAGGCGGCGGCATTCGCCTAGAACTCTTCAGCCGCGTCAATCAATCTCGTCAATCGTTTGGGAGCGACTGCCTGCCAACTGCGTCGGAGCCAATGGTCGACCTGGTCCCAATCGACGTCCGGCCGGTTCAGGATCAGGCCGACCCACCCACTTGCGCCGTAATAGGCAGGCCGAAAGAACGCGCCGGGGTCGCGCTCGATCAAAGCGGTCATTTCATCTTGGCCGCTAGTCTTGGCCAAAAGTGCAATATGCGGTTCGCCGTGATGCTGATTGTTGAAATAGGCGAAATATTTGCCGCTCTTACCGCCAGTGCGCCAGCCGGGTGAACCATGACTCTCGCGTTCTTCCACTTCGGGCAGCGCAACGGCAAGTGTGCGGACGCGGTCAAATAGCCAATCTGCGCTGTACCCGCGGCTGACATAGGCGTTTACGACATGAGGAAAGAGCTGGTGTTCGGCGATACGTATCCGGTCCGATAATGTCTTGGGCGTGTCATCCGGCTGGATTGCGACCTCTAATTGGCCAAGGATTTCACCTGCATCGAGTTCATTTGACACGATATGAACCGTAGCGCCGGCAACCTTGTCACCAGCATCAAGGGCTCGCTTATGCGTGTCCAATCCCCGATATTTGGGCAGCAGCGACGGATGGATATTGAGCATTTTTCCGTTCCAGCGCTCCACGAACTGTGCGGAGAGAATGCGCATATATCCGGCCAGAACTATGTATTCTGCATCGGCATCGAAGACCGCCTTTTCCATGATTTTATCATGCTCGGCACGGTCCATTCCTTTGTGAGAATGGGCGAAGGTGGCAATGCCTTCGGATTTGGCTGTCATCAGGCCTGCGGCATCGTGATTATTGCTGGCGGCCAGAACAATCTCAAAGGCCGCATTAGGTAGCCGGCTTGCATAAAGCAGCGCCGTCATATTGGTTCCGGTGCCAGATATCAGCACCGCGATTTTGGACTTCACAGGCACCTGATCAGGCAAAATGCTCGGCTTTCCATGCGGTTCCAGCAGCCCAAGTTTCAGTTGAGCCAGTAACGCTGCATCCGCGTGCGCCTTCGCCAATCACGCCGATTTGCAAGACCGTTTCGCCTGCATGCTCCAGTTGCACAGTCAGTTCGGCAACATGCTGTGGGTCAACTGCAAGCACCATGCCGATACCGCAATTGAATGTGCGGGCCATTTCAGCTGGCTCGATATTTCCCTGCTCTTGGAGAAAAGCCATCAGGCCCGGTTGCTTCCAACTGTCAGCATCCACTGTGGCATGTGCACCTTCGGGCAAGACGCGCGGAATGTTTTCGAGCAAGCCACCGCCGGTAATATGGGCCAGAGCGGCAATCTTTCCACCGCGAATCGCCGGCAGCAAACTCTTCACATAGATGCGTGTTGGCTCGATCAGAGCTTCGATTAGTGTTCTTCCTGATTCGAACGGGGCAGGTTCATCCAGTTTCCAGGACTTATCTGCAGCCAGCCTGCGGACGAGTGAATAGCCGTTTGAATGGACACCTGAACTGGCCAAGCCGAGCAAGATCTGGCCCGGAGCAACCCTGTCTCCGGTCAATTGCTCGCCGCGCTCGACCGCACCGACGCAGAAGCCTGCCAAATCATAATCACCAGCGGAATACATGCCCGGCATTTCTGCTGTTTCGCCGCCAATCAGCGCGCAGCCGGCGATTTTGCAACCCTCTGCAATGCCCGCGACAACGCGTTCAGCAATGCCGGTTTCCAACTTTCCAGTTGCAAAATAATCTAGGAAGAACAATGGTTCAGCGCCCTGTACGATCAAATCGTTGACACACATCGCAACCAAATCAATGCCGACCTTGTCGTGTTGATCGAAATCAATTGCAAGCTTAAGCTTGGTCCCGACACCGTCATTGGCGGCGACTAGGAGAGGGTCCTGATACCCGGCAGCCTTTGGATCGAAAAACCCGCCGAACCCACCTATTTCAGATGTCGCGCCTGGCCTTGCGGTGGCTTTCACCAAGGGGCCGATGGCTTTTACCAAAGCGTTGCCTGCGTCGATATCGACACCGGCTCCGGCGTAGGTGTAACTGTCTTGTGACGATTTTTTTGAGGACATGACCACAGGCTTTAGCCATTCATGCTTGGAATTCCACGCACCTTTGGGCAAAAGGCCCGAAGTTTTCCCCGATGACCGATAATCTCGCCTCTACCGCCTCGACGCGCACGCTCAAAACGAGAGCTGTTTTCCAGTGTATGCTGGTGCTGTTTGCGCTTGCGCTCGCAATTGTTGCAGGGCGGGTTTTAACCGCCCAAGTCGAGGGTGACCGAGGTATTGCGGCGGTTGTCAGCAGCAGTGACATCGACGTGAGCGGGATTGAAGTTGATGTGCGCGGTGACGATGCTGAAGACGCTCGCCAAAATGGCTGGCGCGAGGCGCAACGCAAAGGCTGGGCCAAGCTTGGCGGTCCTTCGGTTTCCGATTCGCAGCTGGAATCGATGGTTTCGGCGATTGTGATCGAACAAGAACGAATCGGCGCGAAGCGCTACATAGCCACTTTGGGTATCATCTTTGATCGGGGCCGTGCTGGCCGTTATTTAGGCAGCAGCGCTAGCGCTTCTCGTTCTGCACCAATGCTGTTGATACCGGTGACGTTTTCAGCCGGTTCGCAGATGGTTTATGAAAAGCGCAACCCATGGCAACGCGCATGGGCTGAATATCAGGCGGGTTCGAGCCGGATCAATTACGTCAGGCCCTCTGGCGCAGGCAGTGATTCCTTGGTGCTCAATTTTGGTCAAGTTGGACGTCGCAGCCGTTTGTGGTGGCGCAATATCCTCGACGAGTTTGATGCAGCTGATGTGCTGGTTCCAATCGCCAAGTTGGAGCATCAATTTCCGGGTGGGCCCATAAAAGGTGGATTTACCGCCCGTTATGGGCCGGACAACACTTTCCTGGACAGTTTTACCTTAACCGCGAAGAACGATGCTGATCTGCCGCGGATGCTTAAGGAAGCGGTCGCGCGGTTTGATATTATTTACGGTCAGGCCTTGGCTGATGGTAAACTCAAGCCCAACCCCTCGCTCAATTTTGGCGGCGGTGCGGATCCGGTGCTGCAGCGGTTGATCGAAATCGGCCGTGCCGCGGCAGCTCAAGAACGCGCTGATAAGGCCTTGGCAGCCAGCACCGCATCAGGCGAAACGGCGACCGCGTCTGAAACCCCGGCGGCGGCGCCGACAGCCGCAGTGGTGTCCAGCTATGTTGTACAATTCGCTAGCCCTGATGCGGGCGCAATTGACGCCACTCTTGCGGCGGTGCGGGCAACCTCCGGAGTGCGCGGTGCGGCCACGACCAGTCTGGCAATTGGCGGTACTTCGGTCATGTCGGTGACGTATGGCGGCAGCATTGCGGACCTGGCAGCGGCGCTGCGGGGGCGGGGCTTTACGGTCAATCAGGGCAGCAACGCACTAGCCATTAGCCGCTAATCGGCGCAAGATTGCCGACTATGTCTCAAATTGCTCTGCCGCTGTCTCGCAAAGGTTCAGGCGATCCGGGCCGGATCGTGATCGGCAATGCCAATTCTGAAGTGATTGAGGCGCTACGCAATCCAAGCCACTGGCCGTTTAAAACGGCGATTCTGTCTGGTGAGCCACGTTCAGGAAAGTCGCTGTTGGGGCGTTGGTTTGAATCCTTAGGTGAAGGCGAAGTAATCGATTCAGCAAACATTTGGGACGAGACCGAATTGTTCCACCGCTGGAACCGGGCCCAAGAAGATGGGCGCCCATTGTTGCTGATTAGCGATGCCGATGGCTGGGAAGTTGAATTGCCAGATCTGGGCTCACGCCTTGGCTCAGCCTTGAATCTTCAGATCGCGACGCCCGATGACGAAATGCTTGCTTTTCTGATTGAAAGCATTGCCATCCAGCACGGCCTTGCTTTGGGTGAAGGGGCGATTACCTATCTGGTACCGCGGGCCGAACGCAGTTTTGCCGAAATTGAGCGTCTGGTGTTGATGATTAACCGGCTTAGCCTAGAGCGCAAAGCGCCGGCGACTTTAGGCATTTGGCGGGACGCGCTGGAAGCTATTCGGGGGCCGGAGCAGGGCCGTCTGCTGTGAAGATTTGCATTGGCCTACCGCTTGCACTGTGCCGGAAATGATGGGAGAATCAGGATATGTTCACAAGGCTTAGAGCCTATCTGGATTCGATCCGCGCCCGCGACCCCGCGCCTCGCTCCCGTTGGGAAGTGCTGATCTACCCTGGCGTTCTCGCGGTGGGAATGCACAGCATTGCGCATTGGCTCTTTCAAAGGCGGCTGTTCTTCCTGGCACGATTCGTGAATCATTTTTCGCGTTTTTTGACGGCGATTGATATCCATCCCGGCGCAAAAATCGGCAAGAATTTCTTTATCGATCATGGCTTTACAGTGATCGGTGAAACGGCTGAGATTGGCGACAATGTCACAATCTATCAATGTGTTACGCTGGGCGGGACGAACCCGACCAATGGCATTGGCGGGAAGCGGCATCCGACGTTGAAGGATCATGTGATTATTGGCTCCGGCGCGCAGATTATCGGACCGATTGTAATTGGAGATCATGCTCGGGTAGGCGCCAATGCGGTGGTCACAGATGATGTACCAGAAGGTGCGACGATGATCGGATTGAAGGCTCGATCCACACTGGTTCCGGCAGAAGAATGGCTCAAGGATTTCATTCCCTATGGCACTCCATGCGATGAGCCTTGCGAGGAATTGATTGAAACCGGGCCGAAACGCATCGCCGATCTGGAAGAACAGTTGAAATCACTCCGGGCAGATGTTGATGCAATGAAGTCCAGCAGTGACACCCCAATAAAGCGCAGCGGGACCATTGATTGATGGTGGCTGGCAGAACTTCTGGCTCGGGCATAGCGGACCATGTTGATGCGCGGATCATTGCATTTCCCGGCCGGAAGCCGTCCCAGACGGCGTTTGCGCGCGACGAACTTCAGCGGATTTTGGATTTGTATGGGCGAATGGTCTCTGCCGGAGAATGGCGCGATTATGCCATGGACTTCACCCGCGACGTGGCGGTGTTCTCCGCATTCCGCCGGGCTACTGAAAAGCCGCAGGCTCGGATAGAGAAACGCCCTTCTTTGCGAAACAAGCAGGGCATGTGGGCGCTTTACGGCGAACATGGCCAGATATTGAAGCGAGGCCATGACTTGAATGGAGTGCTAGCGCCGGTCGAACGCCGGTTTGTTAAAGCTATCGATTGAATTCACCGACTAAGTAGGCCTACTCAAAAGCGTTCCAAGCGTTGCTTGAGTTGGCCTGAGCGGTCGTAATCTCACCAACCAGTTTTATCCGCATGATTGATGCGACGACCATCAGCAGCTGGGCAAAGCCGGTCAGGCCGAATTCCATCCAAACACGGGGTCATGAATACGATATCTGTCAACACATCGACCATCAGCTTGAGCGCGAGTGCGGTCCAGATCAGGGTGGCGGTAATATAGGCCGTCCACCAGGCGGCAACATCCTCTACCCCTGAATGGGTATGTTCAGGAATTTCACCGCGGCTGCGATTGTGCAATTCGCGCATGGCACGGAACGGCACGATCAAATTGGCGACCGGAACGATGTAGCAGCCAACGGCCCATGAGGGGATAATCCATTGGCAGATTCTGGTCGCGCAGATTGGCGTGTGCTTTGTAAATCCAGATTAGCGAGGTGACGATCAAATCGGCCACTGCGATCAAAGAAAGCAGGCCAGCAATCATCAGGCCAGCAATCATCAGGCCAGCAATCATCAGGCCAGCAATCATCAGGCCTGCAACAATAAGGATTATCGGCCAGATCGACACCGATGGCTCAATTGGCCCAGTGCTGACCGCTATATCTTCTGGCCCTTTGAAGGTCACATATCCAACCGCCACGATGCCGAGCAGGGTGAGCGCGATGTAAGAGCACGCGAAGAATTTTACGAAATTGGCTAGCACCTTTAGCGTGGAAGACATTCTTAGTGTTGAAGGTCGAGCTTGATCGTTCATTGCCCATTTCCTCTGCCCAGGCCCGCCATGTCATTCGCGCTCGGATAAGCCCCCATTTCTGCAGCCCCAAAAAAACCCCGCGCAATTACTGCGCGAGGTTTTGTTGGTGTTCAGGAGCTTAAGTCACGCCGTAACGAGTTTCCCCGATACGGGCAGCCGCGCTTGTAGATTGTCTGGTAATTGCGCGATAATCGTTTGGCGGATTGGGGTCCAGAATGCCGACAGGGTAAGCAAGGCCGAACCGATGACCAAAGCGGTGAGCGCGACATTCAATTCAACCGCGCCGAAGCGGTCGAACAGCCATGTAAGCGTGACCAATACATAGGCGAGGGCTGAGACCAGCAAGGCCCGGCGATCAATCGCGAGTGCGATCAGCCCCATCGCGATATAGACCACCAGCACCCCGATTGCGGCACTTGCGCCGATGTTCTGGCCTTCGGTCACGCCGATCCAATAGAACAATGGATGCGCAATCATTGGCGCGGCTAGCAAGTGAAGCCAGAAGGCCACATCGCTGCGCCGTGTCTGACGCTCGCGGTCACTGATGTCCCACCGCATTGCGAATGCAAAGATGGCAAGACCAACCACGAACACCAAAGGTATCAGGATGCTTTCCGCGCTGTTGCCATTATCAGGATTGAACGCGGCCATTATCAACGCAATCACCGTAATGGCCACTGCGCCTGCGCCAGCGGCAACCGTGATAGGCACTTTGAAGCGGCGCCAATGTATGTAAGCGGCACCAGCTGTCAGCAAGCCGGAGCCGCCGACGATCGAAGCGATCAGTGCTTCTGAAGGGTTGTCCAAATCCGACAGCATCACCCCGGTGCCAAGTACCGCAGCGAACACGCCCCCAACAAATGCCAGCAACAATATAATACTAGGTAATGCCATCCGGCGCTTGCGAGTGAAGAATTCAGCCATGCCCCATGCGGCTGCTGCCACCAGCAAACCAGAGAAGGGCGGTGGCCCGTCGGCATTGGGTGTAATAGCCTGACCGATGCCAGCCATGGCGACTAGCATCAAAATCGCGGCAATTGTCACGAAAATATCGTTGAAGCTATTGATCAGCCGGAAATGTTCTTCATCTCCGACCGCCGTATTGCGCCCTGCGGCGACATGATTGCGCAAAGCATTAGCTGCCTCTGCACTGAGTGCGCCGGTCGCTACCGCCGTGCGCAGATCGTCTTCTGTATACATGGGCCTACTCCATCCCTGTTGATAGGGAAGAAGTAGGCCTAGTGTGTTAGTGTGTCAATACAGTGGTGATTTCAACCGCGTGCGCTGGAAGGAGCGGCATCTGCGCCAAGCACTTCTTGCATTGCCTTCAGGATCGCGCCACTTTGCTCGCTGCCCGATTGCGGGGCTTTAAGGTTGGTCATCGAATTGATGTCATCCCAGCGTGCAGCAAAGCCTTCGACAGTGCGTTCACCCTCTTTCAGCCAGACTGCGTCGTTCATGGTCACCCATGCGCTGTGGAAGCCGCCTGCACCCGCGCCAACGATCTGATTGGTCGGTGCATCTTCGCTGACCAGGAACAGGGCCGCCGGGGCAACGTTTTCAGGTGAGAACAGCTTGAATGCTTCTTCGGGGAACAAATCTTCGGTCATGCGCGTGCCCGCAACCGGCGAAAGCGAGTTGCAACGGATGTTGTATTTCGCGCCTTCGAGGTGGAGCGTCTTGGTCAGACCGGCGAGCCCGAGCTTGGCAGCGCCATAGTTTGCCTGACCAAAGTTACCGAACAGACCGGTCGAGCTGGAAGTCATCAGGATGCGGCCATAGGCTTGCTCACGGAACGTTTCCCAGCATGCTTTAGTGGCATAGGCCGAACCGAGCAGATGAACTTTGACCACGAGTTCAAAATCTTCGGGGCTCATCTTGGCGAAGCTCTTGTCGCGCAGAATTCCTGCATTGTTGATTAGAACATGTACGCCGCCCCATTTCTGTTTGGCGTCTGCAACCATCTTCTCCATTTGGTCATATTCGGTGACCGAACCGCCATTGGCGACCGCTTCGCCGCCGGCTTTCACAATCTCTTCAACGACTTGTGCCGCTGCGTCTGATGTGCCGGTGCCATCACGTGCGCCACCGAGGTCATTAACGACTACTTTAGCGCCGCGACGGGCGAGTTCGAGCGCATATTCGCGGCCCAATCCGCCGCCAGCGCCAGTTACGATTGCTACGCGATCCTTGAACGAAATGGTCATGCATTCTCTCCAACTGAATTCTGATATTTTGCTTTACGTTGCCGTAAACGTGAGCACGGATTGGCAGTTTCTTAGGCGTGTTGCAACTGCGAACAAGCTGCGCCCCCATTCCGTAGCGTTAGGCTGAGCGCTTAGGCATTGAATAACACGAATCGGGGTCTTTGGCACTCACAACGATTCCAATGCGCCAATCAGCTCAGTAGCAGCATGAATGACCGCATCCGCGCCCAGTTCATGCGGTGGCTTGTCACAATATCCATAGGCGCAGGCGATCACCGGTACGCCAGCAGCCTTGGCTGCATCAACATCGTAGGAACTGTCGCCAATAAAGGCGATGGAACCGCCGCCGCAACGTGTGCGTGCTTCGATTACCGGATCGGGCGCAGGCTTTGCGTTGCCTTTGCCCATCGTATCACCGCCGATGATGGTCACGAACCGGTCCGCCAACTGGAGTTGGTTCAGAATGTCGGTAGCAAAGCTTTCGAACTTGTTGGTGACGATGGCTAGCTTGACCCCGCGATCAGCCAGTATATCCAGTGCCTCGATAATTCCGGGATAGGGCCGCGAATGGACCGCATTATTCTCCGAATAATACGACAGCATTTGTTTGTAGAGCGTGTGAAATGCATCACGTTCCATCCTCGCTCCACCTGATGTTTGATCGTCAACTGCGCGGGACAGCATCATCTTTGCGCCTCCACCGATCAAATCTTTCGAACTATCTACTGGCACTGGGTCAAACCCGCCTAGCTTCAGTGCGTGGTTCACCGCCGCGCCAAGGTCTTGATGTGTGTCGAGCAGCGTACCGTCGAGGTCGAAGCCGATTGCGGAGAAAGGAAATTTGTTCATGGCAGCGCTGCGTGGCGGAAGGTTCTTCAAACCGCAAGCATTTGGTGGCATGGCGCAATCTATGACCAAATTTGCAGCCATCATCCTCGCCGCGGGCAAAGGCACCCGCATGAAATCGGATTTGCATAAGGTGCTTCACCCGATCGGCGGCAAGCCGATGTTGTTTCATTTGCTCGACAGTTTCGAGGAATTGGCACCAGCCCATACCGTCGTTGTCGCCGGTGACCGGCATGAGCAGCTTTGCGATGCAGTGGCGGACCGCAATGTCTCCGTCGCGCTGCAGGAACCTCAGCTAGGCACGGCTCATGCGGCATTGATGGCCAAAGATGCACTTGGCGGTTTTGAAGGGCTGGTGATGGTCAGCTTTGGCGATTGCCCGATGGTGAAATCCGCCACTGTGCAGAAACTGTGTGACGCAATTCAAGGCGACACCAAAGTCGCTGTTTTGGGCTTTCGCCCTGACGATACGCTGGCCTATGGCCGAATTATTGCGGATGAAGACGGAACCGTGCGCAAGATGGTCGAGCATAAGGATGCAAGCGAGGAGGAGCGGGCCTGCAATCTGTGCAATTCAGGCGTAATCGTGGCGCACAGTAAAGACATCTGGCGGCTGCTAGAAGGGGTCGGCAATGACAACGCGCAGGGCGAGTATTATCTGCCAGACGTAGCCACCAATGCGATTGCAGAGGGCGACCGCGTGGTGGCTGTCGAAACGTCACCTAGCGAAGTAGCAGGGATCAATTCGCGCGCTGAATTGGCGACTGCAGAAGCGCAGTGGCAAGACTTCAAACGTGAAGAGGCGATGGCTGCGGGCGTGTCACTCAAAGCGCCTGAAACCGTGTTCTTCAGTTGGGATACGGAGCTGGGCCGTGATGTGGTTGTTGAACCGCATGTAGTATTTGGCCCCGGCGTTAAAGTCGCCGACCACGCACTGATCCGCGCCTTTAGCCATCTCGAAGGCGCAACTTTGGGCGAACATACTTCAGTCGGGCCCTATGCCCGGCTTAGGCCCGGTGCGGTGCTGGAAGAGGGCGCGTTCATCGGCAATTTTGTCGAAATGAAGAAAGCGACGCTCGGCAAAGGCGCGAAGGCCAGTCATTTGACTTATCTTGGAGATGCTACAGTGGGTGCGGGCGCGAATATTGGCGCGGGCACGATCACCTGCAATTATGACGGTTATTTCAAGCACCAGACAGTGATTGGTGAGCGCGCCTTTATTGGCAGCAACTCGTCGCTAATCGCTCCGGTGAATATCGGGGCCGACGCGATCATTGCTGCTGGCAGCGCAGTCAGCCGCGATGTCGCCGCCGGAGAATTGCGGATGGTGCGCGGGGAGCAATTGGTCAAACCCGGCTGGGCAGACCGTTTCCACGATACGATGAAGAAGAAAAAAGCTGCGGAGAGGGATAGGAAATGAGGCAAATCAGGAGGTTTAAGCCTGCGCTTTCGCTTGGTTTGGCGTGCCTGATTGTAGCGGGGTGTGATTTGCCCGGTTCGGACCAATCTGGGACGAATGACGATCAAGAAAATCGCGCTGTATCTGATGCGGCAAATGTTGCTCAGGGGCCTGCAAAATCGAACGTTCCTGAGGGTGCGTTACCCAATCCGGAACCTGCAAAAATTGTGCGGGCGATTTGTGCGGAAGATGAACCGATCATTTTCAGCTGCACCGTAAAGGGCGGTAAGCAATTGTCGGTTTGTGCCAGTGAAACAGATGCTGGTAAGCCGACTGCGCAATATCGCTTCGGCAGGCAATCCGCAGAAATGGTGATCAATGGCGGCCGCTTTAGCAGCGTGCCATATTCGGGCGGGGGAGAAGCGCAGATTGCCTTCAGCAAGGGCGACACGCGCTATATTGTGTTCAGCCGGGTGATCCGAACCAATTTCGAACCGGGGGAGCCCAATGAACCTGATTTTCAGGATGGGGTGATGGTCGTTAGAAGCGGGAGACCGGCCGTTACGATCCGCTGTGAAGGCGAAGTGGCACAAGAAGTCGATGTCGCAGCGGGCGATCTTTACGGCGGCATCGGTGATGAAGTATTCTATCCTGAAGATTGACCGATTGAATTTAAACGCCAAGCCATGAACTTAGGAGAGCGACAATGCGGTTTAGAACTCTGAGATCAATCGGCTTGGCAATTGGAGCATTGGTAGCATCTGGTCCGCTGTTCGCACATGAATTGCCAGTCTGGATGGCCGGGTGTTGGGTGCAGACCCAAGACGATCAATGGACCGAAGAGTGCTGGACAGGCGCGCGCGCAGGAATCATGCTTGGCAGCAGCCGGACGGGGCAGAGCGAAAATCTGCGTTTCTGGGAGACGATGCAGATCGTTCTCGATCAAGAGAATGAAGATGGTCCAGTCTGGCCAATGGTGATCTGGGCGTCTCCATTGGGAGAGCAGCGCACAATGTTCACATTTGAGCCAGGCGATGCGCCGGGGGTCAGCTTTGTCAACGAAGCCAATGATTACCCGCAACGCATCCGCTATTGGCGCGAAGGTGAACTTCTGAAGGCAGAGATATCGATGCTCGATGGCAGCAATAGCAGGACATGGACCTATCGCGCCATGGGGAGCGGCGATTGAACCAATGTTGTCAGGCCGGCGTTAGGCGCAGCAACCGCCCGCCTTCACCGTCCTCGATCACCCAAATCGCACCGTCGGGGGCTTCGACAACAGCTCTGAGCCGGTTCTCAAAACCATAGCGTGCTGCTTCGCTGGCACCATCGCCGTCAATTTTTACATGGACCAATTCGTTGCTCGACAAGCCAGCGATCAGCGCAGTACCTTTCCAATCAGAGAACATATCGCCGCCATAGAAAATCATCCCGCCTGGGGCGATTACTGGTGTCCAAGTGATCGCTGATTGGGCGAGATCAGGACGGGTCGAGTTGTTCGGGATTTTCTTGCCATCATAGTGATTACCATCGGAAACCAACGGCCAACCGTAATTCGATCCGGCGGCGACCAGATTGAATTCGTCACCTCCGGCGGGACCATGTTCAACATCCCACAGGCGGCCCTGCGCATCGAAGCCCAAGCCCAGAATGTTGCGGTGGCCGTAAGACCAGATTTCATTGGTGGGCGCGGGCTTGTCTGCCATCGGATTTCCGGCAGCTGGCGTCCCATCAAGGTTAAGCCGAACTATCGTGCCCAAAGTGTTTGATGTGTCCTGTGCGGGCTGCATCTTTTGGCGGTCGCCGGAGGCGACAAACAGATGCTGGCCGTCAGGTGAAAATACGATCCGATGCGAATAGTGGCCCCGGCCGGTTACCTTGGGTGTCTGACGCCAGATGATGTCCAAATCGGAAATTGAGCAAGCAGCATCACTTTCACAGGCGAGAGTTCCGCGTCCAACGACAGCGCCGCGCGTTTCACCATCACCGGCTTCGACCCAGCTCAGATAGATCATTTTGCTGTCGGCATAATCAGGCGCGAAGGCAATATCGCCAAAACCGCCCTGGCCGCCATAATCAACCTCTGGCGTGCCTGACACTGACCCGGTCTGGCCTGTCTCGGGATTGACGAATTTCAGCTGGCCGGATTTTTCCGTGACGAAAATCCTGCCGGTCGTTGGTTCAAATGCTCCGGCCCAACCTTCATTGAAAGTACCATGTTCGGTTACTTTGAACGGACCGATGATCTTTGCATCCGCTGTCGTGTGAATTGAGGAGACAGTTGCGCCATTGTCCACCGATGCAGTTGCTCCGCAGCTTGCGAGTGCCAAGATGGCGGGTGATAGCGCCGCCAAGACGAACCTATTTTTTGAGATAATCATGTTTGCTGCAACTCCCAAAGCCGGATTTGGTGCCGAACTTTTTTCAGTCGGCGTTGATGAAGCCGGCCGTGGTCCGCTGGCTGGCCCGGTTGTGGCTGGTGCGGTGGTGCTTTGCAAGCCAGCGATCGAGGGTCTCGACGATTCCAAGAAACTTTCAGCAAAGCGCCGTGCCAAGCTCGACATTGTAATCCGCGAGCAATGCGCATGGGCAGTTGGCGTAGTTGATGCAGAGCAGATCGATAGGCTGAATATTCTAGGCGCGACATTGTTGGCAATGACGCAAGCGGTTGAGCGTTTGACCGGGCTTCTTGAAGGCCGTCCCGACGTCGTTCTGATTGACGGAAATATTTCACCAAAAGGGCGTTGCCCAGACTGGCGAGCAGACCTTTGGGGCGATGGCCGGCCGATTGTCGGAGGGGACGCTTTGGAACCGGCAATCTCGGCTGCCTCAATCGTTGCCAAGGAGTGGCGCGACCGGATGATGATCGAGGCTGCCCTGCAATATCCGCAATACGGTTGGGAACGTAACAAAGGGTACGGCACGAGAGATCATATGATAGCGTTACGCGAATGCGGCCCGACGCCGCTTCATCGCAAAAGCTTCGCCCCAGTTGCACAATTGGGTTTGATCTGAGCAGGTTAAGCTGAATTCAGGCCAATATTTCCTTAGCCTCGGCGGCCACCAGATCAGCGATTGCGGCAAAGCTGTCAGAAAATGCAGCGCCTTCGCGCCAGACGGCACCGATGGTTCGGCTTTCAGTCCAGTCTTCGATTTCAAACCGTTTAACCATATCTTCACCGCCGGTTTCATTACGGAGATACAGTTCTGGTAAGATAGCAAGTCCGAGGCCGGAACCTGCCATTTGCCGAAGACTATCCAAGCTCGTGCCTTCATAATCACGCAGCAATTCGGCGCCCATTTTTTCGCAAATATGTTCTGTTTGCCGATGCGACGGATGCCGCAAATCCAGGCTGAGAACCGGCTCTCCATGAAAATCCTGCATCTTGATCTTGGTTCGTTTAAATAGCGGATGATCAGGCGCACCAACCAAATGCATCGGTTCCGTAAACAACGGTTCGACGCGCAAATCGCGGCCGCTATGGGGCAGTGGGGCCAGCATCATATCTAGTCTGCCGTTATGCAGGTCGGCATATTGGTCGGTTGGTATCCCTTCGCGAATATACAGCTTTAAGGCAGGAAAATCTCGGTGTAGCCGCACCACCGCGCGCGGCATTAGATAAGGGCCGATGGTCGGAGAAACACCCAGCCGAATAGTTCCAGCCATACCGTCGCGGCCACGCTCGGCAACCGCCTTTATCTCTGCAACATCGCGCATCACGCGCCGCGCGCGGGTCGCGATTTCACGCCCGATCGGGGTGAGGCGGACAGGACGTCCACGCTCGACCAACTTGGCCCCAAGCCTTAACTCCATCTCTTTGACTTGCTGGCTCAAAGTGGGCTGAGAGACATTAACGCTTTCCGCGGCACGTCCGAAATGTTCGGTGTCCTCGATTGCGACGAGATATTGCAATTGTCTGATGCTGGGCATGATAGTTAAAATCTATCACGGTTACTCATTACATACAATTGGAATTATCAAACGAAAGGTGCAATATCATCGTCAACAGGGCAACTTCAGGAGAGTGAGATGAACAACTACCTCAAGAAATTGCAATTACGCCACCGCAGGATTGATCGGTTGATCGATACCAGCAAATCGGCGGGTAAGCAGGAGGAGGTAAAAGCCCTCAAGCGTATTCGCCTGCAAATTAAGGATCGAATTACCGAATTGCAGCCGGGCAGACAATCTGTCCCGCAGTAAGGCGGTAATGGCGGCGCCGGAGGATCTATCCCCCTCCTCATGGAACTTCGGCGCCGTCAAAAAATTTATAAAATGAATGAGCGGCGTTGCGGGAGTATTCTGCAGCGCCGCTTCAATTAGGAAATAACAATGCCAATCCGCAACGCAGCATCCACCACAGGCCAATTCCTGCGCGACTTTTTGAAGCAGGAAAGCGCGGGCGGTATCGTGTTGATGTTGGCTGCGTTGGCCGCCCTCATCGTCGCGAACAGTGGGCTCGCGGGATGGTACAGCGATCTTTTGTCAACGGAAATAGCTGTGACTATGGGCGGGGGCGGTATCGAGAAACCTGCTTTGCTGTGGATCAATGACGGCCTGATGGCGCTGTTTTTCTTCCTCGTCGGGCTTGAGGTTAAGCGCGAAGTATTGACCGGCCAATTATCCAGCTGGAAGCAATCGTCGTTGCCTCTGTTTGCCGCCTTAGGCGGTATGATGATGCCTGCTTTGGTGTTCTTTGCGATCAACTGGAACGAGCCTGACAACCTCGCAGGTTGGGCGATTCCGGCGGCGACTGACATTGCCTTCGCCCTAGGGATTCTGGCGCTACTTGGTAGCCGGGTGCCGGTTGCTTTGAAGGCTCTTCTGCTAGCCGTCGCAGTCATTGACGATATTGGTGCGATTGTGATTATCGCGCTGTTTTATACCCCTGGTGTCGAGACCAATATGTTGATCGGTGCCGCAATCATTCTCGGCTTGTTGTTCGCGATTGGTAGGGCGCGTGTTGGTTCACGGCTGCCGTATGTGATCCTCGGCGTGGTGTTATGGTACCTCGTGCTGAAATCGGGTGTTCATGCAACACTCGCCGGTGTTGCGCTGGCGATGACCATTCCGATCACGACCCGCGGCGGCGAGAATATGCTTGAGCATATGGAGCATGCGTTGCACCCGTGGATTGCATTCATGGTGGTGCCCATTTTCGCATTCGCCAATGCTGGCGTAGGGCTGCTCGATATCGAAATGTCTGCGCTTGTCGCGCCGCTACCGCTTGGTATCGCATTAGGTTTGCTGGTTGGTAAGCAATTAGGCATCGTTGGCTTTGCGTGGATTGCTACCAAGACCGGCATCGCCAGCCTGCCAAAGGGTATCAGTTGGATGCAAATGTGGGGCCTGTCGCTAATTGCCGGTATCGGATTTACGATGAGCCTGTTTATCGGCAACCTTGCCTTTGCTTCGCCGGAACAAATTGCGGCTGTGAAGCTTGGGGTTCTTAGCGGGTCGCTAATTTCGGCAATTGCCGGGGTGCTAATCCTGCGGTCAGCATCTAAGGCACCTTAATGACAACAGCTATATTATTGGTCCTGCTGGGCTTGGCGGGACTTACTCTAGGCGGCGAGTTACTCGTACGCGGCGCGGTCGGCATCGCACAGCGGATGGGACTGTCGCAGCTATTCACAGGGCTTGTGATCGTGGGTTCGGCGACGTCGATGCCCGAAATGGTTACCAGTATCGAGGCTGCGCTTGCTGGCTCGCCCGGAATTGCTTGGGGCAATATCATCGGTTCTAACGTTGCCAACACTCTGTTGATTTTGGGTGCGGCGGCGTTGGTCGCTCCGATCGTCCTGACGGGCACTGGTAAACGCGACGCGGTGGTTGCTTTGGTCGCCACCTGTTTAATTTGGCTGATAGCATTTCAGGGCTTAGCTTCGCCATGGATCGGCGCAGCTTTGCTCGCATTGCTGACAGTCTACATCATCTGGAGATACCGGCATCCGCGTGCAGGTGAGGGCGATGACGAGGAAGAACCCGAGACACCGCCACTTTTGTGGCCAGCGATCGGGTTATTTGTCGCAGGGGTCGCAATACTGGTATTCGGCGGCCAGATGCTCGTTACGGGCGCGATCGACATAGCTCGGTTTGCAGGCCTGAGCGAGACTGTGATCGGATTGACGATTGTCGCGGTTGGTACTTCGTTGCCCGAATTAGCCGCCTCGGTTGCGGCTGCATTGCGGGGGAAATCGGCAATGGCGATTGGCAATGTCGTGGGCTCGAATATCTACAATTTGCTGCTGATCGGCGGAGTAACCATGACTATTGCACCGCTGGCAATCCCGCCCGAATTGAATGATCTGGAATGGCCATTGGTAGCGCTGTCGGCCGTCATGATGGTGGTATTGTGCAGCTATGCGCGCAAAATCGAACGCTGGTTTGGCGGACTGCTGTTGGCTGCTTTTGTAGCGTTCAACGTCATGCTTTTTGTCTAAGAGCTGCTCAATCTGATAAACTTATCTTATAGAGTCTTCCGGGCCACACCCCATCATATCGAGTCTATGAAACCATCAAGACTCAACATCTTGTGGGGGACTCTTTTCGTTCTCTCTTGGTTAGCCGCGCGTTGACCATGATGTGCGAAAACTCTTTCCTTGACGCGAAGTCCGTGAGGACTCACCCTGTGGATAAGTCACAATAGGGGAAGAAATGATGGGGGTCATCCAGACCACTAGGATGCGTGAGGCCAGCAAGGCCCGCGTAAAAACTATCGCCAAGCCAGTGGAATTGCCGCTCGGTCAAATCCTGTCCGGCGATTGTGTGGAAGCGATGCGGTCGCTGCCCGACAACAGCATTGATCTCGTATTCGCGGACCCTCCGTACAATTTGCAACTTGGCGGGGACCTCAACCGACCGGATGGCAGTCAAGTCGATGCGGTTACCGATCATTGGGATCAGTTTGACAGCTTCAAGATTTATGACGATTTCACAAGAGATTGGCTGACAGAGGCGAGACGAATTCTCAAGCCTGACGGCGCCCTGTGGGTCATCGGCAGTTACCACAACATCTTTCGTGTTGGCGCGATCTTGCAGGATCTTGGTTTCTGGATCTTGAATGACGTAGTTTGGCGCAAAAGCAATCCGATGCCCAACTTTAAGGGTACTCGTTTCACCAACGCGCATGAGACGCTGATCTGGTGCAGTCAGGGCGAGAAAGCCAAATACCACTTCAACTACCGTGCGATGAAGACGCTGAATGATGAATTGCAAATGCGCAGTGACTGGGTGCTGCCGATTTGCGGTGGCCAAGAACGTTTGAAAGAAGGCGGGACGAAAGTTCATCCTACGCAGAAACCCGAAGCTTTGTTGTATCGCGTCATGCTGGCGACAACCGAAAAGGGCGATGTGGTGCTCGACCCGTTTTTTGGCACTGGCACGACTGGCGCTGTAGCCAAACGATTGGGCCGCCAATGGATCGGCTGCGAGCGCGAAAGTGTCTACACCGATGCCGCGCTCAAACGGATCGAGAAGGAGCTTCCACTTGATGAAAGTTCGCTCGAAACAATGCAAAGCAAGCGCAATGCGCCTAAGGTTGCATTCGGCGTCTTGGTTGAAAATGGTTATATCAAGCCGGGCACAGAAATTTTTGACAAGAAGAGAAAATGGGTCGCTAAGGTTCGCGCTGACGGCTCGCTCATTTACGAGAAGCAGGTTGGTTCAATCCACGGTCTGGGCAAGGAATTGCAAGGCGCACCCAGCTGCAACGGTTGGACATTCTGGCATATTGAACGCGACGGAAAAATAGAGGCGGTTGACGCCGTAAGGCAGCTATATCTGTTGGCGACCGAGGATTGATAAACCAAGTTTATATTCGGCCGACGGGGCTAAGTGACAGCCCGCAAAGCGAGCATGGCAATGCGCTGCGATTGGCTGGCGGGCTGGTCTATGCGCATAGGTTCGCGATTATTCTTAGGCAGGACGGGCGTGTTGTTGAGCGGCGTTTGGCTTCGCCAGATACAATCGGTGATATCCTGTCCGCTCTGCCCGAGGACATATGTGAGGACGCCGCAGCGCAATGGGCCGGATTGAAAGCTGATCATCAGCCGCTCCAATTGGGTGAGCGGACGATCCGCCTCGATCAACCGCAAATCATGGGAATTCTGAACGTAACGCCCGACAGTTTTTCTGATGGTGGCGAGTTTCTAGACAACCCAGAAGCGGGTCGCGCCCATGCGTCAGCAATGTTGGAGGCCGGTGCGGCCTTGGTCGACGTTGGCGGGGAAAGCACGCGCCCCGGGGCACCCGCCACATGGGAAGGTGACGAGTTGAAGCGCGTCCTGCCGGCGGTTGAATATTGCGCGGGAATGGGTGCCGCAATCAGTGTCGACACGCGCCGTCCGGCAGTCATGGAAGCGGCGCTCGAAGCAGGGGCGCATATTATCAATGACGTTTCTGCTTTGCGGCATGATCCGCGCAGCTTGGAATTGGTTGCGGCGCGGGGGTGCCCCGTAATATTGATGCACGCGCCGGGTGACGGCGAAGATCTGCACGGAAATGCAGAATATCGTGACGTCGTATTTGATGTGTTTGACTGGCTGAAATCTTCCCGAGACCGCGCGATGGCGGCTGGGCTAGACCGTAGCAATATTATTCTTGATCCGGGCATTGGCTTTGGAAAATCGCTGGCGGACAATCTTGCACTGATAAATGCGTTGCCGATGTTTCATGCTCTCGGCCAACCGCTTGTTCTGGGCGCGAGCCGCAAGCGCATGATCGGCGCATTATCTAATGAGGCGCCAAGTGATCGGCGATTGGGCGGTTCGGTCGCCTTGACCGTGGCTGGTATGGATGCGGGTGTCCAACTGCACCGCGCCCACGATGTCGCGGCAATCGTTCAAGCCCGGAATGTCTGGCGCGGATTGCGCGATGCGGCGCTCACCGATTTTTCGCAAATGCCAGCCGAATAATTGGTTTTAGTCAGATCCTGACCGGCTATTGATCCGTTCGAACAGCAACGACATTGCGTCTTCCATCCAATTCTCGTTCACATTTTCATAATCGTCATTGATGGGCGGCCCTGCTTTGACGGAAAATTCGCTGCGGTCGATCGGTTCGACAGTCATCAGTGCGCGTCCTTTGTCCAATCCGACAGCAACTGCGGCGATGCGCTTGCTATGGACTTTCAGAACAAACCGCTTGCTTGAACTGCTTGCGCCCTCTTCAGCCAATTCCATATCGAAACGGTCATCAACCGCTCCTTGTGCCAATTCAACCAGACGGGCCAGTTTCGGCCCCTCGTCACGGCTCCAGCGCAGACGCTCAAATTGAACGGCATCGACATCAGCCGATAGGCGGTCACAGGCGAGCTCAAAGTGGTCTTGTGGCATCATAGTCCTCACAGTGGAACGGCACATTTGCCGAGGCATGTTCGGAGACTGTTACAGTGTAATCCCTAATAATTTTTATCCAAACCGGGCTGCATTTTGCTCAGAATGAAAACCCGCCATCGCTGATCATCACATGGCCTGTCATATTGGCGGCCATATCGGACAGGAGGAAGCCGATTTCTCCTGCCAATTCGTCCGGCGTTGCAAATTGCCCCCTCGGGGTGGTGGCAGCCATCGTCTTTAGCGTCGCCTCGCGGCCAATCGCTTTGACAGATTTCAAAAAGTCCTCGCCACCTTCCCAAATCGCTGTGTCGACGCCGCCCGGCGCAATCGCATTGACGCGGATATTATGCTTTGCGTTTTCTGCTGCAGCAATGCGTGCCATGTGCGCGACGCCCGCTTTGGCAACTCCGTAGGGGCCGATGCCAGGCACGGGCTTCACGCCTGTTACAGAAGCGGTTACGACCGCGCTGCCGCCACCAGTTTTCTGCATAGCGCGCAGGGCTGATGAAAGCGTCAGGAATGCGCCGTCCAGATTGACTGACATGACCCTGCGCCATTCGGCCAGGTCCAAATTAGCAATTTCACCAAATCCGCCGATTCCGGCGTTCACGATCGCATGGTTGAGGCTCGTCAAATCGGCTTCGAGGCGCGACCATAATTCTGGGTCATCGACGCTACCTGCAATGCGAACTGTTTCGCATTGCAGGTCGAGCGCGCTTAACCCTGCCTCATCCACATCGACGAGAATCAATCTTGCCGAGCCGCTTCTATCGAGAAATCGAGCGCATGCCGCGCCAATTCCTGATGCTGCGCCTGTGATCAGCGCCGTTCGACCCTTGAAATCTAATCTATCGTTCATCCGCTTCGCCTAGCGTTGCAAACGCACAAATGCGATAGATCTTTTCAAGCCCAATTAGGCGCGGTTGCTACAAACAGCCTTCCACATATCTTATCGAATCAGTGCCTGACGAAATGAAATCGATATTACCGGCAGAGGTTACATGAAATTTGATGCCGCGGTCTTTGCTATCCCAGATGAAATAGTCTGTACCGTCATATGGGTTCTGCTCCGACTCTAGCTTCGAGCCATAAGCTTTGCGCAATTCAGCTTCAGACGACCCGACCTTTATGTTTTTCGCGGTCGCAAGTTTTGGGCTGGTGGTGGTAAATGATGTTGCCTTGCCCTGTTCCACCATAACATCAGCGGTTCCATCAGTGCTTGCATAGGTTTCACAAGCGTCAGTATCCCAGCCAGGCCCTCCCGCACGATATTGACCCACTGGATCGATTTTTCCGCGCAATTCGCTGAATGGTGTGTTCGCAATCAGGCCTAGCATGCCCGCCGATGTGATTGTTTCCATTTTGGCTAAATTGCCTTCCCAGATATATCCCCCATCTTTGGTCTTGAGCCAACGCGTTTTGGGATCAGCGCCTTCGACCCAACGCCCTGTGACAGCGATGCCAGGCTTCATTGTCTCGAGCACTCTGGAACCGCGTGCTGTGGGGAAATTGCGTTTTTGGGCTGTGCCTGCAAGCAACCGGGTAAGTTCGGCCGACTGGAATGTGTCAGAATAATCGTCAAACCAGCTTTGCGGACGAGGCGCGTTAGGATCTTCGGCTTTCACTTGGGCGGGAGCTTCAACAGCGCTTGTTCCTTCCTCATCCTTGACCGGTTGCAGGAACATATAGGCAGCAAGAGCCGCCGCGGTTAAAACGCCGCCGATGCCAACCGAGATGCCCACAATTTTTCCGGTATTGTCTGCCGGCAAGTTTTCATAAGCAGGAGCAGCAGCTGGCTGCGCTGGAGGCGCTGCGGGAAAGGGTGGAGGCGGCGATACAGGAGTTGCTGAAGAGGCCGTGTTGTTTGCTAGTCCGGTGTTAGCCCTGGCGGCCCCGCATCCACCGCAAAATTTTGCATTCGGATCTAACTGCGCGCCACATTCCGCACAAAACTTAGCCATTCTTCATACCCCCCGATATTGATTTCGAAAGGGGTTAGACCAAACGAGTGACCTGAGTCGAGCGCGCGCCCGCAAATACTCAGGCAGCGTCGCCGATACCCAGATCACCCAGCTTGCGATAAAGGGTGGAGCGACCGATTCCGAGGCGGCGGGCGACTTCGGTCATTCGGCCGCGATAATGTCCAATCGCGAGCCGAATAACATCTGCCTCGATGTCTTCTAGTGGGCGCAAATTGCCATCGGACGTATACAACATCACGCCGACCCCTTCCTGCAATGCTGGCGACCCGTCATCTTCAATTTCGCCGACGACTTCGGCCAATTGCGGGAAGCTTTCAGCGGTAAGGGTTTCACGGTCACAGAAAACTGCGGCGCGGAATAACACAGCTTGTAATTGGCGGACATTGCCCGGCCAATCGAATGCAGACAGCAAATTGAGCGCGCTTTCGCTGATCGAAATACTGCGCAGACCGGGCTGGTCGCCGATCCGCGAGAGAAAGTACCTCGTCAGGGCGGGAATATCGCCGGGTCGCTCCCGCAAGGGCGGCAATTTGATTTTGGTTTGTGAAATTGCGCTGAGCAATTCTGGGTGAAAGTGTCCAACGCTGTTCTGCGCATCGCCCAAATCATCGAGCGGTAGATTGCTGGCGCACATAAGGCGCACATCCACCCTAAATCCATGCTTTGCACCGATCGGGCGGACGATGCCTGTTTTCATTGTTTCGGCTAGTTTGGCCTGCAAATCATCATCAAGGCGGTCGACCTCATCGAGGATTAAAGTGCCGCCGTCGCAATATTGGATCGCGCCAACTTGGCGGTCAAATGCGCCGGGAAAGGCGTTTTGTTCATGGCCGAACAACACCGATTCGATCGAATTGGCCGGAACCGAACGGATATTTATCAGCCGGAAGGCCGCTTTTGCCCGTGGGCTTGCCAAATGCATTGCGCGAAGGAGCATCTCTTTGCCAGTGCCGCTTTCGCCTTCGATAAGGATCGGCCCGTGCCCACGAGCCGCTTTGGCTGCTTTTGCTAAGGCGGAGCGAAATTCTGGTGAATTGCCGATCATCGAATCGAAATCGAGCGCGCTGCTCATTTTTTCGGTCAGCGGCTGCAGTTCATCTTTGGGCGCTTCGTTTTTGGTCGCGCTGCGTAGCGCTTGCATCAAACGGTCTGGTGAAACGGGCTTGATCAGATAATCCGTTGCTCCTGCACGCATCGCATCGATAGCAAGCAGCGGGCTTGAACTGGTGGTCAACATGAGAATTGGCATCGCGGGACGCCGTGCTTTCAGCTCCTCAATTAACGTGCTGGCCTCATCGCCGGGCACCCATTGATCTAGGATAATTGCAGAACATTGCATGCCTTGACGCGTGCCGAGCATAGCAATTGCTGTTTCCGAATCACGAACAACAAGTGTGCGCCATCCCTCGCGGGCGGCGAGCGCTGTAATGAGACGACTTTGCGCCGGCTCATCGTCAATCAGCATTAATAGGCGCGACTCGCTCTCTGCCATGTTCTTCAAAACCGTCCCATTGCGATACAGGCTTGATGTTTAGGCGGAACGGGTAAAGGTCCGATTAAGGCTAAGAACATCTTTCAAAGGCTTGAAGCGGACGATGCAGCGCGATAGACCGCACCGGATGAGTTTAGATACGTAACAACTTTTAATGGGGAATAATCGAATGGCTTCGGCAAATGACATGAAAGCGGCAGAGAAGACCTACAATTCGTTCATCGCGAGTTTGAAGTGGTCGGTTCCGCTACTCGCGGTAATTACCTTGATCGTCGTCATCCTGATTGCTGATTAAGAAATTTCCGACTTGCTCATAGCAGCCCTGAAAGAACGCGCCGCAGGGGAAAAGCGCGTATCGGTCACTCCTGAAACAGTGAAGAAATTCATCGCGTTGGGGGCGGAAGTCTCGGTTGAGAACGGCGCAGGCGAACATGCGTCGATTTCCGATGCCGACTATGAGCAAGCAGGTGCGCAAATTACGTCCGCTGCCAATGCTGCGGCAAAGGCGGATATTGTGTTGGGGGTACATGCTCCTGACGCAGCCTCGCTGAAAAACGCTGCGAGCGGGGCATGGGTAGTCGCAACATTTGATCCCTTCGGGCAGAGGGGCCGTGTTGAGGCCTATGCCGAAGCGGGCCTTGAGGCGCTGGCCATGGAATTCATGCCCCGCATTACCCGCGCTCAAAGCATGGATGTGCTCTCCAGCCAGTCAAATCTCGCGGGATACAAGGCGGTTCTTGCGGCAGCTGACGAATATGGGCGCGCTTTCCCGATGATGATGACTGCGGCAGGGACGATCCAAGCCGCTCGCGCTTTTGTGATGGGTGTTGGTGTCGCTGGCTTGCAAGCGATCGCGACCGCACGGCGGCTGGGCGCCCAAGTTTCCGCCACTGATGTGCGTAGTGCCACCAAAGAACAAATCCAATCGCTTGGTGCAAAACCAATCTTCGTTGAATCAGTCGAGGGTATCGAAGGCGAAGGCAGTGGCGGTTACGCCACCGAAATGAGCCAGGAATATCAGACGGCACAGGCCGAGTTGGTATCAAGCCATATCGCCAAGCAGGATATCGTCGTTACTACGGCGTTGATCCCGGGCCGGGCCGCGCCGCGCCTGATCTCAGACGCTCAAATTGCCACGATGAAGCCGGGTAGTGTGATTTTCGACCTCGCCGTCGCGCAAGGCGGCAATGTCGAAGGCAGCGAGCCGGACAAGGTCGTGGTCAAACACGGCGTTAAAATTATGGGCTTTTCCAACACGCCAGCGCATTTGGCGGCGGATACCTCGGCGCTTTATGCCCGAAATCTCTACAACTTTCTCAGCGCGTTCTGGGATGCGGAAGCCGGAAGGCCGGTTCTCGACGATGAGATCGGCGACGCCGTGCGGCTCACGCAAGGCGGTAAGATTGTGAACGAACGACTGATGGAGAACGGATAATGGACTTCATCTCGATTCTTTCGATTTTCGTAATGGCCTGCTTTGTTGGTTATTACGTCGTTTGGTCGGTCACGCCAGCGCTGCACACGCCGTTGATGGCGGTGACCAATGCGATTTCTTCGGTCATCATTGTTGGTGCGCTGATTGCTAGCGCCGAGGCAGGAAGTCCGGCTGCCAAGTGGCTGGGCCTCGCCGGAGTGGTGCTCGCTAGCATCAATATCTTCGGTGGCTTCGCAGTTACCGAACGAATGCTGGCGATGTACAAGAAGAAGGATAAGCCAGCAGCCGAAGGGAAGAAGGCATGATGATCTCCCTTCTATCCGCTGGCACTGAAGCTGCGGCGACCCCGGCATGGGTGGCGCTTGCCTATCTCGCGTCCGGTGTGCTGTTCATTCTTGCCTTACGGGGATTAAGCTCGCCGCAAACCAGTCGTGCGGGTAACCGGTATGGTATGCTGGGCATGTTGATTGCAGTGGTCACAACCCTGCTGACCCATGATGTGGCCAGTCTGCCCGAAATATTGATTGCAATCGGCCTTGGCGGGATCATCGGTTTCACCATCGCACGCAAGATCGCGATGACCGATATGCCGCAATTGGTCGCCGCTTTTCACTCGCTCGTTGGTCTCGCTGCGGTGCTTGTTGCCTTGGCAGCATTTCTTAATCCGGCAGCTTTCGGGATTGCCGATGCGGCGGGTCAAATCTTGACTGTCAGCCGAATTGAGCTCGCGCTGGGCGCGGCGATCGGTGCCATTACGTTCTCCGGTTCGGTAATCGCTTTTGCCAAATTGAACGGCAATATGTCGGGCACCCCGATCATGCTGCCGGGCCGCCATATTATTAATCTTGGCACACTGGCAGGCATCATTGCGCTGACTGCGCTTTACGCGATCAGCCCATTGGGCGGTGGAGGTGAGGGGTGGATGTTCTGGGCCATTCTGGGCGCGGCTTTCATCATCGGTTTCTTGTTGATCATTCCGATCGGCGGTGCGGATATGCCGGTCGTGGTTTCGATGCTCAACAGCTATTCTGGCTGGGCGGCGGCGGCGATGGGCTTCACCCTAGGCAATACGGCGATGATTATCACCGGCGCGCTGGTCGGCGCATCCGGTGCAATCCTGTCCTACATCATGTGTAAGGCGATGAACCGCAGTTTCATTTCGGTGATTGCCGGAGGTTTTGGTGTGGAAGCGGTCTCCGACGGAGGTGAACCGCGTGAACAGCGCCCTTACAAGCAAGGCAGCGCCGCCGATGCGGCGTTCATGCTTGAGCAGGCGGAAAACGTCATCATTATTCCGGGTTACGGCATGGCCGTGGCGCAGGCGCAGCATGCTCTGCGCGAGATGTGTGATCTTCTTGAGGAAAAAGGCGTCAATGTGAAATTCGCCATCCATCCTGTTGCAGGCCGGATGCCGGGTCATATGAACGTGCTGCTCGCAGAGGCTAGCGTCGATTATGATAAAGTATTCGAGCTAGAAGACATCAACAGTGATTTTGCGCAGGCGGATGTGGCTTTCATTATTGGTGCGAATGACGTGGTCAATCCCGCAGCGAAAACTGACAAAACGTCCCCCATTTACGGGATGCCAGTGTTCGATGTCGACAAGGCCAAGCAGGTTTTCTTCATCAAACGCAGCATGGGTGGGGTCGGCTATGCCGGGGTCGACAATGATGTGTTCTATATGGACCAGACCATGATGCTGCTCGCCGATGCGAAGAAGATGGTCGAAGAAATTGTGAAGAGCCTGGATTAATCAATGCGCAAACTTCTCATCTTCATTCTTTTGCTTGCTGCGATTGGCGGTGCTGCAATTTATGCTGGATTGGCCAATCCTCTGATTGAACGGCGCGTTAAATCTGCGTTGGTAGAAAACGGAATTGGCGAAAAGCGCGCTGAATGCATGGCTGGTCGGATGGTTGACCGGCTGACCATCGCGCAATTGATCGGTTTGCAGAATATGCGGGCCCAAGAAGGCGAAACAGAAAATCCTACAGGCGTCGGCGACTTCATCAAACGGGTTCGCCGGATCGGCGATACAGAAGCTGTGGCCGTAGTCGCCAGCAGTGCGGGCCTCTGTGCCATCGGTATCGGCTGACAGTTCGACTTGGGCCAGTCAGACCTTGGTGAAGGTCACTGTCTTACAGAATACAGCAACGCAGCCCTGCACTTTCAGTGTGTTACCGGCGCGCCAGACCTGCGCATTGAAATAGCGACCTTCTTCTGGGCTATATCCTTTGCCCTTATACTTCGACCCATTTTCTGAAAGGCTCCAGAATATCGGCAGGCCTTTGAGCGCTCTGCTCCGCTTTGCTTTGTCAGGATTGTTGTCATCGCGCGCGCCGCCGGCTGGTTCGGGGACCAGAAAACGCGAAATTTTACCGCACATATCACCGCCGCATTTATAAAACTGGATGACCGCTTTGCCGTCATCGGTCTTCCAATTGCCGGTGATCGCCTCGGGCGCAGCAAATGCCGGGGTCGCAAAGACAAGCGCTGCAGATGCAGGCAACAAGTATCTGGCAGCGATCATCGGCGTAATCCTCGATATAGGTTGTAGCATTCATACGATTGAAACTGCCGCTTGGTTTCGGACAAAATTTCGCGCAGAGTGTATCTAAGAGGGAGACTTAGAATGAAAAAGCTGAATGGGGTATGTCTTGCAGCGTCCGCGCTGATACTCGCGGCGCAACCCGCATCGGCAGAGACAATTGTTGTTGAAGCAGGTGAGGGCGCACAGGAACGGTTGCAGGAGGCGCTAATTCTCGCCGAAGCTGGTGATGAAATTGTGCTGGGCGCAGGGCGTTTTGCGCTGACCGATGGCCTCTCGCTCGATGTTGATAGCGTTACACTGCGCGGCGCGGGCATGGATCAGTCGGTGCTCGATTTTACCGGTCAGCAGGGCGCAGGCGAGGGGCTGCTTGTTACTTCGGACTTCGTCACTCTGCGTGATTTCGCACTGGAAAACCCGAAGGGCGATGGGGTTAAATCGAAAGGTGCCGATGCGATTGTTTACCACCGGATCCGTGTAACCTGGACCAATGGTCCTGATGCTTCGAATGGCGCATACGGCATATATCCGGTTGAAAGCACCGGCGTGCTGGTCGACGGGTCAAAAGTATCCGGTGCGTCGGACGCAGGCATTTATGTGGGGCAGAGCCGTGACATAACCGTGCGTGGCTCGATAGTCGAAGCTAACGTGGCAGGCATCGAGATTGAGAACAGCCGCAACGCCTTGGTCGAAAACAATATCGCAACGCGCAACACTGGTGGATTGCTGGTTTTCGATTTGCCCAATTTGCCAATTATGGGCGGCGGCAATGTGATCCTGCGCAACAATTTGGTGATCGATAATGACACGCAGAATTTTGCGCCTCCTGGTAATATCGTTGCAGGTGTGCGGCGCGGCACCGGGATCTTGGTAATGGCCAATGACGGGGTTCTGATCGAAGGCAATATCCTCAACAACAACCCGACCGCGCACGTGATGGTTGTCGCCTATACGCAAGAATTCAATGACCCAAGCTACAATCCGCACGCGCGCAATGTTGTTGTCGGCCAGAATCTGTTCGGGCGGGGCGGGGATGATCCGCAGCTTGATGGCGGCGAAATGTTGATGGCTGCATTTGGTGGCGCGCTGCCGCCTGTAATGTGGGACGGCGTTGCCGAAGGTGACGATGGATTAACAGTGGCCGAAGGCGTCGGCGGCTGGACTCTGGGCCTGACGGTTGCGGGACAGGATTTGGCAGAAGCAAGCCCTGCGCCGCTGGATGTGCCGACGCCTAATTATGTTTTTGACGAGGAAAGCGTTGGCGCGCCGGCTGAATTGTTGGCGCGTATTGGCGGATGAGTTCGCGCTTCTTCCTTCTTGCGTTGTCAATCAGTGCATTGGGCGTTGGGGTGCTTTCTCAGGCGCGAACTTTGCCGCCTCCGGTTAATGATCTGGCCGTAGCTGAATCGCCTTTTCCGCGCGCTCTGTCTGATTTCGGCTTTTTTTCTAATCTTGCGAGCCAAACCCCGAATGACGGGGTCATTCCTTATCGATTGAACACTCCTCTATTTTCTGATGGAGCGGAGAAACTGCGGTTTATCTATTTGCCAGCAGGGATGACTGCGAAGAGCGATGGAGAAGGGCTGTTGGACCTTCCAATTGGTGCCGCGATTATCAAGACTTTCGCGTTTGGTGGTGGCGATGACCGGCGCCTGATTGAAACAAGAGTTTTGCTCCACCGCGCCGATGGCTGGCTGGCGCTACCTTATAAATGGGATGATGCGCAAAGTGATGCGCGACTGGTCGTTGCAGGGGCTCGAGTTGACCTCACGACCCCGAGCGGTGAAGACATCAGCTACCGCGTCCCCAACAAGAACCAGTGCAAGGAATGCCATGGCCTAGATGGCGAAGTGATCCCGATCGGTCCGAAGGCGCGCAATCTGTCGCATGATTGGCTGGAGGGAATGACCACCTCAGGCAAATTGGATACCGTACCTGCCGGGTCTGATGTCCTTCCGAAATGGGAGCTACGCTGGACGGCCCGAACCTCCGATGCTGCGCGCGCCTATCTCGATGTGAATTGTGCGCATTGTCACCGGCCAGGCGCAACTGCCTCCAATTCGGGTTTGGATCTTCGATGGGAGCAGGATGATTTGCAAGCGATTGGCGTCGGCAAACGCCCTGTGGCCGCTGGACGCGGTTCTGGCGAATTGCTGTTCGACATCGTGCCAGGAAAGCCCGACCAATCAATCCTCGCCCACAGGATGCGCAGCGACGAAATCGGTGTGGCCATGCCCGAATTGGGTAAGTCAACGGTCGATAAGGATGGCGTCAATGTGATCGAACGCTGGATCGCGGAGATGAAATGATATGAAAACTCTCGCCAAAATAATTGCTGTGGTGGCCGGCTTGTTGGTGCTCGCATTTTTCATTTTCCGCACTCCTGATAGCGATCCCGCTGAAATGCGCGCCAAATACGGTAATTCTCCATCGCAATTCGTTGAACTTGCAGATGGGCTCACAGTCCACCTGCGCGATGAAGGGCCGCGCGAAGCCCCTGCGATAATCCTGTTGCATGGTTCCAATTCTGACTTGCTGACTTGGGACCCATGGGTGGAGCGGCTGAAGGATGATTACCGAATAGTCCGTTTTGACCAACCGGGGCATGGTTTGACAGGAGCTTCGCCTGACGAAGATTATTCGATTGAAACCTATGTCAAAGCCATCGGAAATGTTGCCGATAAACTTGGGATCGAGAATTTTTATCTTGGCGGTAATTCGATGGGCGGCGGGCATACTTTGGCCTACGCGCTTGCCCATCCGGGACGGGTGGAAGGCATGATTTTGGTCGACGCATCAGGACCGCCAAGAATGCAATCGGCGGATAAGGATAAAGACGGGAATATCGGCTTCACCATCGCCAGAACGCCTGGACTTAACCAGTTGATGAAGCATATTACTCCGCGCAGTCTGATCGAACAAAGCCTGCGGCAAAGCGTTAGCAATGAAGCGATTGTAACGCCCGAAGCGATTGACCGCTATTGGGAGATGCTACGCTATCCGGGCAATCGCGCCGCGACGCTGGCCCGGTTCACTCGCATTTACGAACCGTTCACGGCTGAGCAGATGGCGGGTCTGACTATGCCCGCGCTGATAATATGGGGTGATCAAGATGCTTTGATCCCGCTTGCTGCTGGTGATTGGCTCGACAAGAACCTACCGAAGAGCGAGTTGGTTGTGTTTGAAGGGTTTGGCCATCTTCCAATGGAAGAAGCGCCCGATGCAAGCGCGCAAGCCGTGAAAAGCTTCATGGAGAAGGCAGTAGTAAGAAATTCGGCAAATACAGGGTAAAGAGTCTGCGGCTTATATAGACGCAGCACAGAAGGCGGCTTAGGTTGCTAACTTATTGATCATTAGGTGTAAAATTCTCTTGGGGGCTACCAAAAGTGCGCAAATTGGGACTGATTGGCGGGATGAGCTGGACCTCGACCCGAGCCTATCTGGAAGAAATTAACCGGCTGGTTCGGCGGCGTACTACGCCAAGGACCACCGCAGAAACTTTGGTCGACAGCATCAATTTCTCCGAACTGCATGGGCTGGGCACCGAAGCGGATTGGGACATTGCCACGAGCCAATTGGCACAGTCTGCCAAGCGACTTGAAACTGCGGGAGCGGAGGGATTGATAATCTGCGCAAATTCGATGCACCGCCATTTTGATGTCATTGCTGATGCTGTTGAGGTTCCGATCATCCATGCTGCCGACTGTATTGGCCGCGAAGTAGCCAAATCGGGTAATGCCAGCCTTGCCCTTATCGGCCGCAGAAATGTAATGACCGAGAGCTTTTTCCGCCAGCGTATCGTCGCGCAAGGCGTTCATTTGATGGCGCCGGACATGAACAATGTCGCGTCAATAGATCGGATTATTTGCGAGGAATTGATGGCTGGAAAGGCCAGCCGCGATGCTGAGCGTGAATTGAAGACGATCATTACGCAAAAAGAACAAGCCGGTGCGACCGGAATTATTCTCGCCTGTACTGAGCTGGAACTGGTAGTCGATGTGAAGGCAAATGTCCTGCCAATATTCGATTCCACACGTATTCATTGCGCCGCTGCAGTGGAGTGGATGTTCGAGGAGACTTAAGCGAGCGGGCATCCTTACAAATGTTGCCCGATTGTTCCCGTTGTCGGGCTATCCCATACAGCCTAAGCCGCGCGCTAGATGACCTGCGCCCCTTTTGCTGCTGACCCCGCCGCCTCACGCGGCCGAGAATTCCCCGAAAGTGGCGGAGGCACTCGCGGTCCGAGGAGCGAGTTCCAGCGTGACCGGGACCGTATTATCCATTCCATCGCGTTCCGCCGGCTGCGAAGCAAGACGCAAGTGTTCATCGCGCCCGACGGCGATCACTACCGAACGCGGCTGACCCACAGCCTGGAAGTGGCACAGATCGGTCGCGTGATCGCCCGTGCTCTAGGCCTTGATGAAGATTTAACCGAAGCATTGTGCCTCGCCCACGATATCGGCCACCCACCTTTCGGCCATGCTGGGGAGAAAGCGCTTTCGCAGGCTATGGAGCGGCACGGAGGTTTCGATCACAATGCGCAATCACTGCGCACTCTGATGCGGATTGAAAGCCCGTATCCCAATCATGACGGGCTCAATCTAAGTTGGGAATTGCTGGAGGGTCTGGCTAAGCACAATGGTCCGGTCGAAGCCCCCGGTTGGGCGCTGGCCGGGCTTAATGCGGAATTCTCTTTCGAATTGAGAAATTATGCGTCGTTGGAAGCGCAAGTGGCGGCGATTGCCGACGATATTGCTTACGATAATCACGATATCGATGATGGATTGCGAGCTGGTTTTCTTGACCCAGAAGAGCTGATGACGCTCGATTTCGTCGCTGACCAATGGCGCGTGGTCGAGAAACGCTTCCCATCTGCCCCCAAAGAGCGTCAACTGCGGGAGTTGGTGCGGGGGCAAATCGGACTGATGGTCAATGACGTGCTCGAACATACCACTGCTAATCTCATCGGAGTTGAAACGGTTACCGATGTGCGCACGGCTGGCCGGATGCTAGCCAGCTTTTCGCCTGCTATGGCCGTATCAGAACGGCGATTGAAGAATTTCATGTATGAGAAGCTCTATTACCACCCTGAACAGCTCGCCACCGCAGAAAAGGCCCGCGATGTGGTGGCGCGTCTTTACGCCGCCTATGAGCAGGACGACCGCTATCTGGAGGAGGGCTGGCGCGATACGCTGCCTGAAAATGAACCGGAGCGCAGCCGTCATATCGCTGATTATATCGCTGGCATGACAGATCGTTTTGCGATTGACCAATGCAAAATCATCTATGGCTCGGCACCCGAGGGTTTGAGTAATGTCTAAACCGGTCCGCATCGCAATTATCGGAGCAACCGGGCTGGTTGGACGATCAATTATCGGGCAAGCCGTTGGGCGCGAGGATGTCCGCCTGCTGGCGATTGCCAGGCGTGAACTAAAGCTGCCTGCAGGTGCGGCGATGGAAATGGTTGTCGCTGACCCAGACCGCTGGGGCGATGTCATTCGCCGGGTCAAGCCGCAGGTTCTGATTAACACGTTGGGCACCACAATGAAGAAGGCTGGCAGCGAAGATGCGTTTCGCGCAGTTGACCAACACCTCGTATTGCAGGCGGCGCAGGCAGCAATTGATTGTGGCGTGACGCGGCTGATTTCAGTCAGTTCAATCGGAGCAGACGCTTATTCGAAGAATTTTTACCTCAAGGTAAAGGGCGAAGTCGAGCGCGACCTGATGAAGTTGGGCTTTAGCCGTGTCGATATCTTCCGGCCCGGCCTGCTGCGCGGAGCGAGGGAGGATGACCCGCGTGTTGCCGAGCGTGCCGGGATGATGATCAGTCCAATTGCCGATCTTCTGATGCACGGCAAGTACCGCAAATATCGTTCCATAGCTGCGGAGAATGTTGCACGAGCGGGCTTAGCCTTGTCCATGCGAAAAGCGTCTGGCAAATTCATCCATGAGCATGATGCAATAATGCGTGCGGCCCATAGCCTGCCCCAATTGGGCAAAGCCGATTAACACGCAGCATTAGGAGCAAGCAATATGTGGGAAGCTGTTTTTAGTACGGTCAATTTACTCGCTCTGGCAGCTTGGTTCATCTTGATCCTTTTGCCTAGAAAGCCGCTGGCTATGTCGGTGGTGCTCTATCTCGGGGTCGGTCTTTTGTGTCTGGTCTATGCTGCCGGATTAATCTCGATTCTAACCGGTATCGCCGATCCCATAGGGCCAGAAGGCGCAAGCACCAGCTTTAGCACAATAGAGGGCGTGCGCGCTTTGTTTGCGTCCGATGGCGGCGTTGCCGTGGGCTGGACGCATTACCTCGCATTCGATCTTTTCGTCGGATTGTGGATTGCCAAAGACGCCGATGCAAAGGGCTTCAGCCGAATAATTCAGGCCCCGATTTTGCTTGCAACATTCATGGCTGGGCCAGTTGGCTTGCTGGTCTGGCTTATACTTCGCGAACGAAGCGCCCGAAAATTTGGACGTAAGCAAGCCTAGCGGCCAGCCTGCTCTACATTATTTCGGGTAATGTCGAGCTTTTGGATGCTTAGCCAGGTGGCACGCTGCCTCTTGAGTTTTGCCCAACAATTGGCACTTTTAAATGCCTTCTGGCCGTTGGTAGTCATCCGGAGTAATATCGAGGCGTTCTATCCGCAAAATCGGCTCGCGCTGGCTTAATCGAGTCCCAGTAGTCTGAGTCGTCTTATTGGCTGTAAGCGAATAGCGTTCGATCATATAAAAGCCTGGAACGGGATCGATGCCCCCTCTTTTCAGCGGCGCGTAAATACGTTTTGAAATATTTTCTGCCACTGGTTTTAGCCAATTCGCTGCGCCTTCGGCTCTCAGTATTTCAATGTCCTCGACCTGCCCATCGACGTTGACCCAAAACCCGATGTCGGCCCATTTGCCAACGGAGTTCCGTGTGATCTGGTAGTCGCTGGTGTTAAGAACACCCCGTTCTTTGATCTCGGTTTCGTTGTTTGACAAAATCGGCATGGGTTCGCTTTTGATCAAAATCGGGCGGGTCGCCCCACTGGATTCCGCAAAACGTTTGAGTAGAGCCTCGGTTTGGGTTTCGTCACCATTTTTGCGCGCGAAGCGCGCGAGCAGGACGTCGGCGACGAGAGTGAACTCATCAGCCCCTTCAAGCGGCGATTGGCTTATCTGTGTAAGCCCTTCGATAACATTTTTTTCCAATTCTATCTTGTAGCTACTTGGGCTCGACGGGCTTTCCAAACGCGCTTGATTGAGCAGAATTTGGCGAAGCTTGGCGTAAGTCGCGACGCGCGCATTGCCCAATTCGAGTGCACGTTCCTCTGTACGCTTGTAAATCCGCTCGGCTTCGTCGGGGTATCCCAGTTTGGCTCTGCTGTCCCCGACTTCAACTTCTGCCGCCAGAGTGCGAGGGTCTTCTTTACCCAGACCTCCTGCGAGCGTGTCGCGCATATCCAAAACAGACAGCTGGAAGTCTTTTGCTTCGCCCTGATGCGCTGAAATACGGCTATTGGCGCGATATAGGCGCGAGACTGGCACAGGCAATTCGTCACCATATTTCTTGTTGCGCCCCAGCGATTGACGCAAAGTCGACCGGCTGTCCCGGTAATCCCCAGCAACAAACTGGTTTTCAGCGTGCGCGAGCGTAAGCCTTATGTCTTCTTCCGGCGGGCAGCCGCGTGCAAGACAGTCAAACAGGGCTTTTTCGGTGTCTGATAGGGATTGGCCTGTAACGACGATCTCGCGCTGCTCGCTCGGCTTCGCTTCCTGAGCTACGGCGATCGGCGAAAAACCGATAGAGGCGGCTATACCTGTGCTAAGAAGTAGAAAGTTTTTCATAATTAAAGCCTGCGGTTCTCAAATTGGTTTGAATTCATAACGCACGTATAGCGAGATTTATCCCGTCACTTATTTGCACTGGGCGTCAAGTAAATGACAGTTAGACGAGCGGTCAATATTGCCTGACCAATGAAGGGAAACTGAATTAATGAAACGCCACGCCCCGGCCACAGCCCGAAATAGCCGCCCGATCGCCAATGTTTTGCAGCAAGAATTACCCGAGAAGGGGCTAATTCTGGAAGTGGCAAGCGGAACCGGTGAACACGTGGTATTCTTTGCCCGTCTATTTCCCGCTTTAAATTGGCAGCCTAGTGACCACGATCTAGGCGCGCTTTCTTCAATCACTGAATACGTAAGTGATGCGATGGTCAGTAACATCCATCGACCAATTGCTTTGGATGCCGCGTCACCTGATTGGCCGATGGCGCAATGCGATGCGGTCTTGTGCATCAACATGGTTCATATCAGCCCGTGGGACGCTACAATCGGCCTGTTCCGAGGAGCGGCTTCAATCCTGCCTGATAGCAGCCCGTTGATTATCTACGGACCCTTCATTGAAGAAAACGTTGAGACCGCAGATTCAAACGTCGCCTTTCATCGCAGTCTCGTTGCACGAAACGGTGAATGGGGGCTGCGAAATTTACCAAAGGTCGATGCTTTGGCTGAGCAACACGGATTTACCCGCATCAAGAAATGTCCAATGCCAGCCAATAATTTGATGCTTATCTACCGCAAGAAGAGTTAGACTTTTCTCTCTACCTTCTCGGGCGCTTCCAGATTCGTAAGGTCATCCCCAGCCTCACCGACCGACTCAATGTCTCGGCCGAGACCTTTCACGGTGTTACATGCGGACGCGGTCATGGTCATCGAGGTGATGCCGATTGCAAGAAGCAGTTTACGAATCATAATTCATTCCTTTCGCGAAACATTACGCGGACTGATAGCCTTACAACTCCGGCTTATCATTTGGGTTCCCTTAGCCATCGATTGCCGCGACCGCTTTCTGCTTTGACAGAATGTGTTCACGCCAAGCGATGGTCAGACCGGCTGCGACAATCAATGGCGCGCCGACCCAAGTTATAGCAGGGGGCAGTCTTTCGAAAAATAGCCATCCGAACAATGTTGCCCAGATAAGCGACGAATAATCCATCACAATTACGCTAGAGACAGCGCCGAAACGCAGTGCGGCGGTCAATAGGAATTGGCCGAGCAAGCCCGACGCTGCCAATGCAGCGAGCAATTTCCATTGGTGAGCAGTTTCAGCGCCATCGGAAAATGGAAGGCCTACCGCAAGAAACGGCAGGCTGAACAAGGCAAAATAGAACACGATGATCAATGAATCTTCGGTGCGTGTGAGGTCCCTGATCTGGATTGATATCAGCGCGATCATGAAGGCCGCGCCCAGCGCAACCATTGCCCCAAACAGCGGGATATGGCTGTTTCCCGGCTGGGCGATTACAACCACTCCGGCAAACCCCATCATCACCGCACTCCAACGCCAGATTCCGACTTTCTCGCGTAGCAAGATTGCCGAAAGGATGACTGCCCAGATCGCGGAGGTGAAATTGAAGGTTGTCGCCTCTGCCAGCGGCAGCAGTGTGACCGCACCAAAGTTCAAAAACATGCCGCCAAGGCCGAGGATCGCGCGTTGAAAATGTTTGCCCAACCGCTTCGAATTCAGACGATGTAGATTGTTACGGAACGCAAACCACGCCAGCAAAATCGGGACCGTGGGCAATTGCCTCCAAAACAAAATTTCGACGAGACCGACACCGCTTTCATTCGCCAATTTTACCAGCACCAACATGACCGATAACGTAAATGCAGCGGCAAGACGGATTAGCAGGGCAAGGATCGGGCGTTGCCCTTGGTCATTGTCTTTCACAGAAGTTCAATAGACGCTCGTGAATTGCGGGCAAGTCGAAGCTATTGCGCAGCGCGGGGCGCTTACCCATATTCGCGATGATGGAATGGGTGCACAAATTTGTCGTATTCGCGAGCGAGGCGAAGATCCTCGGCCTGTGGGGCCTCGCAATGATTTGTATTGCAGCGGCCGCGCTTATTGCAGAACGCAGGCGCAATCGGGTTGCCCGCATCGACCGGATCGGCTGGGTCCCATGGACTGCCATTTTTATGTTCAGTGCGATGATCGGCGCAGGCCTGCTGGCCCTTGCTGCAAAGGGAATTGCTGCCGGACAATAGACCGGGAGGCTACTCAGAGGCAGGCTTCCAAATACGCTTGATCAAAGCCGAATTGGCGTGATTTTTCAAGCGTGTATGGGCGTAGGCCGGATGCACGAAATTCACCGATGATCTTGCCGTCGTCATCCTCGTCCAGATATTCGAACTTGAACAATTCCTGCGTGACAATCACGTCGCCTTCCATCCCGATGACTTCGGTGATGCCCGTTGTCCGGCGTGAACCGTCGCGCAGACGTTTGACCTGTACGATCAAATCGACAGACTCGGCGATTTGGCGCGAGATGGCTTCTTTCGGGATCTTGATGTCACCCATCAAAATCATGTTTTCCATACGGCCAAGGCATTCGCGAGCCGAGTTGGCGTGAAGCGTACACATCGAACCGTCGTGGCCCGTGTTCATCGCTGCAAGGAGGTCAAAACATTCCGCACCGCGAATCTCGCCCAGAATAATCCGGTCGGGACGCATACGCAGGGCGTTCTTAACAAGGTCGCCAATTGTAATCGCGCCTTGTCCTTCAAGGTTCGGAGGACGTGTTTCGAGCGGCAACCAGTGCGGTTGTTGTAAACGAAGCTCGGCCGCATCCTCAATTGTCAGCACGCGTTCGCCTGGATCGATCATTTTCGACAGGGCATTGAGCATCGTCGTTTTACCCGAGCCGGTACCGCCCGAGATAACGATGTTCATCCGGCATGCACCGGCAATTTTCAGCGCGGTTGCCATCTTCTGGTCCATCGAGCCAAATTCTTTGAGCATGTCGATTGTGATCGGCTTCTCGGAGAATTTACGGATCGAGATTGCAGTGCCTTTGAGCGACAGTGGCGGAACGATGACGTTCACACGGCTGCCGTCTTTCAAACGGGCATCGGCAAGCGGAGTGGTTTGGTCGACGCGGCGGCCAACTTGGTTCACAATCCGTTGGGCAATCTGGAACAGGTGTTGTTCATCACGGAACCGGATTGGCGCCATGACGAGCTTGCCGCCTTTTTCAATGTATGTTTGGTCGGGTCCGTTGACCATGATGTCCGAGATATCGGGGTCATTCAGCAATTCTTCGAGTGGGCCAAAACCGAGCAATTCATCAATCAGCACTTTTTCCAGCGCAAATTGCTCGCGCCGGTTCAGGGTGATTTTGAGCTCGGCCAGCACTTCCATGATGATCGGGCGGAATTCTTCGGACAGCTCTTCCTTGCTCAGCGTCGCCGCAGCTTCAGGATCAACCCGTTCGAGCAAACGCGGGAGAACCTGTTCCTTGATTTTATGGACACTCTGTTCAAAACCGCCAGTCTCGGACTGGGTTTCCATTACCGCGTTCGAGCGATCGGCGAGACGAGTCATTGCGTCTGATTTGTTGGCCAAGGCACCGCTGGATTCAGCAGTAGTCTCTTCACCTGGCAATGGTGGGAATTGTTCGCCACCGGGTGGCGGGACTTCCGCTTTTTTGGCCGCAGCTTCGCCACCCTTCATTGGGCGTGCGACACCGAACGAGGGACGCGATCCGGAATTCATCCCGGAAGGTCCATTCTTACGTCCGAAAGCGCTCATCTGGCGTCCCCTGTCTGTGGCTATGCCACCAAAATCTATAATACTCTGCTGGGCTAAGATGCCGAAGCAGTTCTCACTAAAAATGGTGAATAGAGTGGAAACCTTATTTTTCTCTAAAGGTTTGGCAGGGAAATGGACGGAGAGCTGAAATCAACCGCGTAGTTTGCTAATCGCGTAGTCTAACCTGCCCAGCCGGGATGCGGCGCGTGTCATTTGGAGGGCAGCAAAGCTTCGGCGTCCCAGCAGCCAGCCAAATGCGGCCAGCGCAGCAAAGGCGGAAAATGAAAACGGCAAAGCCAGCCACATAACCGGCGTGTGCGCCCTCGCGGCGACGCCCGTTCCAATGCGCCGGTAACGATTAGAAATTGAACGGATTGTCATTTCATCGTGATGGATGATGTGCTTGGCAGAAGCATTTGCAGTGAACTGAATTTTGCCGCCAGCTTGCACTATCTCGCTCGCAAATAGAGTGTCTTCTCCTCCGCCTACCGCGGCAGATGAGCCGAAATTCGTGCTCTGTTCGTCGAACTGTACTTTGCCTAGCGACGATTGCCGGATGGCGAAGTTGCCACCCTTGACCAACTCTGGCGGACAATCGCCGTTGGGTCGTCCCTCCTCAGTGCACCCGAATGACCGCCCGCGTGCGGCGAGATTTGCTTGCCAATTTGCAGGGCACTTGGGCCATGCTGGACGCAAAGAGCCTGCAAACAGGTCAATCTCCTCGTGTGTGGCAGCTGCGCTGATAAATCCACTAAGCCAGTGTGGATCCGGAATTATATCATCGTCGAGAAATACGAGAAGTTCGCCAGAAGCGCGGCTCAGGGCGAGATTTAAGGCAAATGATTTGCCCTTGCGGGATTCGCTTAAATAGACGCCTTCGTGGCCTTCTAGAAATTGATCCATCAACACGCTGGTCTTGTCGGCGCTGGCATTGTTCACCAGGATATATTCCACAGAGTGCTCCGACGGACTCAAAACGTCTAGGGCTTCGAAAACCTGCGGTAGGGTATCGCTGCCATTATGGCTTGGAATGATGATCGAAACATCTGCCATCAGCCTCTAATATTTCCCCGTAAAGCGGCCAGTAGCTGCGGCATAGGTGCACCCGGCAGTCCATATTGCAATGCCTAGGATGATCCCTGGCAGCCGGTAGACAAAGTCCATCGGTTTTTTTCGCGAAGCAAGGCGGCGCAGAACTAGAGCCCCTTTTGCGATTCCAAGTGCGGGCGCCAGCGGCCAGAAACGAACCGCCTGATGCCCCGCCATTGGCACTGACTTGCGAACTTTTGAAAAATGCCGACCTTGATTAAACAGATGCGTGCGAAATTGAGCAAAGCCGGGGATGTTAAAGTGGCCAACCCGGATTGCCGGTTCAAACATTTGGATAAGGCCAGAGCTGCGCAAGCTGTTCAGAACCATAGTGTCCTGCCCCGCTCGAAATCCCTCAGGGAAATAGCCGACTTTGGCCAGATCCTTACTGCATACTGCCATGTTGCAGGACGCTCCGCCATTTTGTTCGCGCTTGGTTTGCCAAGGAGTCTGCTCGCTGAATTCGCACAACCAAGTCGACATTCCCCAATATCCGCCATCGCGCGCGACATCGACTGAGCCGACGAGTATTGTCCGGTGTTCAGCAAAATACTGCCGGATTTGCTCGACCCAATCGGGGCAGGGGACCGTATCATTATCGCAAAATGCCAGGACTTCGCTCGTCGCGAGTTTAGCAGCGCGGTTTCGCGCAGCGCCCGCGAACAATCTTTGTGCCGTGTGCAGGATAGTTACTGAGGGGAATAAGGCCTTAAGGCGATTGGTTGGATCGCAATCACCGCTATGGCTGACAAACACTTCCTCGGCCTGATCGGAACCATGGGTCAACGCCTCCAGTACAGCTTCCAGATGTGGGCTGGGGCCGTAAGCCGGAATGATGACCGAAACGCTGGGAGGGTTTGGCGCGAAATGCATCGATTGTCCTGACATTTGCCGCTTGAAGTCCAATTTCGCGTTGCAAATGCTTTGCAATACTAAGCGGGGCTTGCCAAGCCACGTTTTGCATCATGTGGGGAAGAGTAAGGGAAATGCGGGTCGAGCTTCAAATCAACTATCGCAATAAGATAGGATGTCTTTGGTTTCGGGTTGAGTTCCAACCGTGAGCGCAGGTCTTGAAAAAGTTCAAAAAGCCGTGACAGCTTTTCGGCGGCGTAAATCGCACCATGATGCAGGTTATATCGGTTGGGTTGGCAAAGGTAATGTCGGCGATGAAGCGATGTATCACGCCGCACGGCTTTTAATTGGCAACAGTTTGGAGGTGTTGCAAACACACGGGATTGAGCGAGCGCTTTCTGCAGTTGGTAGAGGCGCAGGGCGAAGCTTCCGCTCTGTAATCTTGGGCGGGGGAACGTTAATCAATCAGGACCGGCTGGAACTGATCGACTATCTTGCAGACCAAAATATCCGTTTGTTTTCTTTAGGAACGGGTGTCGGAAGCGCGGGATTTTCAATGGCTCAGGAGGGACTTGATCCTCGCTGGGCCACGCTATTGTCCCGTTTTGACAAGATCGGCGTTCGGGGACCTCTGTCTTTGAGAAAACTGGAAGCAGCGGGCGTAACCGAAGCTGAGATAGTAGGTGACCTTGCTTTGGCGCTTACCCCGCAAAAACCATTGGCGGATTATCGGGCGAAGCGGATGATTGTGAACACTGCTCCTGTCCGTGGCGCGCATGATGCAAAGCGGCTTGCAATGCTGCGTCCATCGCTAGTCAAATTTCTCCGTAGTAAAGCTGAGCAAGGCTGGGAGATCATCCCCGCTGCGTTTGATATTGAAGATATCAAACCCCTCACCAGCCTGATGATGGAATGCAGCTTGGATGCCGCGATAGTTAGCCCCAAGTCTTTTGAGGAATACGCCGAACTAGCATCCGTTGCGTCTTTCTCGTTAGGAATGCGGCTGCATAGCTCGGTATTTGCTTCAGCTTGCGGAGTGCCAAATGTGCTGGTCGCCTATCGCGACAAATGCCGCGACTTTGCGGAGTCCATAGGTATCACGGACGCGCTCATCGAAATGGATAATGGGCCGGGAAAGGAATTGGCCGACGTCGCGGAGCAGCAGATCGCCTTGGGGCGGATTCGCGGAGAGGCGCTTCATACAGAAGCGCTGAAGTATTCTGCACGAATCAAGAATTTCGGTCAGAACATAAGATCCGCTCAGGCTTAAACCGCCCGCTACCGATTAATTAACGCGCCGATGATTGATGGATTGAATCCTAGCTTCTTTCGAGCAACCAGAAGAAGCGCAGAATTCCAAACCACGATCCCTGCGGTCACGGCAAAAGCTGCGCCCAGTGTGCCAATCGAAGGGATCAGCCAAAGGCCGGTCGTCACCGCCGCGCAAAGGCCCAGCAACTGGCAGTGCAATGCAGCGCGCGCGTGGCCAGTCATCGTCAGTAAATGCCCAATCGGTCCGCATAAAGCGTTGAATATTTGCCCCGCCGCGACAATCCAGATCAGCGGCGCGGCGCTGATAAATTCGGGGCCAAATGCGGCAAGAATCCAAGGGCCCAAAATGGCGATACCCAAAGCAACCATAATCGTCAGCAGCGAAGTAGTGATTGTAAAAACGCGCGTAACTGCTCGAAGCCGGTCTTGCTCACCGCCTTCCCACAATTCCGCTACCCTTGGCGAAAAACGCATTGCCGCTGCCTGCACTGGAATGGTCATTAGCGGCGTCAGGCGAACAATCGGCTGGAAAATTCCCGCCTCCTTTGCCGTCGCGAACAAGCCGAGCATCAAAGTCGCAAACTCCGCGAACAGAACGGTAACCAGTGCTAGCCCAAAGAAAGACAGATTTTCTCGGCCTCGCTGGCATCCAACCGATTCTGGTGACCGGGAAGGGGCCAGGTTGCGAAAAATTCGCGAGACAATAAACCCGCCGATTCCCACCGCCACGAGGGCTGTCATCGTATAGATGGTCAGGAAGGTCGGCGGTAACAATGTCTGACCGGTTAAGATCAGAACGAGCATTGCAATCGCTAGAATCGCCGGCCGGACGATATCGCCCGGCCATTGAGCATTTGATGTCTGACCGAACCCTTGAGTGATCCCGCGGAACAATTGGATTGCGGCCAAGAGCGGAATTGAGAAAGCAGCCGGTAGGAGGGCTGCCTGATAGTCGGCAATCGCATCGGAATTGATGGCCACGAGTGCGACGATAGCGACGCTCAAAAAGGCTGAGGAAACCAGCACAGCTACGATCGCCTTACGCGCAAACTGGCGTAAACTTTCGATCTGACCAGCTTTCAATCGCCTTGCGACTTCTCGGATCGCCATCGAATTATAGCCTAGCAGGGCAAGGGTGGCGCAAATCTGGGCGACCGACAGGGCAAATGAGGCCTGACCGTAACCATTGGCACCAAGCATCCGCGCTGCGAGCGCCATGGCGATGAACGTCAAAGCAAGTCCTGCCACGCGGATAATAACGCTCGTCATCGAAGCGCGAGCAATCGGGCCAGATGCCAATTTAACGCCGCGCCGCAGCAGACTGTTTCCCTGACCGGTCATGCAGATTGCCCGACGGCCTCAAGCACGTCGCGTGCGACGCGCTCCCAGGTGTAATATTGGCGCACTTTGGCCTGAGCAGATCGGCAAAATTGCTGGCGTCTGACGTGTTCCCAAGCCGACACCTCACTGATTTTCAGCGCCCAGTCTTCAGCATCTCCGATTGGCAACAAGATGCCTGTTTCGCCAGCAATCACCGCATCGCGAAGTCCACCATGGTCGGCTGCAAGAACCAGTCCGCCTGCGGCTGCAGCTTCCACCGCAACTAGGCCAAAACCTTCATATTCACCATTTTCCGGTTTAATATTCGGGATGATTACACACATTGCTTGGTTGTAAGCCTGCGCAAGCGATTGCTGGTCCAGGCATCCAAGATATTCGATTTGCGGATGGTCCAAGACCGCGCCTTCGCTTTCGTCCCAACCTGTCCCTGCGATTTGCAAAATTGTGCCTTCGGGCAAAAGCGGAAGTACTTCTTCAACAAACCAGCGGCATCCTTTGCGAATGACGAGCCGACCGGCAAACAGGATTTTCCTGTTATGAACTGTTGCCGTTTCAAGCTCGCAAACTTCGGTGGCAAGCGGCACTATCACCGAATTTGTCCAACCCGTTTCCCGCGCCACTTCAGCGGTGGCCCTAGAGTTGGCAATGACTTTGGCTGCCCCCAATAATCGCGCCCCGAGACGCAAATACGCACCATAAAGCCGGCCTTTGATACCTCCTCTGCGATGGTAGGCAACATCTGTCCCATGTGCCGCGATCAGCAGTTTGGCTTTGCGACTGCGCAATGCGGCCAGACCGGCAAGTGGCCAAAGCGCCATATCACCTAGTAGAATTGTTTCCGGCGCTGATTTGCGCCGCAAGATATGCGCCATCACCGTGAAGGGAAACCACAGTAAATTCAGAGCGCGTGGCGGCATGCCATTGGCTCGTCCGCGTAAGGCCACCACGTCAATCGGATGAATTGCGGCCAACCGCTCAGCCAGTTTGAGCGACCAAGTTTCCATCCCGCCCATCGCAGGTGCCCATTTTCGGGTGACGAACAAGAAAGAGGCAGATTGCACGGTCAAAAGTCCATCCAAATCGGGCCCTCAGCCATTGGCTGTCGGGGCAGGGTTACACCCTTGTTCCAAATTATGCGTAGCGGAATTTTGCCCGCATTGCTGACCTTGATCGAACCACGTTCAAGTTTGACTTCAGCCCCGTGATCAAATCGGCGACCGTCAATTTCGGCCACGCCCTGTTGGATCTGGTAGCAACCGGGAACGCGAACGTTCCACTGCACTGAGTTGCTAGGATCAAGTTCAAGTCCGGCAAGCCAGAATACTCCCCAAGCATGGATGTAAGTCTCGCGGATCGCTGCCGCATCATTCGCCAGGAACTCGCCGCTAGGTTCATCGGTCCGCAGCAACTTTGTCCATGCAGCATGGTTTTCTAGCACCAACGGAACAGGCCCGTTTTGCATCGCCTGCGAATAGATTGGCCTTTGCGCGATAAGATAGGATTCAATTCCCCATGGGGTCATAAATCCGTTTTTCTTGTCAAAGCCCGGCAACATATATGCGTAATCGAAATAGGCGACCGGCTGTTCGAACATCTTGCCCGCTGTATTAATAACCAAATACTGGTTCGCTTTGGCGGCGGGATCTGGCGCGACCAGCAGCGGCGGCACTGCGCATGCCATCGCAAGTGATATCAGCCATGGGTTGTACTTCTCTAAAATTTTGCCAGCGACCGGAGCAGCGGCGGCGATTACCGGCGGCAGAATGAACGCGTAATAATAGGCAGCGGTGTTGTGATAGAACAGAAAAGTAGTCAGCGGCATCCATAGGCTTGCTAAAGCAATCCACTTTGGGCTTGGTAGGCCCCGCCAATTGAACGGAGCCGCAAGCATCATTAGTGTCGTTACAATTCCAAGCGCGACTGCTTTGGGAATAAACCGCCAGTATGGTTGGATGCCGATTGAGAACATCTTTTGGGCTGCTCCCTTTCCGGAGGCCCCTGTTTGCGTGAGATGTTGTGGATCGAGCGTAAGGCTGTGAAGCCAATAGAATGTAGAGCCGGCTAAAACGACGGTCAAAGCAATTGCAACCAGCCGTCCGGCAAAGCGAAGGCTGCAATCGGCTTCAGACCATCTAAGCCATGCAATCCCGGCGAAGGCGGGTGCCCAAAGAACGCTCTTGATCGTAGTTAGAAATGCCAGAGCGACTAAGCAGCTAATGGCCAGTATCCACATCACGCTCAGCCGTTTCCAGGCAAACAAGGCGAGCGCGCCGGAAAGGAACGCCGCTGCCATTGGATCGGTTCGAAATGAAAATCCATGGCTAAAAACAAAACCAAACGAGACGTAAGCAAGAGCGCACAGCAGCGCGCTGTTATGCGTGCCGAATTTTCTCGCCAATGCGTAAATCGCCCCGATTGTGCCAAGTTCGAACAGGAACATGACCGAGCGGGCCACAATAATATGATCGGCAGCATTTCCGGGAAGCCAAGTTATCCATGCGAACACCCGAACATGGAGAGTTTGGATCGCCCGGTCGAGTGTTCCGTCTTGGGCAAATTGCCAGACCTCGTGATAGAAGAAAAATTCGTCCCAATTAATCGCCAATCGTGGAATGAGCGTCGCTTGGAGCGTGATGACTGTAGCCAACATCACGCAAAGTATTTGCGTATGCGATGCACGCTTCCAAAATCCGCTTAATCTGGCGGGATAGGTCGCCATGGCAGTCAATTTCTGGCGGATTTTACTTGGCGTAATGGAACGGAATCTTCGCCTGATTTTTGCGCTTCTGGACGCAGTTTCAATTCATCTCGCAACTGGCGGATTTCGTACAAATTTGTCTCAATCAGCTTGCGGTTTGCAGCGACCAAATCAGCAAGCACACCCATTATTGCAACCAGCGTGCCCAGCACCAGCAAAGCGCCGCCGATAACCAGCGACTGAATATGACCGTCTCCGTCACCTGACAGATAAAACCAACCGAAACGCAGGATTGGAGCCAGCCCAATCAGGGCGATCAATGCTCCGCCGCCAACAAATACGCGTAATGGATTATGCGTAGTGTAGGCGCGGGCAATAGTGATGCCGGTGTTTATGATGAACCGCGGTACCGAACTGAACAGGCGAGAAGGGCGCAGGGTCTTGTTAGTGCGGATCGGCACGCTCTTAATCGCAAAGCGCTTGCGGCCTGATTGGATCAGCATATCTGTGGTATAGCTGAAGTCGGTGGTGATATTGATTTGTTGAGCAGCGGCGCGTGTCATCGCACGAAACCCGCTCACGGCATCGGTGATTTCTGTACGCGACAGGCGCCGCACGACCGTGCTGCCGAGGCGCTGAAGCAGTCGTTTTAGAGGCCCGAAATACTCATTGTTACCTACGCCGCGATCACCGATGACAATATCGGCGTTACCAGCGATTACAGGCCCGACCAGCGCGGCAATGTCTGCGCCTTCATATTGGCCATCGGCATCGGTATTAACGATGATATCAGCTCCAGCCTCCAGCGCAGCACGAATACCGGAGCGGAATGCTGAGGCGAGACCGCGGTTTCTACGGTGACGGATAATATGGTGTACGCCCCACCGACGCGCGACATCCGAAGTTCCGTCATGACTGCCATCGTCGATCACCAGAATTTCAACAGTGTCGATCCCCTCGATACGGCGTGGTATCGCGGCTAGCGTTGCAGGCAGATCCTCAGCTTCATTAAAGCACGGTATTTGAACAATCAGCTTGGTCATTGAGCCCCCAAATGCGCACTGCTTTCGAGCGCGACAGGACGATTTGGCGGATTAGTCTTTAAGGAATCGTAAACCACGTGCGGAAAGATTTGTTCAAACTTTGGCGACACTCCCGTCCTGCGGACATTAAGGATGAGGAAAAGTGTGGCCAATCTTGCGGCGCGATCTTAATGCGCTGTTTTCACGGCGCAGCCTTAATCCGCACACCAAAAATTGGACCCGTTGTCCGCATGCATTCTATCGCAATTGCCTTGGCCTGGTTATTTGAGCCGTCACGCCGTTAGTAATTGAGGCCAAGTTGCTGCCACGGTGCGTGGGCGGTAAGTCAAAACCAATAGACTGGGCGACAATCTATTTTTAAGAGCCAGTCAGCAAAAATTACACAATTTTCACAGCTTTTGTGGTTAAAGGCCTGCAAAATCTATCCAGTTCCAGAAATTGAAGGCATTAACGCATGTGCGGAATAATCGGCATCGTCAGCAAATCAGCAGTGGCAAACCGCCTTGTCGATGGGCTGAAGCGGATGGAATACCGGGGTTATGATAGTGCGGGTATCTGCACGATTGATGGCGGCACGCTTGTCCGACGCAGGGCTCAGGGCAAGCTGATCAATTTGGTTGACGAATTGAACGGTAATCCTGCATCGGGCGATATCGGAATAGCCCATACACGGTGGGCTACCCATGGGGCACCAACTACGCACAATGCGCACCCCCATGCGACCGATCATGTGGCGTTGGTGCACAATGGTATCATCGAAAATTTCAAGCCGCTTCGCAACGAACTCATTGGCAAAGGCCGCACGCTCGAAAGCGAAACCGACAGCGAAGTTGTTGCGCATTTGATTTCCGAGCGAATTGAAGCTGGCTCATCGCCAGAGGACGCGGTTAAGGCCGTGCTGCCAACATTGCGCGGGGCGTTTGCACTGGCGATTGCTTTCCGTGAATATCCCGACATGTTGATCGGTGCGCGGCTTGGGTCGCCGCTGGTTGTCGGATATGGGGATGGAGAGATGTTCCTTGGCTCTGACGCCTTAGCCTTGGCCCCCTTGACGCAAAAGATCGCCTATCTCGAAGAGGGCGACTGGGTGGTTATCACGCGCGATGGTGCGGCCATTTTCGACGAAGAGAACAACCAAGTTGAACGTGAGATTTCGACCTCGGGTGCGTCCGCTGCCTCGGTCGAAAAGGGTAATTATCGCCACTACATGCAAAAAGAGATTTTCGAACAGCCGACCGTGGTTGCGCAGACACTCGCCAGCTATGTCCACCGCGCCGAAGAAACCGTCGCGCTGCCGCAAATAGATTTCGATTTGTCGGAAGTTAAGCGGATTACGATCGTCGCCTGCGGAACCTCTTACTACGCGGGAATGGTTGCGAAATATTGGTTCGAGCAATTCGCTCGCGTCCCGGTTGATTTAGACGTGGCCAGCGAATTCCGCTACCGCGATCCCGTGCTGGAGGATGGCGGTCTAGCACTGTTCATCTCGCAATCGGGCGAAACCGCAGACACTTTGGCGGCGCTTCGCCATTGCAAGAAGGAAGGGCAGATAATCGGGGTGGTGGTCAATGTCCCGACAAGCTCAATGGCGCGCGAAGCCGATTTGCTGTTACCAACCCATGCCGGACCTGAGATTGGCGTGGCTTCGACCAAAGCCTTCACCTGTCAGCTGGCCGTGCTCGCTGCGCTCGCGGCGCATCTGGCGGTTAAGAAAGGCCGGATGGATCGCGCCGAAGAGCAGGAGGTAGTGAAACACCTGCTTGAAGCGCCTGCCTGTTTGAATGCGGCGCTGGACCATGATGATGACATTGCTTCGATGGCGCATTTGATTGCTCCGGCGCGCGATGTGCTTTATTTGGGCCGCGGTCCTGACTATCCTTTGGCGCTCGAAGGCGCGTTAAAGCTTAAAGAAATCAGTTATATCCATGCAGAAGGTTACGCCTCAGGTGAAATGAAGCACGGCCCGATTGCTCTGATTGATGAATTGGTTCCAGTTATCGTGCTGGCGCCGTCCGGTCCATTGTTTGAGAAGACCGTTTCGAATATGCATGAAGTTCGCGCTCGCGGCGGTCAGATTGTTCTCATTTCCGACCGCGATGGTATCGTGGAAGCAGGCGAGGGATGTATCGCTACAATCGAAATGCCCAAGGTTCACCCTTTAATTGCTCCGCTTGTCTATGCGGTTCCGGTGCAATTGCTCGCTTATCATGTCGCCTGCGTCAAAGGCACTGATGTGGATCAGCCGCGGAATTTGGCGAAATCTGTGACCGTTGAATGACCAATAGTCTAACGAGGCGACCAGTATAAACCATGCTTACAGTATAAAATACGCTTGAGCCGACATAAAAGGCTTGGCATTTTTACTCCGTGCTAACTTGTTTCGCTTACCGGTTTCGCGGTGAATGAAAGTCCATCCGATTTACCGGCGTTGCCGGCACGCTTGCCAGCTTTGGCGGTCCTAGGGATCAGAAACCCCGATCAGGAAGATTGGGCGCGTCTGCGTGGCCTGCAATATGCTAAATTGGCCCAAGGCGCGCCGCTGAGGGTCGGTGCGCACATTGTAGCCGCCATCCTTGCGATTTGGGTCTATTTCGGAAGTGTGGGCGTGCTGGCACTGGTTAGCTGGGTGTTAGCATTAGTAGGAGTTCTGTATTACGGCGTGCGCTGCGACAAGAGTCTGGCTGATGCAGACACTCGGCGCATGACTAGCACCGAATTCAACCATCATTGCCGTGCAATCGCTTTCATAGCGGTTGTTTGGTGCGTCCCGATTGGCTTCTTTGCCTTTCAAGGGACGGCGAAGGAATTATTGGCGCTGTGGTCAATTGTTTCGGTGCTGATTGTTGGATCTGCTCTGGTAGTTGCAGCAGCCCCTCTGGGCTCGATTATATTTACCACGCTCACCGGATTAGCAGCGGCAATTAGCGCCGCCATATTGGGCGAGTTCGCTATTTCAGCGATAGTTATATTCTTCGTCGGGATTGCCATTTTTGGCACCATAGAAAGCGCGCGAACCTATTTGATGGCTCGGATCGCAGAGGCTGGGGTTGTCGAACAAAGCGAAGTCGTTTCCTTATTGTTGCGGGAATTTGAAGAAAACCAGGCTGACTGGTTGTGGCAAGTGGACACCGGACGGCGTGTGCGCTCGGTCTCCCCGCGTTTTTCATTCGCCTTGGGTAAGACGCCTATAGACGTCGATGGGAAACCGTTCTTGCAACTGATCGCGGGTGACTCGTGGGAATCGGGGCAGTTCGCTCCTAGCCTGCATGATCTCGCTGAGCGGCTAAAACGGCGGGAGAGTTTTTCCAATCTGATCGTCAAAGTAACCATCAGCGGCGAGCATCGTTGGTGGGAACTTTCCGGTACGCCGATTATCGACGAAAGCGGCACCTATCTTGGGTTCCGTGGTGTTGGATCGGATGTAACCGAACAACGCGAGTCGAGCGAGAAAATCGCATACCTTGCCCGCTACGACACGCTGACCAGCCTACCGAACCGCTTAATGCTCAACGAAGCGCTGCGCGATGCAATGCGCTACGCGGAAAAATGGCGCTCGCGCTGCGCGTTTCTCATGCTCGACCTTGACCGGTTTAAAGCGGTCAATGACTCGCTCGGTCATCAAGTCGGAGATCAACTGCTGGCGAAAGTTTCAAATCGGCTGAAGGAATTGATGGACGATAATACGATGTGCGGCCGGCTTGGTGGCGACGAGTTCGGCATTGTGATCCGCGACGCATCGAAAAAGGGGGTAGTGGAAAGCGTGGCCCGCAAGGTCATCTCACGACTGTCTCAACCATACGATATTGATAACAACACATTGTACGTTGGGGCCAGCGTCGGGTCCGCAATTGGTCCGCGCGATGGAAAGACTGTCGAAGAGATTATGCGCAATTCCGACTTGGCGCTTTACCGTGCGAAGGATGAAGGCGGAGGCGAACATTTTGCTTATGAGCCGATGCTTCACGCACATGCAGAAGAGCGGCGCAAGCTTGAATACTCTCTTCGTCGCGCGCTTGAAAACAACGAAATGTCGCTGCATTATCAGCCGGTCGTTGACGCTAATGATGAGCATGTTGTCAGCTTTGAAGCTTTGCTTCGCTGGAACAGCAAAGAACATGGTTTCGTTGGACCGGATAAATTCATCCCGCTCGCAGAAGATACGCGTTTGATTATTCCGATTGGCAAATGGGTCTTGGAGCAAGCCTGTATTGAAGCGACGAACTGGCCGAGCCATATTCGGGTCGCAGTCAATGTCTCGGGCGAACAGCTGATTGAACCGGAGTTCGCCTCAACGGTCGTAAAGGCTCTTTCATCAAGCGGATTGGATGCAAGAAGGCTGGAAATCGAGGTTACCGAGAGCATTTTCTTGCGGGATGCGAATGTTGCACGTGCGGCATTAGAGCAGGTAATTGCGCTTGGCTGCACAGTGGCATTGGACGATTTTGGAACTGGCTATTCCTCGCTTGGCTATCTTCGCAAGCTCAGCTTCTCTACCATCAAAGTGGACCGTAGCTTTGTTCAGGGTGCCGCGCAGAATAGCGCGGAAAGCCTAGCGATTATTCGGGCAGTCGTCGCGATGGCAGATAGTCTGGAAATGACCACGACAGCTGAAGGGGTCGAAACGGCTGAAGAGGCTGAGATGATACGGGAGCTGGGTTGCTCAAAAATCCAGGGCTATTATTTCGGTCGGCCAATGCCTGCACTAGAAGCACGTGCAATCTTCGACCGGGCTGGCCGCCTTATCGCTTAATAGAACCGCTGTTTAAGCGGCGGCCAAGCTCTTAATTGCGCTTTCGAACAGTGTCCGTCCGTCGGTTCCGCCATGCGCTTCATCAATCGCACGTTCTGGGTGTGGCATCATTCCCAGCACATTGCCCGCCGCATTCAAAACGCCCGCAATATCGCGGCGTGATCCGTTGACGCTGTCCATATAACGAAATGCGACGCGGCCATCACCTTCGAGCTGGTCGAGTGTGGCATCATCGGCGAAATAATTGCCATCATGATGCGCAACGGGAATGTAGATTTCTTCACCGGCTTCATAGCCGCAAGTGAATAACGACTGGTTGTTCTCAACCTTAAGCGGGACCGTGCGACATACGAAATTCTGCCCAGCATTGCGCATTAATGCGCCAGGCAACAGGCCGGTTTCGGTCAATATTTGAAAGCCATTGCAAACGCCGAGTACGGGCACGCCGCCTTCTGCGGCCTGCACAATTGCATTCATGATCGGGCTGCGCGCAGCCATCGCGCCGGAGCGAAGGTAATCACCATATGAGAAGCCGCCGGGCACAGCTATAAAATCGAGCCGCTGCGGCAAATCACTATCCCCATGCCAGATCCGGAGCGGTGCTGAGCCGGAAACTTGTTCCAGAGCCACCGCCATATCGCGGTCGCAATTCGATCCCGGGAAAGTGATGACTGCCGAGCGGAAGGCCATCAGGCGTCTACCTTCTTCTCAATACTGTAATTTTCGATGACCATATTAGCGAGCAGCTTGCGGCACATTTGGTCCAAATCATCGTCAGACGTGTCATCAGACACATCAAGCTCGATCAAGCGGCCCGCTCGGACATCATTCACACCACCAAATCCGAGCCCCTCAAGCGCATGATGAATGGCGCGGCCCTGTGGGTCGAGCACACCAGGCTTGAGCGATACGTGGACATGAACTTTCATCGGGCAGACCTTTGCATGAAGCGGCTGGCAGTTTCTGCGGCCATCCTTTTGTGCAAGCAGCCTATGCCGATTGCGCGGGGCTGGGGCAAGTTCAGACCGTCGCCAAACTGTCGGAAAACTCGAACTAGCTGGTCGGCTCCAAGGATTGTGGGCAAAAAGAAAAGGGGAAGCACGTCGTTCCATGCTCCACCCTCACAACAGTGTGTCCCTCAAAGGACAGAAAGATCAAGGCGTCGTTACGTCCATCTCAGAAGCTTTGGCCAGGACAACGTCGCTCGGTACAACACGGAATTCCACAAGCTGGTCAGGCTGCAAATATTTCCGGGCGAGGGCGAGTAATTCCGCTCCTGTCATGGCTTCGTATCGCGCTTTGGTTGTCAGGAACCGCAGCAAATCTTCAGGCTTAGACTGCGCTCGGTCAACCACACCCATCCAGCCACCATTAGTCTTGAGCCGATTGTCGAGGCTTTCAAGCACTGGTTGGCGAGCGCGCTGGATCAAATCCGCATCCGGTTCAGCGGCAAGCAAATCGGCAATTACCTGATCCATAGCCGATTTTGCTGCATCCAGCTGAGAGATATCAACTGAGGCGCTCATCGAGAATGTGCCGTAATCGCGGTATAGTGAACTAAGGCTGCTCCCGACAGAGGGAGAGTATGTTTGCCCCAATTCTTCGCGCAATTTCTCGGTCAGCATCAATTGGGTCACACGCGACAGCAGATTGAATTGCGAAGTCTCGGTCCAATCTTCATTGTCTGTCGTCGGCCAGACCAATTGCAACATTGCCTGGTCTGGCTCACCGTCATGTTCGATCGTGTAAGACTGTCTGTTGTCAGTGAAGCTACGTTGGCGGCGTTCGTCATTATATTCGCGAAATTCAGGCTCGCGCTGGGGCAGCGCACCAAAGGTTTTAGCCACAAGCGCGATTGCTTGATCCGCGTCAAAGTCGCCGACTATACCAATTTCAATCGCACCATTATCGAGCCGGTCGGCAATGTTGCCTTTCAATTGGTAATAATCGAGCGCTTGATAAGCCTCGAGTGGCGGACGAACAAAGCGCGGGTCATTGTCCGAGAGAATGAGTGACGATGCTTCACCAAATGCTGATCCGGGTGTCTTACCCAGAGTAGCAAAGAAATCTTCAAGCCCTTTTTTCCATAGACCGAGACCTTCGGCACGATAGCCCGGATCGGTAATGTAAGCAGTCAATAATTGAAGCTGCAATTCTAGGTCACGCGGGGTCGTTCTGGCGGAACTGATAAATGTTAGTTCTCCCGCGCCAAAGCTCCCGCCGACTGATCTTCCGGCCAGAATTGACTGCAATTGATCGCTACTATGCTTGCCAAGACCACCGCTGGTCAGCAATCCAGCAATGGTCACCGCCATGGGATTCTCGCGTGTTTCAATCACGGTTCCGCCATCAATGTTGACCCGGATAGTAACCCGGTCGTCTTCAAGGTCGGTCGGTTTCAAATTCAGCATTACGCCATTGGCAAAGCGCAAGGTGCGAATATCGAGATTAGCCGTTTTCATGTCGCTGACGACCGCGCCCGGCGTGCCGAAATCAGTGTAACCGAACTCGGCATTGCCACTATCTACTGGTGGCGCAACGTCGCGAGCATAAGCGATGTCTACGGCCGAACGCAGCGCATCCTCGCCGCCTTCCGGCGCGACCTTTCCAGTGAATCGGATCAACGGCTCATCCAGTTCGACGGCATTCGCGCGCAGTTCAGCCAATACAGTTTCTGGGGTGGCAACGGCGACCGCAGCGTTGAAACGATCTAGGGTGTTTTGGGGACTGTCGGGGACATTGTCGCCGCTGATAATAGCCAGAGCTGAACTGACAAGTTGGTTGTTGGTGCGCGTGCCAACATTTGCCGCCGCATTTTCCAACGAAGTCCGATAATTGCTAATCTGTTCGGCAATTTCGGCCTTGGTGAATCCATAGATGAGCGCTCGGCGATATTCGTCAATCGCTGCATCAAGCCCGCGTTGCCATCCGCCTTCCTGCGAGGCCACGACAAGCTGAGTGGTTCGGGCTTCATCGAAGAAATCGCTGCTTGATACACTGACCCCTCGGAACGGTGGGTCTTCATCGCGAAGCAACCTCTGTAAACGGCGGCTGATCACTCTGTCACCCAATTGGCGCAGCACGCTCTTGCGCCGTTCCTCGACCGTGTCAGGCCGGTCAATATATGCGCCGTGGCGAGTGATTGTGACTGACTCGGTCAAGGCTGGGTCCAGGTATATTGTAGTCTGCCCTTTAGTCCCGGGATCCACCGGGCCAAGCGGCGGTTGGTCAGGCGATTCAGCAGACTCCCAATCGGCAAAGCGTGTGCGGATATTCCCCTCGACCAAAGCAGGATCGAAATCGCCGACGATTACGAGAACTGTGTCTGCGGGTACATATTCACGGCTCCAGAACGCGCGCAGGCCTTCGGCGGTTGCTCCTTCGAGCGTTTCGATTGTGCCAATCGGTAGGCGTGACCCAAGACGCGCTTCGGGATAAGCGAAGCGCAAACCCTCAACCACATTCTTAAAATTGTAATTGTTACGCACGCGGCGTTCGGACAAGATGACCCCGCGTTCGCGTTCGACAGCTTCTGGTGCAATGGTCAACTCGCTCACCGTCTCACGCATCAGCATCAAGGCCGTGTCGAGCAGGGCGGGATCGGCACGAGGTAGATCAAGTATATACTGAGTCTCATCGAAACCGGTCGAGGCGTTGGTATCTGCACCAAAAGCTAGGCCTTCGCGTTCGAGCAATTTGATCATTTCGCCTTCGGGGACATTGGTGGATCCGTTGAACGCCATATGTTCGAGATAATGCGCGAAGCCTTGTTCTTCGTCGCGTTCGTCGATCGAGCCAGTCCCGATCACCATGCGGACCAGAGCAGTCTTTTCGGGCCGGTCGTTCTGTCGAATAATGTAGCGCATGCCGTTATCGAGCGTGCCGAATTTCCATCCGGCTTCCGGCAAAAATTCGCTATCCGCAAGATCCCAATCCGCAGCGTCCCAACCCTCCGCTATCGCCGCGGATTCGCCGCTTGCCGGTTCGGCGGCGGCTTCCTGCGCTGCGATTGGTGCAGCAAGGGCGGTAGACAGCAAGAGCGAGAGCGCTAGACGCGCGAATAGTGGTGATTTCATCTGTACGTTTTGCCGGAGGAGGACTGAACCTGCAACAACGGATTGAAAAAAGCCTATTTTTTCGGTTTCGTCCCGCGTAATTTGCCGCGGTGGGCGCTCAAATCGAAGACTTCGCCGGGGCTGTTATCTTCGTTACCCAGCAGCCCAAGCCGCCGTGCGACTTCTTGATAGGCTTCTTCCTCACCGCCCAAATCGCGGCGGAAGCGATCTTTATCCAGCTTCTCGTTCGTGGTCATGTCCCACAGGCGGCAGCCATCCGGACTTATTTCATCAGCCAGAATAATTCGGCTGAAATCGCCATCATACAGCCTGCCGAATTCTAGTTTGAAATCGATCAGGCGGATGTTGATCGCCGCAAACATTCCGCACAGGAAATCGTTCACGCGGATCGCCATGCTGGAAATGTCCTGCATTTCCTCTTGGCTTGCCCAATTGAAGCATGCGATGTGCTCTTCGCCAACAAGCGGATCGCCGAGCGCATCATCCTTGTAGCAATATTCGATCAGCGTATGCGGCAGTGCTACACCTTCCTCAAGGCCGAGACGTTTGCAGATTGAACCTGCTGCAACATTACGCACGATCACTTCGATCGGAACAATCTCGACCTGACGGACAAGCTGTTCGCGCATATTGAGGCGGCGAATGAAGTGGGTCGGGATGCCGATATGACTGAGGCGGGTGAAGACATATTCGCTGATGCGATTATTGATTACACCTTTGCCGTTGATGGTGCCTTTTTTCTGCGCGTTGAACGCCGTTGCATCGTCTTTGAAATACTGAATGATCGTGCCCGGTTCTGGACCTTCATACAGGATTTTGGCCTTGCCTTCGTAAATCTGACGGCGACGGGTCATGCGCGGCTTCCTTCAAATGGCCTGATTAAGGTCGGCCGGTCCTGAAAATCAGTACCTAAAAACGGCGCCCCGGCTGGCGAAACCAAATGCTTCGCAGGGGCCGGGGCGTGAGAATCGCTATTACTGACAAATCGCGCCGAGCGCAATCAGGCAGCAGGGGGAGTGGGATCATCGCCAATTCGCGGTTCAACCGCTGGTGCGTGCTTGGCTTTCAAACTGTCGATCAGCTTGCCAAGTGTGGCACGTTGGACAAGCACCGAAAATAGGACAGCGGCAAAGGTCGCGGCGAGAAGTAGTTCCCGCGTTGGGCCGGCAGGAAGCGATAGGGCAAGCGCTATCGAGATGCCGCCTCGCAGGCCGCCCCACCACAACACGCGTCCTGCCCCGTTGTCGCTTAAGCGCGCTGCTGGAATGATCTTGATCGCGCTCCCGACAGCAATACCGCGGGCGGCTAGGGTAATGATAATGGCAGCAAGCCCCATAATGATGTGATCTGTGCCTGGAACTAGCGCAATAAGCTCCAAGCCGATAAGCAGGAAAAGCACAGAATTAAGCAGCTCGTCGACCAGCTCCCAGAATTTGATGACGTAGTCGCGGGTCACGTCGCTCATTGCGAAGCTGACCCCGTGATTGCCAATCAACAGTCCTGCAACCGCCATCGCCAACGGACCGGAAATGTGCAGCTGAGTGCAAAGCGCATAGCCTCCCATAACAATCGCCAGCGTAATCAGCACTTCGAGCGTATATTCATCCATGCTGGCGAGCGCCCTGTAACCAATATAGCCGAAGACGAGACCGACCAGCACGCCGCCGCCAGCCTCGAAAACGAATAATATTGCACCTTTTGATAGGGAGAAATCCGCGCCGGTTACCGCTGCGCCAAGCAGGATGGTGAACACCACAATGCCGACACCATCGTTAAACAGGCTTTCGCCGGCAACCGCCGATTGAAGTGAAGCGGGGACCTTCTCTTCCTTGAGTACGCCCAGCACAGAGACCGGATCGGTCGGTGAAATCAACGCGCCGAACACGAAGTACCAGATCGGTGCAATATCGACACCAAGCAGTAACCCTACACCCCAAGTCGCTCCGCCGATCAGCAAAGTCGAGATTATCACTCCGACGGTGGAGAGCAGCAGCACTGGCAGCCATGCAACCTTCAGGCGGTCCAGATCGACATGCAGTGCGCCTGCAAACAGCAGAAAGCTGAGCATGCCTTGCAACAGCGTATCGGTGAAATTCATCTGTTCAAGCAAGCCAGCGACTTGGTCATCGAGAACCACGCCAGGAATGAATGCGTCCGCCACCATCAGTCCAAGCGCGGCCAAGGCACCCATAACGGTCAGTCCAATTACATGAGGTAGTTTGATGAAATGGTGATTCACATACCCCAGCACAGCCGAAGCAACGATCAGAATAGCTGCGATATCGAATGGTGAGAGAGCAGAAGAGGCTTGATGCATTCTGACCGCATAGCCCCGCAAATCCGGCAAGCCAACGATGATTGCTTGCCGTGCCGCGGTGCTTTCGCCATTGCTTGGCCATGACAGGCGCCGCAATAGTTGGGAGTGAAAAGTGGTTCGGCTACCGGCATTCTGGTGTGCTGATTGCTTCCGGCTTTGAAGTTCCGGAATGGCTCGGTTTTGCCGAAACATTTGGCGATGAAGCTACCGATATAAAGATTGAGATTGGCACTGCTGGATTGGAACCAATCCCTTCAGATCAGCATGGTGTCTACGATGGCGGTTGTATGACTTTCTCAGAGCCACTGGCAGGCCGCTGGTCGATCTGCGATGGCAAGAAGATCATTGTCGAACCAATAAGCGTGGAGCGAATGACCGAGGCGCGGCTTTATACTTTGGGCAGTGCGTGGGGTGCGCTGGGCTATCAGCGGGGTTGGGCCATGCTGCATGGCAGCGCGGTTCAGATCGGCGCGAAAACTGCCTTGTTTGCCGGTGAGGCTAATCAGGGCAAGTCCACCATTGCAGCGGCGCTGACACGCGCCGGTGCGCGGCTGTTGTCAGATGATCTCAGCCGCGTCCGACCGCCCAGCGGCAATGATGGCACTCAGCTGTGGCCATCTGGCGCACGGCTGAAACTTTGGGAAGAAGCGCTGAACCATTTCGGTTTGCAGCACAGCGAGTTGGTTCAAGACCATTTTCGTGATCAGAAGTTCCATCTGGCAGTCGATCAGGGGCCAATCGACGCAGCGCCGGTTCCTCTATCGGCGGTTTTTGTGCTTGAATGGCGGGACACGATTGCGGTCGAGCGGCTGCGCGGGTCAGAGGCGGTGAGGGCGCTTGCCGATGCGACAATGTACCGCAAAGAATATCTCGAATTGATGGGCAAATTGGGCGAACAAGTGGTGCATTGCGCGCGGATCGCCGCGCAGGTGCCGATTTATCGTGTTACCCGGCCAAGAGACTTCATGCTTCTGGATGAAGTGTGTGATCGGGTATCCCTAAGCCTTTCAGATCTTTAGGCCCGATAGACGATATGCGCCGGTGAGCAAATAAGGATTGAAAGTGATCGGAATTGAAGAAAAGCGATTGAAGATCAGATTTGAGCGCAATGGGCCGGTAGGCGCAATCGTGATTGACCGTGCTGAGCGGCGCAACGCAATTACGCTGGCAATGTGGCAGGCTATACCTGATCTGCTGAGCCAGGCATCGAGCGAACGCGGACTGAAAGTGCTGGTGGTTCGGTCTGCGGAAGATGGCAGCTTCAGTGCTGGCGCAGATATTGGCGAAATGATCGCGAATAAGGATGACGCGGTGTGGCGGGCCGCCAATCAAGCTGCGATCAATGTTGCGCAGCACCGGCTAGCGCGTTTTACCTTGCCGACCATCGCGTTTGTCGGCGGAGACTGCATTGGTGGCGGCTGCGCCCTTGCGCTGGCGTGCGATATCCGTGTTGCGACACCAAATGCGCGCTTCGGGATTACACCCGCTAAATTGGGGCTCGTTTACCCGTTCCATGACATCAAATTGCTTGTCGATTTGGTCGGGCCTGGTCAAGCTAAGCGACTGCTGTTTACGGGAGAATTTGTCGATGCAATGGAAGCGCGCGATATCGGCTTGATCGAAATTATCGCTAGCTCGCCAGACGCACTGGAGCGGGTGATTGCTCAGACTTCGGCCAATTCCAACACAGCAATGAAACAAATGGTTCGCCGGGTTTTAGATGGTCAACACGATGACGATGCCGAGACATTACAGATGTTTGCGGCTGCTTTTGAAGGTTCTGACTTCGCTGAGGGCAGCACCGCCTTTGCAGAAAAGCGCCGTCCTCAATTTGAAGGCTGAGGCCTAAGACAAACTTGAAGGAGAGAGACAATCGACATTTCCAAATTGATGTACCGCGACAGCCTGCTGACTGGTGAGCGCATTCTGGTGACAGGTGGCGGAACCGGATTGGGCCGCGAAATGACCGAGGCCTTTTTGAAGCTCGGTGCGACCGTGTACATTTGCGGACGGCGACAAAAAAAGTTGGATGAAACCGCGTCCGAATTGATGGCGGAACATGGCGGCAAAGTTGTCGGGATTGGCTGCGATATCCGCGATGCCGATGCGATCCATACGATGGTCGATACCATTTGGGCCGATGGCGGGGCGCTAACTGGCGTGGTCAACAATGCGGCGGGAAATTTCATTAGCCGGACAGAAGATTTGTCGGTCAACGGATTCAACGCAATCTCGGATATCGTCTTTCGCGGAACGTTCTATCTAACGCTCGATATTGGCAAACGGCTGATCAAAGAAGGCAAACGTGCTAGCTTCCTCTCGATCCTGACAACTTGGGTATGGAACGGTGGGCCATTCGTTGTCCCCTCTGCCATGTCGAAATCGGCTATAAACACAATGACTCAAAGCCTTGCGGTTGAATGGGGCCGCTATGGCTTGCGCTTTAACGCGATTGCACCAGGGCTATTCCCGACTGACGGGATGAGCGCAAGGCTTTCTCCCGGTTCGCAGGAAAGCGGTAGCGGCGGTAATTCCAACGGCCGGATGAACCCGATGGGGCGTCACGGTGAAATGCACGAATTGGCCAATTTGGCGGTGTTCTTGATGGGGCCGGGCGCCGAATGGGTAAACGGGCAAACCATCGCAATCGACGGCGCAGGTTATCAAGCCAACAGCGGCAATTTTTATCAAACACTCAGCCCATTGGGCGATGCCGAATGGGACCAGATGCGCGCGATGATTAAAAACACCAATGCCAAGGATAAGGCGGATAGATAAGGCCGTTCGGGCTTGATGGCGTCAGGTCAAAGATAAGGGGCGAAAAGCGCAAGCCTTCCGCCCCTTCCTCTGTTCAGAAAATTACAGTTACTTAGAACTTGCGGCTTACCCGCACGCCCATCTGGCGTGGCGGCGAAACGAATGTTCCGAATGTCCTCGCAAATACAGGATCACCATTGATGTCGGACACGGATTGGTCGAATAATGGTGTTCCGCGCACGCCTGTTTCACCGAATGTGTTGAACGCATTGTTGACGTAAGCAGTCACCGACCAATCGCCATCGCTCAAATTCACCTGGAAATTATGGGTGTCGAAGCCGGGCAGAACCAGCGCACCGGCCCGGTTGCCAGTCCGCGTGAGGACATTGCTGTGGATTGTCATTCCATAGCTGAATGTCAGGTCCCAATTATCGCTCACAGGCAGTTCGTAATCAGCAAAGAAACTGCCCTGATGCTTTGGTGAACCGGGCAAACGGTCGCCGGCTTGGCCGTCAACCGGTGTTGTACCGAAGCCGGGTGGGGTCAACAGATTGAGCAGCGAAGGCGAAAGATCGGTCAGCTGCGCATCGGTATAGCTGTAAGTTCCACGAAGATTGAGTGCATCGGTAACCTGCCATGAACCGAAGACCTCAAAGCCTTTCGATTCAGCACCTGCGCCGTTTATTGTGATTGGTGAAGAGCCGTTGATTGTTGCCGAAGCTACCTGCGGACCCTTCCAATCGATGTAATAGAATGCGCCGTTCAAGGTCAGCTTGCGGTCCAGCCACTGAGTCTTGAAGCCAAGTTCATAGTTCGTGGTTTTGTCAGCGGTGTATTCCAACTCATTGGGAAGGCCGCAAATATTCTGAACTTGCCCGGAATTGGGATCGCATGGGTCAAGTCCGTTGGAATTGCCAATGCGGAAGCCCTGACTGACTGTGGCATACATCAGGACGTCGGACGTAAATTCATAAGAGGTGTTGAATTTGAACAGGAACCCGTCATCCTTCTGGTTGGCGGGAGTAAAGTTCAAGATCAACTGGTCCTGCGGATCGCCCAGGAAGACAGTGTTGAATAGCGGCAAATCGACCGCAGACTCAGTCTTCAGATCATAATTGTAATACCGTCCACCAACAGTCACCTGCCAAGCGTAGGACAGCTGGTAAGACAGCTCACCAAACCCTGCGTATTCGGTCAGGTCAGAATTGAACGGAGCGATATATTCAATCGAGTCTGGGCGCAGTTGAACGCCACCAAATTCGTCAACCGCAAATTGGTCATAACCGGGCGTAAATTCTGTGCTGAGCGCTCTGACTTTAGCGTTGTTGTAGAAGCCCCCGACAATGAAGCTGAAGGGACCGTCGATGTTTGAAACTAGCCGCGCTTCTTGTGTAAAAATCTCAGTCTTGTCGCGCTCTTCGGTGATGGCTGTGAAGTTCGGGAATTGCTCGTAGCTATATTCGAGCGAGATCAACAAATCGGTCTGATCGCGGTTGCCCAGTTCATCGTGGCGGCTGTAGCCGGTCGCGGAAACGAGTGAGGCGAAACCAAGGTCCAACTCTGCTTCGAGCGAAACAAGCTGGGTCTTGCGGCGGTTGGGTTCTTTGACGCGCAAGGCGTTTTCATATTTGCCGATTTCGACCGGGAAGTTGGACAGGCGGCTCTGGGAGAATTGACGTCCCTCGGTCTCGGCATTCTGGAAATAATAGGTCAGCGTTGCGTCAAACGCGCTCGATGGGCTGAACCGCAGTGCAGCGCGAGCCGAAACCGTGTCATCGGTGTTCAGGTCCTTTGATGGCTTAAAGTTGCCTGCGTTGGCGATGTCATCCGGATTGACGGTGCCGATGCCGGTCACAATGTAGGGGTAGTCGATGAATCCGCGATCATTTGCGTAATCGATTGACCCGCGGAAGGCGAGGCTATCCGAAAGCGGCACATTGAGCGTGATGCCTGTGTCGGTGCTGATACCGCTGCCCGAGCTGTACGTATACAGGTCAGCGCGCACTTCGCCGCCAATGGCATCGAATTTCGGCTTCGTCGGGATATAGCGGATCGCGCCGCCCAGCGTGCCTGCGCCGTACAAGGTGCCTTGCGGACCGAGGAGGAATTCGACCCGCTCCATGTCGTTCAGACGCAGATCGACGTATAAAGGAATGTCACCGACATAAGTCGCAACCGCACCACCGCCGTTGTTGTTGCCGTCAAACGAACCCAGCCCAGTCGCGTTGAGGCCGCGGAAAACAATCGGAGTGCCTGAACGTGTACCTTGATCAAGAATATAAACGCCGGGCACCGTAGCGGCCACTTCACGTATATTGTCGAGGCCGCGCGCTTCCAGCTCAGCACCTCCGACAGCGGAGATATTGATCGGCACATCCTGCACGGTACCTTCGCGCCGTGTCGCAGTGACGATGATGATGTTCTCGTCTTTCGCTTCTGCAGCCTCATCAGCGGGAGCAGCCTGTTGAGCCTGCGCTGCAAACGGGATAGTGCTCGCGGCAACGAACAGCATGGTCTTAAGCGTTGTCTTGCGACCGATCATATTTTTTGTCCTTTTTGTCGGGTTACACTTTGCAGAAATATCCGTCATCATCAGCTTCGCAATTGGAAAAATGCTGCAATGCAAAATGACTGGCTTAGTGATGCAAAACAGCAACTCCTTTCGGGGCGCCTTGAACAAGCCTACACTCTGGCTTTGGAGCAATTGTCTGAGGTCCGCGAGGATGGAAATGCGTGGGGAATAATGTCGTTAGTTGCGCTTGAAGGCGGCAACCACACCAAATCTCTGGAATTGTCCTCCAAGGCACTATCTTTCGGAACCAAATCTGCACTGGTAATCGCTGGTAGGGGGCGGGCTTTGCTTGAAACCGGGCGGCAAAATGAAGCTCGAAAGCTCGCGGCATCGGTGGAGTTGGATCAATGCGAGACTGCGCTCGAAGCGGACACAGTCGGTGTAATTTTGGCCAGAACGGGATTGCACAAATGTGCCGCCGAGTTTTTCAGCAAGGCGGTTGAGCTCGATAATGACAAACCGCAATTTCATTATAATCTGGCAACCTCTCTCCAATTCAATGGCGATCTGGATGGAGCTAAGGCGGCTTACCGAACCTTACTAAACCTCGATCCGGCATTTCACCGTGCGCGGCTGGCTTTGGTCCAATTGGAGCAATCGTGCGAACATGATCTTCGCACGATTGAGCAATTGTTCGATTCTTGTGGATCCGAAACTGACAGCGCGCTGCAACTCGGACACGCAGCGGCAAAAATATGCGAAGCGGCGAAAGACCATGCCGGGACAATCAATTGGTTGCTCAAGGCGAAAGCGCCTAAGCTCAAAGAAATCAGCCATGACCGTGCATGGACAGAACAGATTTTCGAAGCAGCCAGTAAGGGACCAACTACAGTTGGGATGAATACCGCAGCTACCCACTACCACAGCCCGCTGTTCATCGTCGGAATGCCGCGCAGCGGCACTACTTTGGTGGAGCGGATAATCTCAAGCCACAGTGCTGCCGCAACTGCTGGTGAGCTGCCCGATCTGGCATTATTGGTAAAGCGTAGCACCGGCACTTCAGGCAAACATACGCTGGCTGCCGAAGTGCTCTTGAGCAATTATAATACAGGGCAGGTCGGCGAAGAATATCTCTCGCGAACCGCCTCCCTGGCAGGCAACGCCAAATTGTTGATCGACAAAATGCCGTTCAATTTCTTCTTTGCGCGGCATATTCTGGATAGCCTGCCGGAGGCAAAGATTGTGATGGTTCGCAGAGATCCCCGTGATGTTGTGTTCGCCAATTTCCGACAATTGTTTGCGACCGATTTTGGCTATTACAATTACGCCTATGATTTGTCCGACACAGCGCATTTCGTGGCGCAATTCGAGAAATTGGCTGACCAATGGCACTCGATTTTTCCCGCAGATCGCTTTCACGAAGTTCATTACGAGGATTTAATTGCGGATCAGGAGCGCGAGAGCCGCCGGTTGATCGCGTTCACAGGTTTGGAGTGGGAAGAGCAATGCCTCCAATTTCACCGCAACGCGGCGCCGGTTGCCACAGCCAGTTCTATTCAGGTTAGATCGCCGATCCATGCTCGCTCGATAGGCCAATGGCGAAAATATGGCGCGTATGGAGACATGGTTGATCAGCGCTTGCAGGAATTCGGTATTACACCGGATTAATTCCGCTGCGGTAATCGCTGATCAGGGGGGAACCAATGGTGCCCGAGGGCGGATTCGAACCACCGACACCACGATTTTCAATCGTGTGCTCTACCAACTGAGCTACTCGGGCACTGAACGGTGTCGCTCCAGAGAGCGAGCCGGACATTGGAAGCGCGCCTATGGCGAAGCTTGGCGCGCTTGGCAAGGGGTATTCAGTCTTGTTTTTCCCAGTCTTCGCTCGCGCTCTCTTCAGGCGACGCGGGGCGGCCTGGTACAGCATATCCATCATTGAACCATTGGTTCAGATCGCGGTCGCGGCAACCGCGTGAACAGAACGGATAATATTCTTCCGAACGTGGCTTGCGGCAAATCGGGCAGGTCTTTGTCTTGGCAGTGATCATATGGGTACCGCCTGCGCGAAGCTGCCGCCGAGCGCAAGACCAGCCGACAGCTCTATCCGCACTTCACGGCCGGTACGGCGGGATAATTCCTCTAGCCATTCGGGCTTCAACTTCTTCTGCAGGGCGGGGTGAATAGTCAGCAATAATGCGCCAGGCTCGGCGATCATCTGTGCCTGACGGAGCAATTGGCGCGCCAATATTGCGGTGCGAGCATGCGTTGCCCGGTGGAGAAGCGAAGGGCGCTGAAGCCGCGAAATGATTTGAACAAAGCCGAAGCCGTTCATCGCGGTGCGCTCATGCGACCATTCGCCCAAAGCTTCTGCCAGAGCAGCGTCTACTGCCTTGCGATCTGACTTTTGTTCCAAGGTTGGAAAATCAATCCCGACCATGCCGCCGATGTCGAACCGGCGCAACGTATCGGCGATCGGGCCTGATGCCGCGAGCGCCAACTCGCATGGCGGCAAAGTCCCATCGATGTCGATTATTATCATTGCTGGTGTCGCTGCCAGAAGTAGCGAACCGCCCTTGAAATGGATTTCACCAGAGAGCGCATCGGACAGCAATTCATCCCAATCACTTTCAGGAAACTGGTGGACGATTCTTGCGCAATGACCCTCTTGCTCAAGCGACATCAAAATATCCGGTGTCGTTGGTGATCTATCGGATGGTCTTGCTTGAGCCAACTTTAGGCGACCGCGTTCGCCAATCGCTGATCTCTTGATTTCCACCCGCAATAGAGCGCCTTCAGCTGCATCTTTAGGCAAACGGTCGAGCAAAATCTGGCTGCCTGAAGGCAGTTCGCCCTTCCCACGTGAACTTCCGCTGCTGCGCGATATTAGTTTTGCATCGATTACCTGTCCGGCGACCAGTTCGCCGTCCCATTGGGTGCGTGCGGCAATTATTCGGTCATTTTCGATTGCGATCGCGCGGTCCTCGCCGATGCCGCGTTCAACCAGCCAATCAGCCAATGGGAAAACCTGCCGATTTCAGCAATGCGCGGGTTTCAAACAGGGGCAAACCCATGACAGAGGAATGACTGCCTTGAATGGCGCTGATTAAACCCTCTGCAGCGCCCTGAATGGCGTAGCCGCCAGCTTTGCCCTCCCATTCGCCACCAGCAAGATAGGCGGCAATTTCGTCTTCAGACAGGCGCTTGAATTTAACGATTGTCTCGTTGAGCTTCTCGCGCAGAGTGCCGTCAGGAGATAACAGAGCAATCGAAGACAGGACTCGGTGTCGCCGACCCGAAAGCAATTCGAGACATCTGCGCGCTGTCGCTTCGTCCTCAGCCTTGGGCAGAATTCGCCGCCCGACAGCGACAACCGTGTCACCCGCCAACACAAACCCATCTTTCGTTGCTGCTGCCAAAGCTTTCTCGCGGCCGATGCGCTGGGCATAGACACGCGGAGTTTCGTCAGCGAGTGGGGTCTCATCGATATCAGCTGGCGCAATGCGCGCAGGTTCAACCCCGAGCCGCGCTAGCAATTCGCGCCGCCTCGGGCTAGCCGATGCCAATATAAGAGAAGGCGCGGTCATTGCCGCACCCAATTATGACGGGCCGGGGCCACCGGGGCCAGGGCCACCGCGACCAGGCATAAAGCGGTATGTGATCCGCGCCTTGGTAAGGTCATAGGGTGTCAATTCGCACAGCACTTCATCGCCAACTAGCACACGAATGCGGTTCTTACGCATCTTACCGGCGGTATGGCCGAGAACTTCGTGCCCGTTTTCGAGCTCCACCCGGAACATCGCGTTTGGCAGCAGTTCAACCACCTTGCCGCGCATTTCGAGGAGTTCTTCTTTTGCCATATTTATCAGTTTTCCATGCAGTTCGTCGATAAGTGTTGCGCGCCCATAGCCCCAGCCGGGATAAAAAGAAAGCCTCGTGCGTATTGCCTGCGAGTTCTGTCGACGGCTCGCAAAGTGCGACAGTTTGTTACCCGAATGATAGTTGCGCTATTTGACCAATACGGAAAAGGCTTTTGCCATGATCGCTTCGAGATTGCTTCATTCCTGCGCGCTTATCGCGCTGGTTGCGCCTTCGCTGACTTACGCCCAAGATTCAGGCTCCGAAGGAGGCTTGGATATCGACATTGGTAGTGAAGCGCCTCCTCCCGAGCAGCGAATGGACGAGCCCGAAGAATTCATGGAAATGGGCGATATTTTGGTTCTGGGTGAGAGGCTGCGTTCGCAAGTTGATACAGAACAGGCTCCCACCCTCGTGCTCAATGAGGAAGATATCGCCGCATATGGGGCCAATTCGATTGCCGATCTGGTTGCCGCTATTGAACCGCAAACCAGTTCCTCTCGGGGGCGTGGGGGCGGTCGGCCGGTTTTTCTGGTGAATGGCGTGCGAATAGGCAGTTTCCGCGAATTCAGATCATACCCGCCAGAAGCAATCGAAAAAGTTGAAGTTTTACCAGAAGAGACCGCGCAAAAATTCGGTTTTTCGGCGGATCGGCGCGTGGTCAATTTTATTCTGAAAGATAATTTTTCAGCGATTACGGTTGCTGGCGAATATGAGCAGCCTGATCGGGGTGGTTACTCAGTAACCGAACAGGAAGCGACCTTGCTAAAAATCACTAAAGCAGGGCGTATCAACTTTAATGTGCAAGCTAGTGATGTGTCGCTGCTGACGGAGGCGGAGCGCAATATCGACCAAGCGACAACTAGCGTTTTAGGGCTCGCTACCGACCCTGACCCGGCTGGTTTCCGGAGCCTGATAGCCGACACGGCGAGGTTTCAGGCCGATGCCAATTTTGCCACGGCTTTTATCGACAGTGGCACTTCAATAAGCTTGAACGGAACATTTGTACGTAACGATTCTCGCAGCTTGGCAGGCATCGACAGTGTCGTTCTCACTGATCCGAATTTGAGCAGCGTTCTGCGCACCTTCAACGAAGAGAACCCACTGGAGCGGCGCACGCGTACCGATACATTTTCGTCGTCAGGAAGCATGAACCAGCCACTGGGCGATTTCATTCTGACTGTTACCGCAGACGGAAGCGTATCCGATTCCCGCACGGAAATTGACCGGCGCGCCGATACTCGCCAATTGGTAATTGATGCGGCAGCGGGTGATTTGGCAATTGATGGCGCATTGCCAGACTTCGCTGATGCGGGCTTCGACATTGCCAACCAAAAAACCTATTCCGCTAGTTCGAAGGCCACTGTGCGCGGATCGCCGTTTTACGTGCCCGCCGGCGATGTGAACGCTACGTTCGATCTCGGTTATGACTGGACCAGAATTGAGAGCAATGACACTCGTTCTGGCACTGCTGTGCAACTCAAGCGAGGCGACTTATCTGGCGGGTTCAATATTGCCATTCCAATTACCAGCACACGCGATGATGTGCTGGCCGCATTTGGTAGCATAACTCTAAACGGGCAAGCTGGCTTTAACAATTACTCCGATTTCGGCACGCTTTACCGTTGGAGCGGTGGGGTCAATTGGTCTCCGGCGGACAGCCTTGATTTGCAAGCGACTTTTGTGTGGCGCGAAGTCCCGCCATCGTTGAACCAACTGGGTAGCCCGCTGGTGACAAACTTTAACGTCACGACTTTTGACTTGGCCACGGGCGATACGGCGCTTGTTGACGTAACCAGTGGCGGTAATCTGGCGCTTAAGGCAGAAACCCAGTCAGATTGGACCTTCTCAGCCAATTGGGAAATTATAGACAATGCGCGGTTCCAGGCGTCCTATTCGCGCATCAAGTCTGACGATGTGTCCTCATCCTTCCCGTTCCTGACGCCGGAGATTGAGGCGGCATTCCCCGACCGGGTAACTCGTGATGCGGCAGGCAAGCTGACAGCACTTGATTTGCGCCCGATAGATTATTTTCAAACCAGAACCGAGCGACTTTCGTTTGGGCTTAATCTCAATGGCACAATCGGCAAAGCGCCCGAGGAATCAGGCCCGCCCCCTGGTGTGGGTCGTGGTCGTCCTGCGGGTGCAGGCGGACCGCCTGCTGGAGCTGCTACTGCCAGCGAGAGCGGGGGTGCTGAAGGCGCGGGAGAGCGTCACGGCGGAAGAGGTGGCTTCGGTGGTCAGATGACGGCCGAGCAACGCGAGCAATTTGCCGCGTTCCGCAGCCGCTTATGTCAAGATGATGGCGAAGACTTTCTGACCCGCCTTGCAGAAGCGGTCGCACGCGGTGAAACGCTAGAAGAGTTACCCGATCTCGATCCGGCCCAAGCTCAGCGGATGTTGTCTCGCTTCACGGCTGAGGATGGAACCGTGGACAAGGAGCGGGTTGCCCAGTTCCGGAGCAGGGTTTGTAGCATTGAAACGGGTTCCGATGGCCCACCTGCACAGGCATCCGCAAGCGGCGGGCGCCCAAGCGGCGCCCGTGAAGGCGGACGGCGCGGTGGTGGCAGCTTTGGCGGCGGCGATGGGCGTGCGCGCTATTTCTTCAATCTGACCCATAATGTGGAATTGAAACGCGAAATTCTGATTGCACCAAATGGTCCCCGACTTGATTTGCTCGATGGAGATTCGCTCAGCACAACCGGCACGCCAACGCACACTTCGCGGCTCGAAGCCGGTTTGTTCAAGGGTGGCTTTGGTACGCGATTATCCGGTAGTTACACGGGCTCAGCGCGGATTGACGGGGGCGGGGCACTGAATGGCACGGCGCTTTCAATCGATGATCTTGCAACGTTTGACATCCGGTTGTTCGCCGATCTGGGCACAGTTCTGAAAAAAGAAGAAGGCTTTTTGAAAGGCCTACGAGTTGCCTTCAGAGTCGACAATGTGTTCGATAGACGCCGGATCATACGCGATGAAAACGGCGATATACCGCTCAGCTATCAGCCGTTGTTACTCGACCCGACGGGCCGATACATTGGCATCGATCTGCGCAAGCAGTTCTAACGGCGCTTTGGCCCGGCAACTCCCAAAATCGGGTTTAATGGAGCTGGGTTTTTGGGAATAGCAACGACGAGAGGCCACGCGGAGCGAATGGTTTCCACTCGCCTTCAGCCTGCGCCAGCCGGTCGGCAATAGCCAACATGACTGTAGGATTGACGCCGAGGCCGATGTGGCTTGCCAACACTTCGATATTCTCTGTCTGGCCCGGCAAGCCGCCTTTCGGACACTGAACCGAACCCCGCCAATGGACTACGCCATCGGTTTTGGTCAGGATTGAAGTTGTCGGTACTGGCGGTGCCTGATCAAGCCCAGTAAACTGGCCTGATTTTAGAGGTTCGGGCTCCTTACCATTAAGCATTTCGAACAGTTTTGCCGCGTTGGTATGATTTCGGTCATCGCTGATCGGGCTGCCGAGCGAAATTACCATCCGCACTTTTTCTGGCGCAAGCTTTGCGAGTTCGCGCGCGAAAACGCCGCCGAGACTCCAACCGACAATAGAGACTTTGCTGCCGGTCCGTTGCGACAAGGCATCGACGCAATTTGCCATCGCTTCTACGCGCGCATTATCGACCCGGACATTGCGGCCAAGGTTCCAGCCTTCGGTTTCATAACCAAGCCGGGTTAGCAGCGAGCGCATTGGGCGCGTCGAACTGTCGCTGGCCATGAAGCCCGGGAGGACCAAAACGCCGTGCCCGTCCCCTTTGGGCAAGGTTCGCATTAGCGGGCGCAACGCGAGGAAGCTTGCGTATTCCGCAAGTGCGCGACCGGGTTCGGCCAGCATCAAAGCGCGGTGGGGTGGCCGGGCAGAACGGGCTGTGCCGATTGTAGTTGCTGTCATGGCTTGGTCTTCCCTTTAGTTGTTTTTTTAGTCGCTTTGGGGGCCGCACGACCGGCGGTAGGTTTCGTTGCCGCTACTTTTTGTGCTGGTGCGGCCTTCTTTGCTGCGGGCTTCTTTGCTGCAGTTTTTGGCGCGGACTTTTTCGGGGCCACTTTCATTGGAGTAGCAGGCTTCGCCTTAACAGGAGCTGTGGCGGCTGCTGTGGCAAGGTCCCGATATTCTTCAAAACTTTCCTGAATGCATTGCGCATAGAATTCCGGATCGGGCAGTAATTTGCGGCATGCGGTAAACGCGATCGTCGCCTCATCAACATAGCTTTGCACGACATGCCCGAGACCAAGTCCGTCATTGAGGCACAGCAGTCCCATCATGCTTTCCATGCGAGCACCTGTTGAATAGATCGGGATCGGCGGGCCAGGTACGTTGGTCACCACGGTCGAGAATGGCGGGCCGACACGATTGGCAAGTCCGAGCCGCGTGTAAAGCTGGGCTCCCAATGCCATGAACAGTGCCGGACTAACCTTGCTCATTTCGGTCATATTGCGCGCGCCCATTGCATCGGTCATCGCTTTGGAATTCATTGTCTGCGAATGGACAAAGCCCAGGCGTTCGACGGCGTCTTCAATATGAGTACCAAGCGGTGCAATCATTGCGGCAACCTGATTGCCCATATCGCCTTTTTCACCCTTAGAGCGGACCGAAATCGGGGCCATAGCTGTAAGGGTTTTTGCGGGCAGGTCATTCTTGTCGAGCAGATAACGGCGCAGCGCCCCGCCTATAATGGCAAGGAATACGTCATTGACTTTGCAACCCGGCGCTAATGCGCGGATCGATTTGATATCTGCCAGAGGAACGCTACGGCCCTCGACAACGCGGGCACTGGAAATGACTTTGTTGAATCTGGTGCGAGGGGCGAGCATATCGCCGCTGACCGAAAAGTCTTTAACCGCAAGGCCCTTGATTGCATTAGCGAGGCCAGGCGCTGCTTTAGCCATAACTTCAAGCTGCTTCAGCGGGTTGGTAACCGCATTGATGTAGCTCTTGCCAAGTAATTGCGCCGCATTGGGTATGGGTTCCGGCTCCCAGGTATCGGGCTCGTTGGGCGCAGCTGCATGCGGGTCGAGTGTATGGAGCGCTTCCATCAAATCAACGCCGCTCATCCCATCGATTGCCGCATGGTGGACTTTGGTTACCATCGCATAGCTGCCCGGGGCCACGCCGGGGATGTTGTCGAGCCCTTCGACAACTGTGAATTCCCATGGCGGACGAGTCAGATCGAGTGGGCGGGCAAATATTCGTGCGGCCTGAATGCACAGCTGACGCCAGTCGCCCGGCTTGGGCAGCGCAACATGGCGTACATGATACTCAAGGTCGAAATCGGGATCCTCAATCCAATAAGGATAATCGAGGTCGAACGGCACTTTCACCAAACGCTGTCGCATTGTCTTGGACAATTGCATCCGGCTTTCAAAGAAATTCAGAATGTCTTTGTAACGGACAAACCCGCCGGGCGCGGTTTCGGGGTTATAGATCAGCAATGAACCGATGTGCATCGGCGAATTGCGTGTTTCCAGCGCGACAAAAGACGCATCCATACCCTGTAATTGGCGCAATATTCGTTCCTCTCCATGTCCGCTTTTGCGGATTAGTTGCGTATCGGTAACAGAGGAACGCCGTGGGTCAAACTATTGTGTGGGCCTACCTGCTCGTCGTTACGTGTTCTTTGGCCCCGATATGGGTTCGTAAAGATTGGCGGTATCGTGCCATTGTTCGCGCGGGCTTGCGTGCTTTGACCGGCGGCAAGGGGGCTAAATCAGCAGGTGGATCACCGAAATCAAGTTCGTTTATCAACCGGTCCATATCAGCCGATTTGTGGACCCTAACACCGTCCATTTCGGGCAATTGAATGCAATCGGCGTGGGTCAGGCCGAACATAAACAGATCACGGTAGGAAACCCGTTCGCTCAATCCGCTAGCGAGGCGCAGGCCCAGCTTTTGCGGAAGCTGCTCGATTGCCAAATTGAACCGGTCGAGCTGCTTTTTTTCGTTACGGCGCATCCGATTTTTGACCAATACCCAGTCGGTTTTAGGCAGGTCAGTACCTTGCTTCAATTCCTGCAATTGGCTGACCGTTTCGGTAAACCGGCCCATGTTGGAATATTGCATGGTTGCAGGGTTGAAATGGGCGATGGAATCAAGATCGACAAATGTCGCATTGACTGGTGTTATCAGCTTGTGAGCCATCGCAATTGCCCGGCGCGCAATTGGGGAATCGTGGCCAGGGAGATCGATGACAATTTTTGTGCAGCCTCTGCCAACGCGGGCAATTTCCTGCATCATCATCGCTCCGCTTTGATGCTCGAGCACAAAATGTTTGGGGCTAGGAAGCTCAATGCCAAGACTTCGCGCCGTGGCCTGACGATTGTCGAGCGCTCGGCTGAAGGAACCTTGACGGCGGTCCAGATCAATCGCGAGCACTTTGTGGCCGGCCCGGGCCAGCGCAATAGTAGTGTGGAATGCTAGAGTGGATTTGCCCACGCCGCCTTTTTCATTCGCGAAAACAATGATCTGGGCATTTATCTCCGGCCGGCGGCTGACATCCGCCAGAACCACGGATGGATGCTCTCCATCGGAATTTTCGTATCCCATATCCCGCCTGCTTCCCAATTACTCTCGTCTCGCGAATCGGACAAGTTATGCTTAGTGTCGCCAATCCACACCTTATCCACAAGTAAATTAACTTTTTGCTTTGGTAGGCGATGACAAATCGGCGGTTTGGCCATTGCGTCTTTTAATCGCGCTGTGCCGCGCTATGTGGACAACATGGCTCGCAGTCCCACTCCCACGCCGGCTGGATCGCAAAATAATCCGCACGGCGCAGAACGTTTTCACGAGGAGCGCGCGACCTACACTGTCGCTTCGGCTAAGCCCGATTTGGAAGGCGGCCTGCACGCGATCCGCGAAACCGTGAAGACGCTTATGCCGGTACCAGGCGTTTACCGGATGCTCGATACACGCGGCGATGTTTTGTATGTCGGCAAAGCCAGGGCACTCAAGAACCGCGTCGCCAACTACACTCAGATCGCCAATTTGACGAACCGGTTGCAGCGGATGGTCAGCCAGACCCGCTCAATGGAAATTGTCACCACCAATAGCGAGGCCGAGGCGCTGCTGCTCGAAGCGCAATTTATCAAGCGCTTCCGCCCGCCTTTTAACGTGCTGTTGCGCGACGATAAGAGCTTTCCTTTCATCTTGGTGCGGACAGAGCATGACTTCCCGCGGATCATGAAACATCGCGGAGCGCGGCGGGCCAAGGGCAATTATTATGGGCCATTTGCCAGCGCCGGATCGGTCAACACCACAATCAATGCTTTGCAGAAACTGTTTCTGCTGAGATCTTGCACCGACAGCTTTTTTAGCCGCCGCGATCGTCCGTGTTTACTCTACCAGATCAAACGTTGCAGCGCCCCCTGTGTCGGGCGCGTAAGCAAGGATGATTACGCCGCACTGACCAAGCAGGCCACGGACTTCCTGGGGGGAAAGTCTGGGGCGGTGCAGGCCGATCTTGAAAAACAAATGGCTAAGGCAGCAGAAGCCCTTGATTTCGAAACCGCAGCGATTCTGCGCGACCGGTTGCGTGCTGCGACCTTTATCCAGGGCAGTCAGGCTATCAATGCCAGCGGAGTTGGGGATGCCGATGTGTTCGCGCTTGCCAGTAAGGGCGGGCAGATTGCGGTGCAGGCATTCTTCATTCGCGGCGGCCAGAATTGGGGGCACCGTGCCTTCTTCCCGACCCACACCAAGGATGTCGAAGAGGACCAAGTGCTCGCCAATGTCCTGGCGCAATTTTACGAGGAGGTTCCGCCTCCCAAGACCATCCTTGTCGACCGTGAGCTGCCCGAAAAAGCGCTGATTGAAGAGGCTTTTGCGACCAGCATTGCCGATGGTGGGGCCGGCCATAAGGTGACTATTTCCATCCCGCAACGCGGAGACCGACGCGGTTTGATGCAACAGGCTCAGCGCAATGCGGCTGAAGCGCTGGACCGACGGTTGGCGGAAAGCGGGACCAAGGCAAAAACCTTGCGCGAATTGGCAGAGTTCCTCGAATTGCCTGAGGTTCCGCAACGGGTCGAAGTATACGATAATAGCCACATTCAAGGCGACAAGGCAGTCGGGGGGATGATCGTTGCAGGACCTGAAGGCTTTTTGAAAAACCAGTACCGCAAGTTCAATATCAAGACCGCACAGACCAATGACGATTTCGGAATGATGCGCGAAGTGATGCAGCGCCGCTTTGTCCGGGCAATGAAGGATGATCCGGATCGCGAAACAAGCGGTGAGAAGGCGATCTGGCCCGATCTTGTGCTGATTGACGGCGGCAAAGGTCAGATGAGCGCGGTTCGAGATACTTTGGAGGAATTGGGCATTGAGGATGTTCCGCTGATAGCCATCGCCAAGGGCCCGGACCATGGCCGCGAGGGGCGCGAAGTATTCCATTTTCCCGACGGACGGGAAAAGATGCTGCCGGTCAATTCGCCAGTGCTGTTCCAACTGCAATTGTGGCGTGATGAAGTGCACCGCTATGCCATTGGCGCTCACCGAGCAAAACGCAGCCGTGCAATCACTGCATCGCCGCTAGATGAAATTCCCGGCGTGGGTCCGGCCAGAAAGCGCGCCCTGCTGTTGCATTTCGGCACCGCCGGAAAGGTCAGGGCGGCGTCGCTCGAAGATTTACAACGCGCCCCAGGTGTCAGCGCTGGCGTGGCGCAAGTGGTATATGATTATTACCACGCGGGCGGTTGAGACCCGTCCTCAATTTACGCTGCTTTCTTAGAAGGTTCCAGCCAGTTTCGCATTTCTTCTGATAAGGCTTGAACGGTCAGCGGCTTGGACAAATGACCCTGCATCCCGGCTTCGAGACAAGCGGCAATGTCTTCCGGAAATGCATTGGCGGTTAAGGCGATAATTGGCAGATCCACTGCATTATACCCCATTCTGCGGAGCGCGATAGTGGCATCAATTCCGCCCATTTCGGGCATTTGTAAGTCCATCAGAATTACATTGTAAGCTTGTCCGTCAGCCGCTGCTTGTTCGATCATTCCGATGGCCTCGATGCCATTCTCGGCAATATCCAAATTCAATCCGATTTGTTCGGCCATTGCGGAAACGAGCATCTGGTTGATGTCGTAATCCTCCGCGAGCAGCGCTCGGATCGATTGCTTCCGGTCGATCTTGGGCAGTTGGCGCAGGGTTGCAATCTCGGGTTCTTCAGACTGCGCAATAATCAACGGAAGGACTAAGGTGAACGTGCTTCCACTGCCAAGTGTGCTGGTTGCAGATACGCTGCCGCTCATCTTACGCGCCAATTGCCTGCTGATCGAGAGGCCCAGTCCAGTGCCGCCATGCTTGGAAGAGATCGAAGAATCAGCCTGCATAAAGGGGCTGAAAATATGCTCCATGCCATCGCTGGAAATCCCAATTCCGCTATCTTGCACACGGCAACGAATTGTTCCTTCGCTCGCTTCGATTGCCAGCCTGACAAAACCGGCTTCCGTGAATTTGACTGCATTGCTGAGCAAATTCCCGAGAATTTGGCGCAGGCGCAGCGGATCCACCAACAGATTGCGCGGCATATCCGGTGCGGTAACCAGTTCCAATTCAATGCCCTTTTCCCTCGCCTGCGGTTCGATCAGCCGGATGCATTGCCGCGCCAGATGGGGCAAATCGACACATTGAGGATTGATCGAAATTTCACCCGCTTCAATTTTGGATAAATCGAGTATGTCGTTGAGAAGTAAGGTGAGAGATTTGCCTGATTCAGCTATGAGTTCAGCATAGCGCCGCTGTTTTTCAGGCAAGTGACCAGTGAGCAGCAGGTCGGCAAAACCGATTACGCCGTTCATAGGGGTTCGAATTTCATGGCTCATTTTCGCCAAAAATGAACTCTTGGCGTTACCAGCAGCATCTGCATCATCGCGCGCCATGATCAATTCATTACGAAGCAGAACCTCTTCCGTTCGATCTGCTAAAACACCGAACATGGCACTAGGCAAGCCGTTCTCGTCGGTTTCAATTTGTGCGATGGCTTCCGTGTGGCGAATTTCGCCATTTGGCCGAACGAGCCTAGCCTGAAAAGAATAAGGCTTTCCTGTCAATCTTGCGGTTTCAACCGCGTTGGTAACCGCCGCCCGGTCTGCCGGATGATAATGTTCGATCGCCTTTTCTAAAGTGGGAGTCGCGCCGACTGGGAGACCGTAGATCGCAAAAGTCTCGTCAGACCAGAACAAGTGATCATCGGAAAACGACATCCGCCAGTGACCGACATGGGCAGCTGCTTCGGTCATCCGCAGCATACGGTTTTTCTCACTCAGTTCATCGAATGTTATGCCTATTGCCTGCTCTGTCTCTCGTGATCGGCGATTCCTGGCCAAGAGAATGGCTAGCGCGGGGAGGCCGATGATTTCCAGCAAGCTCAGTTCGATGGTCCCGAGCCAAACGAGAGAAAGCAGGGCAATGACAGCGAACGAGATTCCGCCGTATAATGATAGCGCGGTTACGCTCCAACGCGGGTTATTCTGCGGGCTCATGAGGTTTTGGGATTGGGTCATTGTGTAGCGTCATTAAATGATGCCGGTTCGTCCTCTGCTTCATTGCTAATAGGTAATGACGCCTAGTTGCTACGCGCTGTCTTGCAGAAGAGCTAAGTTCGGACATTTTTGACCTGTATCAATGCAGCTGCCCGCGATCTGTGCGATTAATTTGGTGTGGAGCGTAATCCTGTCCTTGCTCCAGCGCCCTGCGGCAAAAGGAGACGGCATCATGCAATCCATACTGGTTCACGTTTACAATGACCCCGGCATTGAATCGCGCTTGCAAATCGCGTTGGACATGGCGCGGGCTTATGATGCGCACCTGACCTTCCTACAAGTGGTCTTGCGCCCAGTAATCCTTCCTGGCGACTACAGCGGAATTGTCGCCGCTCAGATGATGCCGGTTGCACAGGAACAAGCCGATGAGCTCAGGCGAGTGATTGAGGCTCGCCTAGAGGAGGAAGATGTCCGCTGGAACTGGGTGCAGGAGGCAGACATGACGGATGATATGCTGATGAGCCATGCGGCACTCAATGATTTGGTACTTGTAGGTTGCGCGGCTCCTCAGCAGTCTAGCGATGCGCCATCACGATTAGCAGGCACGCTGGCGATAAGAGGAAGAAGCCCGGTGATGGTTGCACCTTTGCATGCAAAGAGTTTTGATCCGGCAAAACCGGCGCTGGTAGCTTGGAATGGATCAAGAGAGGCATCTCATGCGCTGCGCGCGTCGTTGTCGATGCTTAAACATTCCAGCACCGTTTATTTGGCAACGGTCGTTGGAGAAGAGGGGCCAAGCCGAGAGGGGCTGCCCGCGATTGATGGTGCAGCCTATTTGTCGCGACATGGGATATCTTGCGAAGTCGTAGAGCTGCCCTGTCATGCTCGGCATCCGGCGGAGGTCCTGCTTGAGGCAGCGATGAGCCGCGAGGCCGGTTACATTGTGCTCGGTGCTTATGGTCATGCGCGGTTGTTTGAAATGATATTTGGCGGTGTGACCCGGCGCATGCTGAAAGATCCGCCAATCCCGCTAGTCTTGGCGCATTAATCAGCTGACGATTTTCTCCTGCGGCGTATCACCCCTTCTTGGGCGACGCTTGCGACCAATTGACCAGCTTGATTAAAAATGCGGCCTCGGTTGAAGCCCCTTCCACTGCCGCTCCACGGACTGTCGGTGCAATACAGTAACCATTCGTCAGCGCGGGCAGGGCGGTGAAACCAAATTGTGTGATCCAGACTGGCACCGTTTAATTCCCCGCGCATCCAGCTGAGGCCGTGCGGCAGCGCGGCTGTGCCGAGCAAGGTAAAGTCGCTGGCATAGGCGATGATAGCGCGGTGGATAAGGTTACTGGCTGATGGTGCATTTTTCAGCGGAGCAGCGGTGCGGAACCAGCTATGCGCTCTTGGCTCCTTCGGTTCGCTGTTCATCCAATGCAACCGGTCAATAGTTCGCATTTCAATCGGGCGCGGACGCAGCATCATTCTGCGTGTGGCTTCGGGCAGGTTGGGCATTGCATCGGCAAATTGCTTGCGAAGCTCCATGTCCGATTTCAGATCTTCCGGCATGGCGACATCAGGCATTTCGCCGTCCTGATGTTCCAGCCCATCCTCTGCGGTTTGAAAGCTGGCGGTAAGATTTAAAATTGGCTTTAGCGCGCCATCCTCCATCTGACTCGCAACAACCCGCCGGTTGGCGAAACTGCGTCCGTCAAAATCGCGGGCGATGGAATAATTGATTTCCGGACCCTCTTTGCCGCCGCGCAGGAAATAGGCATGAAGTGAATGCGCAATCTTATCCTCGGGTACGGAATGCTGCGCCGCCATCAGGGCTTGAGCGATTACTTGACCACCAAACACGCGTCCCACGCCGCCCTTTTGCGGATTGCCGGTGTAGTCGTCTTCGCCATTTCTGGTGACAGTTAGTAGTTGGACAAGACCGTCCACCAGTTCCTGCGGAGATTTATTGTCGCTCATTCGCCCTGCTTTGCGGCCTGTCAGGCGTCAGGTCAACGAACCAAACGAGGCTACACGAAATTTGTGAAAGCATGCTGGTTTTCGCAAGCCTCAGACCGATCTCCCTCAATCATCTCAGCCTAAGAGCGAGCGGGCGACCTTGGCCGCTCCCGTCTTGCGCAGCGCCCTATATGCAAAGGATTTGCCGATATTGGATGCAGGCCAGCGTTTAGGTGATGTGGGCGATAGACCTGCGCCGCGTAGCAACGCGTTCATCGCGCGGGCTTCGGATTCGGCAACGCTCCAATCGGAACGCCAGGTGACCGACAGGGAGATCGAGACATCTGGCCCGTTCTTTACCCAATGCGGCATCTTGACCGGCACATAGAGCGCCTCTCCCTCAGTTAGCGAAATCGGAGTGCCCTGTGCCGACATAGAATCCTTCCAAACCAGATTCCGGTGGTGCTCGCCAAAGGCGAATGATTCGTGATCCTGCGGCGGGACAATGCTTTCGTCCGCTGCGGGGAACATGGTCAGCACCTTGCTGCCGCGAATTTGCAGGAGAATGTTGTGTTCCGGATCAAAGTGAAACGGTGTTACCGCACCGGGAGAAGAGACAAATACAAACCCTTCAAGATTTTCCATCGCGCCGGTCTTTCCGCACACGGCGGGATTGATTGATCCGAGTGTTTCAACGAGCAATTCGTGATACTCGGGAACATTTTCGATGAATTTGAGTGCCATCCAAGAACCAGATTCCTCGATTGAGCGAATAGTTTCAGCGATGTCGAGAGCTGGTTCAGGCACATCTTCTGGCGCGATCCCGATTGGTAAATCGCCCTGATTATGCTCCACATGCTCGGGTCGTAGCTTCGACGCTAGTTCCACCAAGGCTGGTAACTGTAGCAAAGGGTGGCTGCAAAGATCGTGGTTCAGCTTGTTTGGCGTTTCGGGATAGGCGGTTGCGAAGCTGGCGATTGAATCGGCAGTAAAGGCTGTTTTAGTCATGGTTTTTGTTCCGTACGCGGCGAAGGGTAGCGCCCAGTCGGTCGACACTGCGGCACAGAAAATAGGCGGATTTACGAGCGGGGCCATTTAGAGCGACGACGACATGTTCGATCATTTGGCGTTCACCCCAGAGGCTGTTGATCATTGAATGGTCAGGCTTGGCGCAACTGTCGGCCCGCTCGATCTCCGGATCATTTAATACCTGACCGATTGTTTCAAGCTCAATCAAAACTCCCGGAGAATATCGGGCAAAGCTCTCGTCATAAGTGATTTTGTAGGACCATACCGACGGGGGAGATCTCAAATTGACCAACATCGCAATCGGGCGCCCGTCTAATAGCAAGCGGAGAAAATCAACACGGCCCAATTTGTGTGCCGAAGTGATTATCTCACGGAAGAATTGCTCCGATGCTGCATCAACCGCAAGCGCAGTACCGCCTTCACCTTTCCATCCGGCTGCTTCGAGTTCGAGATATTGGTCGCACCATTCCTCAACCGGCCCATCAGCCGCAAGGTGTTCGAATGAGACCGTCCCCAATTCGCCCAGCCGTTTCGCTTGGCGCCTGAGCTCTTTGCGTTTCTTAGGCCTAATGGTGCGTTCTATGTAAGCGTCTGAACTTACTTCGGTTGCGAGAATAGCACGCTCATAAGACTGGGCAATGTGGATGGGGCGCTGTTCCATCGATGCTGCTTCTTCAAGTCCGCGGCGGACCGGACCATCGGCATAAATGAGCCTCAAGGACAAAAAATTGTCAGCCCACTCGCTGCCATCGAGCAAATCGAGCAGCGCAGTCCAGAATGACGTTTCGTAGCCAGCACGAACAAGCGGGCCGCCACAATAGTTCTGCAAATGGTTCCAATTTGATGTGTTGGCAATGCGTAGCCGCCCGAATTGCGGCGCGGAGGTGAGCGGTAAGATGCCGATCAACATCCCTACATGATCGCGGACTTGTGCCAGACGAACGACTTCGTCGCCGCGCAAGTGGCGCAAGGCGGCGTTGATGAACCAATGTTCGCAATAGGAATTGGGTTCGCTGGCAGCGAGCGCCAATTCCTCCCAATCGGCGACAAGCGCTCTGCCGACTGATGTCACAACCGGCGCTTCCACAGTGAAAGCGCCCTGCTCGAGTCCGGAACGGGCAGGTGTATGCAACATGCAAACTGCTTAGCTGGAAAAAGCTAAAATTCGTCTAATTACCTAGCTCTGCCGACCGGAGCAGCATGCGCCAAATAGCTGTCAGCACGAACAGTGGTGCAAGTTTGGTGCTCAGACACATTCAACAGTTGGCTTAAACTGGAGAGGGCGCGAAAGCTGCGCCTTCGCGCCCAATTCCAGATTAAGCGTATTATTTGAAGTTGATCTTTTCCGGTTCTTCATCGGCATCGGATGCAATGTAGGCGGGATTATATTTATCCAGCCATGCCTCAGCTTCCTCGATCCATTGGATGTGCACATCATCATAGGGCAAATTGTGAGTGCCCTGCTCCTGTACGATGTAACGGAAATCTGTGCCTTCAACCTTGCCCGATTTTCTAAGGTTGCTGACCAACGTCTCGGCCTGCTCCATCGGAATACGCGCATCGCGCTTTGCAGTAACGATCAATATTGGCGACCACGGTCCGTCGGTGTTCTGAGCAGAGGAAATGCCATCGGGGTCATTTGAAGTGGCTTGGAAACCACTGCTGAACCGGCCGAGGTTCTTCGCATCCCACCTATTCATCATAGCCATATCGTAAACGCCAGCGCCTGCGATCGCACATTTCCAAACATCGGCGTCACGCTGAGCGCCGCGCGCTGCAGCGTAACCGCCGTAGGACCAGCCCATTACGCAGGCCCGGTTCGGATCAATGATTCCCTTTTCACCGTAGTAGGTCAGGATGTCATTGAGATCATCCTGCATCTTTTTGCCATAACCATCGGGTTCACGGCCCATTTGTTCGAAGGCTTTTCCATAACCGCCAGAGCCGCGGTAGTTTGGTTGGACAACAACATAGCCCGCTTCTGCCAACGGCTGATTCCAGGGTTCACCACTGTTGGTTGCAGAGATAACTCCGAACGGACCGCCATGCGGCATAACAACGACCGGGAGGTTCTTCTGACCCATACGGTGGCGTGGATAGGTCACGATTGCCTGGATTTTGGTTCCATCGCGGGCCGTATACCATTCAGCCTTGACCGGATTAAGTGGCGCATCCTTCAGGCCAGTTCGCGTCCAGTTCAGCAATTTCAGCGACCCTGACTGCGTGTTGAACAAATAGAAGCCGCCCGCGCGTTCTTTGCCGCCTGCATAAGCGACAATTTGCGACATATCAGCGCTGTTATCGACGATCGTCACAGCGCCTTCACCGAAAACCTCTTCCAACAAGGAGGTGATCGTTGCTAGCGTCGGATCAGTATAAACCGTCTTCATTTCGCCATCGAAGACATTGTAGCCGACAATGGCGGAGCCATCTTCGTTGGTCTCGATCCCTTGCATGTCGAAGCCTTCAGTCTCGTAGACTGGCTCCGATAGTGTCATGGTTAGCATGTCGAGTTCGTACAGCTTCTCGTAGCCATCCTGCCGCGACGTCGTATACGCTTTATCTGTGCCTGGAATGAAGACTTGTGGGGCCGGAATTGACTCAGTGAAGGTTGAATCCGCTTCATTATAAACCGTTTTGAAATTGCGTTCACCTTGCGCCTTGTAGAGCATCCGCACCTTACCATTATCGCGGTCGCGGCTGAAACCGGCCCGGATATTGCCTTCGCTGTCAGCAGCCCAGCCACTGACTACCGGGTTGGTCCGTTGGATAATCTTGAATCGGCCAGAATCCACATCTACTTCGACGACCTCGGGGAAACCCCAGCGCTCGGTCGAATTGGCGACAGAATCGCGCTGGATGAGATATTTTCCGGTATCGTGATCAATGTGCAGAATGACTCCGGCGTCACCGCCTGAATCGCGCCACGCCTGCTGGACCAGTTCGCCATCATTGATATCATAAGCGATCAACCTGCGAAAATCGCTGAGCCCGCCGCCGAGGTTTTCTCGGGAAATCATGGTCATGACTACATGGTCGTTTCCGATCCAGCGGAAGCCTGACATCGTGCGCTCACCCGCTTCACGAGCTTCTTCAGCTGCAAGGATTAAACGTGCGGGCTTGGACAAGTCAGTGAGGCTTTGCAGCACAAGCACTGCGCGTCCTTCATTGTTGGCGAGATAGGCCAAATTCTTGCCATCCGGCGAGATGCGCGGACTGCGCATGTTGGACTGCTTGACGAATTCGCCGACGGGGATTTGTTTGCTAGCTGTCTCCGCTACCTGTGGCGGAGTTTCCTGTGCCGCGGCAGGCGCTGCGACTAGCGCGCCTGAACCCACGGCGGCGGTTGCCAGCGCGATCGCGCTTCCTGTTCGAATTAGTGTCGAAACTAGTTTCATTAATTTCTGCTCCCAGATCTGCAGCCCCATAGAGTGCATCTGCGAATGCCATGTGACTATGCGCGGATGCTCTCACTCTAGGCGTATACTGCCTTGAAAATTTGCAGGATGCGACCCCTGCAGCGCAAAAAAAGCGCTTTAATGGCATTTAGTTAGGGAATTTGGCCTTAACCGCAAATGAAAAACCCCGCCTGGCTGAACCAGACGGGGTTTCTCTATTCATTCTTCAGCCAATCAAAGCCGAATTGATTATGCCGCTGCTAATGCTGCAAGCAGCAGCAGTGCAACGATATTAGTGATCTTGATCATTGGGTTGACGGCTGGACCAGCAGTATCCTTGTAAGGATCGCCAACTGTATCGCCGGTCACAGCAGCCTTGTGAGCTTCTGAACCTTTGCCGCCGTGATTGCCATCTTCGATGTACTTCTTGGCATTATCCCACGCGCCGCCACCAGCGGTCATGGAAAGCGCCACGAAGATACCCGAAACGATCACGCCGAGCAGCAATGCGCCAAGAGCGGCAAAGCCTTCTGCCTGGCTGCCTGAGGCCCAAGTGATGCCGAAGTAGACCACGATTGGGGCAAGCACCGGAAGCATCGAGGGAACAATCATTTCCTTGATCGCTGCCTTCGTTACCAAATCGACTGTGCGGGCGTAGTTTGGACGGCTTGTACCATCCATGATTCCCGGGTCGGCAGCGAATTGTGCACGAACGTCAACCACTACGTCACCAGCGGCGCGGCCAACAGCGGTCATGCCCATCGCACCAAACAGGTACGGAAGCAAAGCGCCGAGCAGAAGGCCAACGATGACATATGGGTTTTCAAGGCTGAAGCTGACTTCGAGATCAGGGAAGAACTCTTTGAGGTCAGCCGTGTAAGCCGAGAACAGTACCAGAGCAGCAAGACCGGCCGATCCGATGGCATAACCCTTGGTGACAGCTTTCGTGGTGTTACCAACAGCGTCAAGCGCATCGGTCTTCTCACGAACGCTTTCTTCCATCTCAGCCATTTCAGCGATGCCGCCTGCGTTATCGGTCACAGGGCCGTAAGCGTCGAGGGCCACGACCATACCGGCCAGTGCCAGCATTGCGGTGGCCGCGAACGCGATGCCCATGAGACCAGCAAGCTGGTAAGTCACGATAATGCCGACAACGATCACCAAAGTTGGCAATGCGGTCGATTCAAGGCTGATGGCCAGACCTTGAATTACATTAGTGCCGTGACCGGTTTCAGATGCTTTCGCAATCGAACGAACTGGGCGGTACTCAGTGCCAGTGTAATATTCGGTGATCCAGATGATCAGGCCGGTGATAGCCAGGCCAACCATCATCGCCCAGAACAGCGACATACCGGTGAACGATTGATCGCCAACGGTGTAGGCAGTGCCCATTCCGATTGCATAGTCGGTCGCCCAGTAGATCGCAGGGATCGACAGAACAGTTGTGGTAATGAAGCCCTTATACAGAGCGCCCATGATGTTGTTCGATTTGCCCAAACGAACCATGTAGGTTCCGATGATCGAGGTCACGATGCACACACCGCCAATTAGCAGTGGCAGGCTCATCAAAGCGAAAAGATCTGCAGAAGCGAGTGTCGTAAACAGCAGAGCGATCAGAACCATCGTCGCACCAACAGTCACAACGTAGGTTTCGAACAGATCGGCCGCCATACCGGCACAGTCGCCAACGTTGTCACCAACGTTATCGGCGATTGTCGCCGGGTTGCGTGGATCATCCTCCGGGATGCCTGCTTCGACTTTACCGACCAGATCGGCGCCGACGTCAGCAGCTTTGGTGAAGATACCGCCGCCGAGGCGGGCGAAAATCGAAATCAGCGACGCGCCGAATGCGAGACCGACAAGTGCGTCAATAACTTCACGCTTCTCTGCGAGAACTGTGAGGTCGAGACCCATCTGCGCGATGAGCACATAGAAGATGCCTGCAATCGAGAGCAGCGCGAGGCCAGCAACCAGCATTCCGGTAACCGCACCTGCGCGGAACGCCACGGTGAGACCTTCCTGAAGGCCGGTCTGCGCGGCGGCGGCTGTGCGGACGTTGGCGCGGACCGAGATGTTCATCCCGATAAATCCGGCAACGCCTGACAGAACTGCGCCGATTACGAACGAAACTGCAGAAATTGCTCCGAGGAATACGAAGACGAGGATGGCAACAACCACGCCGACGATACCAATCGCGGTGTATTGGCGTTTCAGATAGGCTTGTGCGCCTTCCTGAATTGCGCCCGCGATGGACTGCATTTTCTCATTACCGGCAGATGCGCCGAGCACTTGTTGGCTGGTGATTATGCCATAGACAATGGCAAGCAATCCCAGTCCGATTGCGATATAAACTGTTTCCACGAGTATCCCCTCATGCGTTTTGCATACTAAAAAAGGCCCGTTACTACGGGTCCGAAAAGGTGCGTCGGCTATAATCGTGCCGGACAAGGGTGCAACCCCAAAGCGGAAGAAATGCACGGTCTGCCGCAGAATCGGACGCTTTAGTGGCTATAACCCAGCGTATCGCCGTCTTTTGGCGGCTTCCCATCAATCAATAGCGAGCTTCCGCCGAGCGTTGATACTGTTCCAATCGCATGAGCAGGAACAGGCAATTTGGTATTTTGATTCGCGGTGAACAACAATTGATAATCGTCGCCCCAGCGTATTGCATCATCCCGCCGGCAGTCTGGCGCGGCGATTGGTACGGAGGCTGTATCGACATCAATCGTCACTCCGCTGGCCTTCGCTAATCGGCTACAATCGAGCAGCAGCCCGTCCGATACGTCCATGATCGCGGTGACAACAGGCGCTAGCGCCTGCCCTTCTGCTAGCAAAGGGATCGGCCTGCAAAAAGCAGCGGTTTCGGCTGCTCCCAAAGTCGCTCCCCTGTCTCGGAGTGTTTCGAAACCGATCATCGCTGCGCCGACCGGTCCAGTAATGAACAGCCGGTCGTCCGGCTTAGCGCCGTTTCGCGAGGGGATGGGGGTGTGCGTCGCCGTTCCAATTGCAGTCATGCCGAATGTACGGGCACCTGAGCCCGAAACGGTATCGCCGCCCAAAAGGATAACTGAATAGAATTCGAGAACGTCCTTCAGGCCGGCAACGAACCGAGCGTCATCCGCGCCAAGTGTATAGCTGAGCAAAACGCCCAGCGGCTTCGCACCTTTTGCGGCTAGATCAGACAGGTTTGTTGCAACCAGTTTCCAAGCGATGTCGGCCATGTCCTGATTGGCGAGGAAGTGCACCTCCTCGACCATCGTATCATGCGTCAGGATCAGCGTTTCTCCGCCGACTTTCAGAATTGCGACATCATCATTGAGGCCGCGTGCGGAAGGATGGGTGGCTAGCGCACGCAAGCTTTCGATAAAGGCGCTTTCGCTACTCAGCGCGCCGTCCTATCTGACAGCTTTGGCAACTGCATCGAGCACGCCATTGACGAACTTTGTCTCGCGGTCATCAAAAAATGCTTTTGCGACATCGACATATTCGCTGATGACGGTGCCGACGGATACGTCAGGCCGGGCCATAAGTTCGAATGTGCCAGCGCGCAGGATTTGTAGCATCGTTTTGTCGAGCCGTTTGACGCTCCAGCCCTCGGCCAATTTCTCGGTCAGCTTGCCGTCGATTTCATCGCGCCGCGCATCAACGCCCGAAACGATATCATCGAACAATGGCACATTGGCGTCAGCATATTGGTCATCTTCAATCTCGCGACCGAGACGGTGCTGATGAAATTCGTCGAGCAATTTGACCAGCTTGGTCTGCTCCATATGCTGCTGATACAGCGCCTGCACGGCTGCGAGACGCGCCGCAGAGCGCGCCTGTGATTTTGCTTTACTCATAGCGTTGAATTTCTCATTTCAGCCGGGCTTCGATTGATTTGGCGTGGGCTGGCAGCCCTTCTGCTTCGGCAAGCGCAATGGCTGCTGGGCCGATTGCTTGCAAGGCCGCTTCGTCCAATTCGATGAAGCTGGAGCGTTTCATGAAATCTAGAACCGACAAGCCGCTGGCGAATCGTGCGCGGCGGCCAGTAGGCAGGACGTGATTGGGCCCCGCAACATAATCCCCCACAGCTTCGGGCGCATAGCGGCCGATAAAGATGCTCCCAGCATGCCGTATTCCTTCGAACAAAGGTTTAGGGTCCTCGACTGCCAATTCGACATGTTCAGCTGCGAGACGGTTTGCGAGAGGAATTGCTTGGTCCAGCGTTTCGACGATGATGATTACGCCGTGATCATCCCAGCTTTTGCGCGCCGTTTTATGGGTGGAAAGCATCGCCGCTTGGACATCGATACGGTCCTCTACCTGCGCAGCAAAGGCGGCATCATCGGTAATCAGGATCGACTGTGCATCAGGATCGTGTTCAGCTTGGCTCAGCAAATCGGCGGCAATCCAATCGGGCTCGTTATGACCGTCGGCAATCACCAGTATTTCGCTTGGCCCTGCGACCATATCGATGCCGACAACGCCGAACAACTGCCTCTTTGCCTCAGCCACCCATGCATTGCCGGGGCCAGTTACCACATCGACACGCTTGATTCGTTTGGTGCCATAAGCGAGCGCACCAATCGCCTGTGCTCCGCCAACACGCCATATTTCATCGACGCCAGCAATGTGTGCTGCAGCCAGCACAAGCGGATTTACCACTCCTTTCGGAGTGGGCGTGGTGACGGTCAGGCGCCCGACACCGGCAACTTTGGCCGGGATTGCATTCATCAACAGCGACGATGGGTACGCTGCTCTGCCACCAGGAACATATAGGCCTGCTGCGTCAACAGCCTGCCAGCGTGCACCAAGGCGCACGCCTGCATCATCGGTGAAGTCCCGGTCTGCCGGCAATTGATCCTTGTGATAGGCGGTGATCCGGTCCGCCGCGAGCTTCAAAGCATCGCGAAGTTTCGGGTCAAGCCCGTCAAACGCTTCGCGGCATTGCTCGGCAGAGATCGACCAATCGTCGTCGTTTGTCAGCGCGTGTTGGTCAAAACGGGCAGTCAGGTCGGACAACGCCGCATCGCCGCGCCCCCTCACATCGCTCAGGATCGAGCTGACTTGGCCAGCGATATTGCCATCGCTTTCACGCCGGTCATCGACGATCTTGCCGAATTGCAGTTCAAAATCGGGAGATTTGATGGAAAGCATACGCATCAGGCGGCATCCCGCTCGGCATTTGCGCGAAATGCTTCAACCAAAGCCGTAACCCGCGGGTCTGTCTTCAGCGCAGCACGATTGACAATCAGGCGTGCCGAGATTTCCATGATTTTGGCGGTTTCCACCAAGCCGTTTTGCTTCAAGGTTGCACCGGTAGAGACCAAGTCGACGATTCTGCCAGAAAGGCCAAGGCTGGGGGCCAACTCCATTGCCCCGTTCAATTTGACGCATTCAGCCTGAATACCCTGCGCCTCAAAATGGCGGCGCGTGATGCCGGGATATTTCGTTGCAACGCGGACATGGCTTGCGCCGTCAATGCTGTCGGCACCGCCTACTGGTTCGGCAACCGACAATCGGCAGTGGCCGATATCCAGATCAACGGGCGCGTAGAGGTCGGAATAGTTGAACTCTTCAATAACGTCTGACCCGACGATTCCCACTTGCGCCGCGCCATGTGCTACAAAGGTTGCGACATCGAACGCCCGAACGCGGATCAGCCGCATATCGGCGCGCGTTGTTGCAAAACTCAGCGAGCGATCCTTTGCATCGTGAAATGCTTCAGCCGGAACAACTCCGGCACGCGCCATGACCGGTAAAGCCTCGTCGAGGATGCGCCCCTTGGGCACGGCAAAGGTAAGCGGGGGTGTTAGTATCGCGGTCATGATTGGGCGGCAAATAGGGGCAGGCAGACGAAAGGGCAATGCATGGTAGCGTCAAGTAAGGCGGATTCAGAAATAATGAACATGGTAGACGTTGCGCAAGCAATCGAATGGCAGGCTTCCCATGCCGAGCAAGCGGGGGCTCCCAATACGGCGCGCGTTGTCCGGGCTTTGCTAAAAGTGCTCGAAACAGACACTGCCGTTGGCCGCCGGATTGCCAATTGGAAAGGGCTTAGCCTTGAGGACGCGATGCCGCTGCGGATCAATGGTGGGCTGCACAATCTGCTATTGACCGGCACCGACCTGCGGCTTCAACCTGTTTACTCCGGTTTGACGACCAACCAAGCCGAAATTGACGCGATCGTTGCCGACCTTGTCCGAAAATATGATACGCGGCTGCTGCCATGGCTCGATGGCCCGCCGCAAACCAATGAGGCCGGCCGGTCTTGGGGTTTCATGAGCGCGCTTCTGTGGCTGTCTGGCAAAGTCGGACCAAAATTCGCGATCTATGAATTGGGAGCGAGTGCCGGGGTCAATACGATGATGGATCGCTATCATTTCGATCTTGGCGGGGTGACTTCTGGCCCCGACGATTCACCTATGCGGATAGCACCCGAATGGCGTGGTTCGCCGCCACCTGAGCACCCGGTTGAAATTGTTTCAATTAGAGGGTGCGATCAGGCTCCCGTCGATCTTTCCGATCCAGAGGCGGCATTGCGGCTCAAAAGCTACGTTTGGCCCGAGGCAATTGCTCGGATGGGTAGAATTGAAGCAGCCATTGAATTGGCGGGAAAACAGGCACCCGATTTGGTTAAGCAGGACGCAGGCGATTTTGTTCGCGAAATGCTGGCACAGCCTCAGCAGTCAGGTGTGACCCGGGTCCTGAGCCATTCGATCGTGTGGCAATATATTCCTGAATCTACGCGTGCATGGATTGAAAAAGCAATGGAGGAGGCCGGTAGGGCGGCCACTGCAGAGAAGCCCTTGGCGTGGATCGCTCTGGAGACCAATCGCGCGACATTCCGCCACGAATTGTATGTCCGCTATTGGCAGGGAGGCGAGAAAGCGGCTCTGCTCGGATGCGGTCATCCGCACGGCGCATGGGCGGAGTGGTTTGACCCTATCTGCTAAGAAATTCTTCCAGCGCTGCGTTAAATTTCTCGGGCGCTTCCCACGTCACAAAATGACCGCAATCGGGCACTTTGACTAATGTCAGATCATCAACCAAATCATCCAGCCCGTCGAGATTGGCATTGGGCAGGGCGATATCATCCATAGCCCATACGACCAGTGTAGGGATGGCCACATTTGGCAAGGCAGGCGTGGAGAAGTCGGCCGGAAGTTCATACGGCTCATCCAACGGGGGCACATCCGATAATCCAGCGCGGTACCAATTGAGCATCGCCATTGCGGTATCCGGATTTGACCATGATTGTAGCAATTGATCACGCTCGGCATCTTCGGCAAAACTCTGCCCTTTGAAATCCAGCGCTTTGACCAGCAGTGGCAGCAACCCGTGCTCGCGGACCAACGCATCATTTGCCGGGTCGCGGAACGCCCGGACATATTGGCTTGCCGCGCGCTGGTCAGGATTGGTGTAAAGTAGCTTGGAAAAGATAAACGGGTGGGGCGCATTGGCAATAACAAGCCGTTCAATACGATCTTGCAAAACGCCAGTAAGCGCGATTGCCCATGCGACCACTCCGCCCAAATCATGCCCTACGAGCGTGAATTTTCCGACCCCGAGCGCATCCGCAAGCTGGGCGATGTCACCCATTAATTTATCGATGGTATACATGCCCGCGTCTTGCGGATTGGATGATCCGCAATAGCCGCGCTGATCAGGCGCGATACAGCGATAACGATCAGAGAATTGCGAGATTTGACCACGCCATGTGCGATGCGATTCGGGAAAGCCGTGGAGAAAGATCAGCGTTTCACCATCACGCGGACCGGTGTCGAGCACATCCAGTTCAATTCCGCTTGGCAATGCAACGCGCGTCATCTGGTCGCCGGGATTCAAGCTCATCTCAACCCTCCGCTTCCATTCTCTCGATATAGCCTGCGGCGACCATTCCGGCCATCTGATCCAAGAGCTGATCGGGTGTCCGGCGCATTTCGCCCATCGCTTCTTCCATGCCTTGAGCCACAATAATTTCGCGCTGACCTGCGGCGATACCATCGACCATCGTCTTGGCGGCATCTGCTGGCTTGATCCCATTATCGATCACGGAATCACTTTTGCCGCGTTTTGACCCATCTGCGCTCAGCGCATTGCGAGAGACATTTGTCGCAATCGATCCCGGCGCGATCACATGGACGTTAACGCCCTTGACCGACATTTCGGCTCTTAGTGCATCGGCATAACCGATCAGTCCGAATTTCGCGGCAGAATAGGCGGTGCGCATCGGCACCCCGACTTTCCCAGCAATCGACGAGATAAACACCAAGGCGCCCGACCCGCGATCCGCCATATGGGGCAACAACGCCTGTGTCGCGGCAATCTGAGAGGTCAGATCGATGTCGATTATGTCGCGGTACACTTGCATATCGGTTTTCAGCGCTTGGCTGCGCTGCGACACACCAGCGTTTGCTACAAAGACATCGACGCTGCCATTCCAGGCGATTGCCCCTGCCGTTGCCTCAAGCATCGCCGCTTCGTCACGAACGTCGAACGGGATAAGCAAGCTTTCCGCATGAAGCTCATTTGCGACTGAGGCCAGGCGCGCTTCATCGCGCCCAGAAAGGACTATCTTTGCACCTCGGCCAGCCCACTCACGTGCTAACGCAGCGCCGATTCCCGATGATGCGCCGGTGATCCAAACGGTTTTGTTTTCAAAGTTCATGGATTTTTCTCTATTCTGGCTGTGACCGTAAATGTAAGATGATGCACCCGAATGGCCGCGCAATCTAATCTGACGGGTCCTTCGGTTAATTTGGAGCAATCGCCTTAATCGCCAGCGCATGGACGCGCTGCCCCGGAATATCGCCCAGAGCCTGATTGACCATCCGCTGGCGGTTCAGCCGTGACACGCCATCAAAGGCCGTGCTTTCAATCACAATTGTGAAATGAGATTCGCCGCTGCCATCATCGCCTGAATGGCCCGAATGCTTCGCGCTATCGTTGATAATATCGAGCCTTAACGGGGCGAAAGCCTCACGCAAAAGACCTTCCATCTCGGCAGCTACACTCATCACTGAAAACTCCAATTTGCATTTCACGAATTCGACCCCATCCTAGGAGGCTATGCGCGGTTCAAAGTTCCATGGTCGGTTTGAGGGTAGAGGGCAAGATTGCCACGCACCCGGGTGCAGCGAAGCGGGTGAATTCCGCGCTCCGGGTACCTATGCGAACAGTTTTGATGGGCCGGGTGATTCGCGCTGGTTCTGTCTCGACCACATCCGCGAATTCAATGCAGGCTATGACTGGTTCGAAGGCATGAGCGCGGATGAGATATTCGAAGCGCAATCTCCCATCGCAGGCTGGCGGACCGAGAACAATGCGTTTCGCGGTGATGCGGGAATTGACGGGATGCCCCGCTGGGCTGACTATTCCGATCCGCTCGATGCCATCAGCGGACGGGCCGCGAGTATCAAAGCGCGAGCGGGACAGAATTATCAGGCAACCCGATCAAAATTTGATCTCAAGGAGCAGGAGGCGCTCAAGACCATGGGTCTGAGTGATGAAATTGACAGGCAGGCACTTCGTCGCCGCTATTCCGAATTGGTGCGTCAGTATCACCCGGACCGCAACGGCGGTGACCGAGGGTATGAAACGCGATTGGGCAAAGTGGTCGATGCTTACCAATTGCTGAAAAAGAGCGCTGTGTTTTGCTAGTCCGACTTCACTGCTGAAACGCCCACCGCAACGTTTTACCAATGGTTTTTGCGCCAATGCGAGCTGGGACATAAGCCAGGCCAGGGTGCCGCAAATCCAGCATATTGCGCGCAAACGGCTGGAGCATTTGAACCGCCGTGGTACCGAGAATTTTCTGGATAGCTGGCGGCGCATTGTCTGGCTTTTGAGTCAGGACGAGCCGGGCGATTTCTTTCGCCTCCGCGCTTGAACGCAATTGTGTGCGGAAATGTCGCATCAGCTGTTCGGCCTCAACTCGTGTTTGAGGCACAGGATCAGCGCCAAGCTTGCGTGCGATGATCGCGAACTGAGCATAATACCTGTCCTGTTCGGCAAGTGGCATGGAAGGGCGGACATAGCGCAAATAGGCTTCGAGAAAGCTGGTTGCCTCTGCCGCATGGACCCATGCAAGCGTCTCAGGATCGCGAGCCGAATAGCGGGTTCCGTCTGGCAAAGAGCCGTGCACTTGCTCGTGAATGCGATTTACGCGTGAGATCATCTTCTCTGCTTCGTCATGGTGGCCGAAGGTGGTGATCGCAATAAATTTCGCGGTTCTGCGCAACCGTCCATGCATATCTTCGCGGAAATTTGAATGGTCGAGTACGCCTTGCAGTGCATGCGGGTGGAGCATCTGGAGCAGGAGGCTGCGAATGCCGCCAATCATCATTGAAACCGCGTCGGCATGGACCAAACGGATCGGGGAATCGCGTTCGAACAGAGCTTCATCCGATGGCGGGACTGGCTGTTCACCATTTTCAGTATCATTGAACACCGCACGAACACGGCCAACCAGCGTCTGACGAAGGAGTTCGGACGGGCGGGTTATTTCCATGGCGGTCATTATGGCGACGATTGGTGGCGATTGCATCCCGAATATAAATTCTTGTGCCAGATGCAGTTGCAGGGACCTATAAGCCCGTCTAGGCGTTGCGGCGATATGACAGACAAGACTTTTGATCCGACCTCCAAAACCTCACTCGCTGCGCCCGACACCACCGTCGACGTTCGTGACACCTTCGGTATTGATATCGACTGGCAGGTCCCAGCATTCAGCGTAGCCGATGAACGCGTTCCCGATGTCGATCCTAGCTATGTTTTCGACCCGGACACCACGCTCGCGATTTTGGCTGGGTTTGCACATAACCGGCGTGTCATGGTCCAAGGCTATCACGGAACGGGTAAGTCGACTCATATTGAACAGGTTGCAGCGCGGCTGAAATGGCCCTGTATCAGGATCAACCTTGACGCGCATATCAGTCGGATCGACCTGGTCGGGCGCGATGCGATTGTGCTACGCGATGGCTTGCAAGTTACCGAGTTCCGCGAGGGCTTATTGCCTTGGGCGTTGCAGCATCCGGTTGCGCTTGTGTTCGACGAATATGACGCCGGCCGCCCAGACGTGATGTTTGTGATCCAGCGTGTATTGGAAGCTGAGGGCAAGCTGACCTTGCTCGACCAGAACCGGGTAATCCGGCCTGATCCAAACTTCCGCCTGTTCGCGACCGCCAATACGGTGGGTCTGGGTGATACCAGCGGACTCTATCACGGAACCCAAGCGATCAACCAAGGTCAGATGGACCGCTGGAATATTGTGACTGCGCTGAATTATCTTCCGGCCGAAACCGAGCAGGATATCGTAGCGTCCAAGAACCCTGATGCCGATCCGAAACAAATTTCGGATATGATCAAGGTCGCGGACCTGACCCGACAAGGTTTCATGAACGGCGATATTTCGACCGTAATGAGTCCGCGTACTGTTATTACGTGGGCACAGAACACCGCGATTTTCAAGGATGTCGGCTTCGCTTTCCGCCTCAGCTTCCTCAACAAATGTGATGAAGCCGAACGGATGATGGTTGCCGAATACTATCAGCGCGTTTTCGGCACTGATCTGCCCGAAAGTGTTGTTGGCCAAGGCTAAGTTGTTAGGGCGACGCGAGATAGCATACGAATCCTCTCGCCAACGCTGTATTGTTTAGGTAATACAGCCGGTAATGTTTGGTCGTTTATTCAGTTTATGGAAGCGCGGGGGTCACACACCGGACGATTTTGATCCGGATCGGCGCGATTATTTCGCGCTGCAAGAGCCCTATGGTAATGCGTGGGGTGACCCTGATGATGACGACTTTGATGATGACGCTGTAGCTTACCGGTCGGGTGCAGAGCGGCCTGATTACAGCTCATGGGATGATCGGCTGGAACAAGCCGACACCCGAATTAGCCGGGACGAGCAAAATCACCAGCGAGGCACAAGTAGTTGGTGGCAGCCGCGCCATTGGCGTGGGCGGCGCAAGCGTTGGTGGGCGGCGCGTGTGTTCGCATCGACTCTGCTGCTGTTTTTCCTGATGATCGGATGGCTGGCAGTGACAGCGCCGCTCTCAAAATCGCTCGAGCCAATTGCTCCGCCGCAGCTGACCTTGCTGGCCGCTGATGGCACCCCCATTGCGCGCAATGGTGCAATTACCGATCTGCCTGTCGATCTGGATACTTTGCCTGATCATGTGACCGAATCGTTTCTTGCGATTGAGGATAGGCGATTCTTTTCTCATTGGGGCATTGACCCTCGCGGGCTTGCACGTGCCGTGTGGGCGCGCGCGACGGGCGGGCCGATGCAGGGCGGGAGCACAATCACCCAGCAATTGGCCAAATTTACCTTTTTGACATCGGATCAAACCTTCACCCGTAAAGGTCAGGAAATGCTCATCGCCTTTTGGCTTGAGGCTTGGCTGACCAAGGATGAGATACTCGAACGGTATCTCTCCAATGCCTATTTTGGCGATAACGTGTACGGTTTGCGCGCTGCATCATTGCATTATTTTTACCGCCAGCCTGAAAATCTAAAACCGGAACAGGCGGCGATGCTCGCCGGTCTGGTACAGGCGCCTTCACGGTTTGCCCCAACCAAACATTATGATCGTGCGGCAAAGCGAATGCAGCTGGTGCTGAATGCGATGGTCGCGGCAGGTTATTTGAACGAAGCCGAGGCGACGGCAATGCCCAAACCGAAAATCGATTCCCGGGCCAAAAGCGAACTTCCAACTGGCACCTATTTTGCAGATTGGGCCTTGCCCGAAATCAGGAAGCAGGTCGGAACAGGTTACAGTAGCCAGACCTTCACCACGACGCTCGATTCGCGTCTGCAAGACATTGCCCGCAAAGTCGTCAGCAGAGCGCCATTGGGCGAAGCTCAGGTCGCTTTAGTGGCCATGCGGACCAATGGTGAAGTGGTGGCGATGATTGGCGGTAAGGAATATCGCGATTCGCCATTCAATCGCGCAACTCAGGCGAAGCGGCAGCCGGGCTCGACATTCAAACTGTTCGTCTATCTGGCTGCACTCGAGGCGGGGATGGACCCGGACGATACCATCGATAATAGCGAGATCGTCGCAGGCAGCTATCGCCCCAAAAATTCAGGCGGGAGTTATTCTGAGACGATCACATTGGAGGAAGGCTTTGCCCGTTCTAGCAATGTGGCCGCGGTACGATTGTTCAACAAATTGGGTGACAAAGCGGTCATTGAAATGGCTCGATCGTTCGGGATTACCTCGCCAATGCCCGAAGGCGATCCGAGCCTCGCTCTGGGCACATCGACTGTCAGTTTGCTGGAGCTAACGGCTGCCTATGCCGGGGTGGCTGGTAATGAATTTCCAGTGAAGCCTCAGGCGTTTAAGGCCGAAGAAGCCGGTTGGTTTGATTGGCTTTGGAGCACGCAGGACAGTCTCTACAATTCTGAACATGAAGACATGGAGCAGATGTTGCGGCTGGCGATCAATTCGGGGACCGGCCGTGCGGCAATGTTAAGTGGCCCCAATTTTGGTAAGACAGGCACCAGCCAAAATAACCGTGATGCGCTGTTCGTTGGTTACGCGGACGATCTGGTGGTGGGCGTGTGGATCGGTAATGATGATAACAGCCCCCTAGATGGTGTCAGCGGTGGTGGTTTGCCTGCTCGGATATGGCGCGATTTCATGCGTCAGGCGCAGGGTGTATCAGACTTGCCAAAGCCCAAGGCGAGTAGCAATCCCGAAGGTCCAGTAGAACCAATGGATGTGCCCGATCTGGAAGATATTCCGATCGGTGAAAATGGCAGCAGGCTCAGAATAGACGAAGACGAAGGGATTACCCTGTCGACCGAAGTTGAAGGTGTCCCGCTCGAATTCCGGCTTGATGAAAACGGGATTGGTGTCGAGCCTGGTAGGCGAACGCCGGAGCCGGTTCGCTAGGCCGCTTTCGCGAAGAGATTACTCAGGCAGGCGAGTCTTGTTCAGCCATAAGAATGTTCATGATTGCGGTTGCAATCGGCCGGTCACGGTCATCTTGCCATGCTTCGACCGAAATATTGGCGTTTCGGCGGCCAAGCTTTGTGATGCGCGCCTTGGCGTAAGTGGTGCGTTGCTTACCTGCGTTCAGAAATTGAACCGTAATATTTATCGGTTTGAGCCGGTGCGTGCGTTCAAGTCGCGCAAGTTCGTTTCGCAAAAGCGCGTAGCCAGCGGTTTCCAATAGGCCAGAAGTCGCGCCGCCATGCAGATGACCGGGGCGACCCTCAACATCGCCGCTGAATTCGAAAGACAGAACGGGTGCGCCGTCTTCGACGCTGTGAAAAACAATTCCGAGCGACTGCGCATAGGCAGTAAGTGTTCCGGGCGACGGTTGCGGCTCAGACATTTCTGGGGTCCTGCTTGATCGACATAAAGGTGCCGGACATGGTTGCGACAGTATCGGACGGGTCGCCATCATGTGCAAATCCGCGAACGAAGGCCGCCGACTTAGTCAGGCGGTAGCATTCAACGTGGCCAATTAGCGCGGCACCTTTGCGCGCTGGTCGCTGATAATCGACCCGCAAATCCAAAGTCGCAATGGCGATAAATTCTCCGGTTGCCGTCCAGATTGACAGGCCGGACGCCATATCGAGCAGGCTAATGATGGGGCCGGAGGCGAGAATTCCGCGTTCGACCTCCCCGACCAGATCATCACGCCATGGCAATTCCAGTTCGACCCAATCGGCGCCGTGCGCATGATAGGACAGGCCGATCTTTGCAGAATGGCCGTGTTTGAGCATGAATTTGGCCGCTCTTGACGGGTCGAATTTGGCAGGTGAGGCGGACATTCCACCTCAATGGAAGCTGCACTAATCCATTTCAATCTTTTAATTTTACCGACAACGATTGGAACGCCAACTTGTAAAATGCGGGCACTTAAGCGGCGCAATTAACGGAGCAAGACTATGCAATTACCATCGATCGATCTGGCAGAATTGCCCGATCTGGATTCAGTAACGGGACTGTTTGGCAGCCTGTCAGATTTGGCCATGGCGCATTTCGATGACCGGATCATCATCATCATGGTCTATCTGTATGAAATACTTCCGCCTGAAACCGCCTTGTAGTCCAGCAAGTACAATGGAAATCCATCCGACAATCGCGGCGCTGCGCGGCAATCTGGCGGCGCAGCGCCGGGCTCAATTTAGCTTGGAATCGGTGAAGGCTGAGTGGCTGGCGGGCCATTCAGATATCTTGGGCCGCCCATTAGAGAAATATGGACAGGGCGCAGATCTGGGCGAATGCAAGGCTCTGGACGGGGTGTTCCAGCAAAAGGTTGCACGGAAGCCGCTAATTGATGGGCTAATGTCTCGAATGGGGCATGCGATCGCGCGGACGCCGCTTGGCCAGATCCCATTTCGTCACCAATACCGGAGCGGCGTCGGTGTCCTCCAGATTGCCACGGCGGGCAGAGCAAACCTGTCGCTTCTACTGTACGAAGCGAAGGCCGGGCCGGCGGCACAATCTATCTATTTTACGGATAGTGAATGCACCGAAATAGTCTTAATCGGATCAGGGCGAGGGCGCCTTTTCGAAATCGTGTCAACCAACCACGCCGGAGCTGTTCTTTCAGAGCGGCAGCTCGATTTCCAATCAGGCGAAGTGATTTCTTATACAGGCAACAAAACTACAAAATTGGTCGAGACTGTCCCCGGCAGTATGCTGGTGCTTCGGCTAACCCGGTCGCCGGTCGTGCCGGAGGAAAGCCGCGAATATCGGCTGGCTGACGGCGCGCTGGTCCACTGCGCATCGGGTAACAGAGCCGAAAGCCGTCAGGAGATGATTGTCGCTTTGCTTGGTGCGATGAAGCGCGGCGAAGCGGTGCCCACCATTGCAGATAAATGCATAGAGGGGACGCCGCATTTGCGATGGCAAGCGATCCGCCAAATGCTCGCACTTGATACTGCGCGTGGGTTTGAGGTTTTGTGCGCAGTGGCTGCCGCGCCCACAGATGATCTCAATGCCCCTGCCGCAGCATTGAAGGCCCAACTGCTCAAATCCTACCCGGTCCTGTCCGAAATGGAGTCAGCCTGATGCCGCCCATTTTGCATGGCGAAGATGATATAATATTTAGTCTGGACGAATGTACCAGCGCGCTCGATCAAGCAGGGTTTGATCCGCGAGATCGCGATAGCTTGGCGAGTGCGGCACTCAGTCTGCGCCGATTGGGTAATAATTCCGAATTCTTGGCCGAAATTCTGTTGGCGGAATTGAAGGGGAAGCATACTCAAAGTCACGACAGCGCATATGGTCCGCAAACATTGGTCTTGTCCGATTTGCGGCAAGGCTATTTCCTCAGAGCCAATATCTGGCCAGCGGAAGCTGATTCAATGTTTCGCGCCAGCGGTGCGCACAGCTTTTCCTATGGTGCGCCGCATGACCACAATTTTGATTTCCTGACATTGGGCTATTTCGGGCCGGGATATGCCAGCGATTATTGGGAATATGATTACGAAAGGGTCGCTGGAATAACCGGTGAGACAGCAGGATTGACCTATTCCGGCAGAGAGATTTTGGAACAGGGAAAAATCGTCCATTACCGGGCGCACCGCGATGTTCATCGCCAGCTACCGCCTGCCGCTATGTCGGTGTCGCTCAACATTATGGCTGTTAACCCGGCACAGGGGTGGCATGACCAATATGCATTTGATGTCGAAAATGATCGCATAGTTGGCGTTCTCAATCCCACTTCGACCGAAGTGTTCCTAAGAATGGCAATCGCGATCGGCGGTTCAGAAAATACCGATTTAGCCGAGCATTTCGGAAAGGCGCATCCCAGCGACCGGATCAGGTTGGCAAGCTATCAGGCACGCAGCCTTCTGCTGGATGACCCGGCTGAGCGCGATAAGTTGTGGGCGAAAGCGGAAATGTCAGGCAGCCGTCTGGTCGAGGCCCAAGCCAGAGAGAACAGGGAGAGAATCGCCTAAAGAATACCGCCGGCCAGCGCATCGATTGCCCCTTGCAAAAACACAGCGGCGGCATGGCTATCGATACGTTCGGCACGCTTCCTGCGGCTCATATCCTGGCCGATCATATCGCGTTCGGCGCTAGTGGTTGACCAGCGCTCGTCCCACAGCAGCACTGGCAGTTCGAATGCTTCGTGCAAATTGCGCGCATAGGCGCGGCTGGCCTGCGCCCTCGGGCCTTCGCTGCCATCCATATTGCGCGGCAGACCGATCACGATTGCGCGAACCGAGCGTTCCGAAATCAATTGTGCCAAACGCTCGCGGTCGCGGCCGAATTTTCCGCGTTCTAATGTCTTGCCTGCGGTCGCGAATTGCCACCCCGCATCGCAAGTGGCGGTGCCGATTGTCTTGGTGCCGAGGTCGAGCGCGAGCAATGCGCCGCCTTCGGGCAACGCTTCCCGCAGCGCTGCCGCCGCTTCCGTAATCAGGGTGCTTCACTCCCGCTATCAAGAGATGTCACGCGCCGGACGACGTCTTCCTGAGTGTTTTTCCAGAACAGCGGAATGTCGTACACGTGATAATTATTTCCTGGCAAAACAGCGCTGCCCATTTCCGGCGGCGGACCTATCAACAGCAAGCCGCGCTCGTCGCACCGGGCGCTGACATAGCTGGGCACCAGTTCGCCCGAGGAGAAATTATCTTCCGGCACCAATGTTCCCAAATTAAGGTTTGCTGCTGCTGCACCGTCGATCGTTCCAGTCAGCGGATTGATGCACAAAATCTTGCTGTCGCCGCGCAACTTGCCATCGAATCCCATCGAATTGCTGTAGCTATCCATCACATCACTAGGGTCAGCTGGTTCGGCAAAGCTGGACCAACTTAGGATACAGCCGGCTTGATCGGCGGTGGCGCACGCAGGGAAGCCAAGCGACGGCAAATCATTAACGACAGAGATCGGCCAACCGATGGCATAAATGGCGGCAACCCGGCTTGAAATGGGCGAGCCGCTGACCTCTTCGCGCAGCAAACGAAGCAAATGGAGCGCCCCTTGGCTGTGGCCGACCAGCACTATCGGTGTGTCTTCGTCGACGGTTGCGATGAAGAATTCATAGGCCTGCTTTACGTCGGCATAGGCTGCATCGAGCGCTCGCGTTGCCTCGCCACTGTCGGTCAAGAATGCACCGAATGTCGCTTGACGATAGCGCGGCGCCCAGACCTCGGTCGCTTGGTTGAACGGGCTGGCCATGCCGCGAACGTATATTTTCGCGATGTTCTGCGATTCTGCATCATCCAGTTGAGCATTCCATGTCGTTCTGTCCAGGAAGCTTGTGGGATGGACAAAGAACACCGCGAAATTGGAATTTGGCCCGGCTGCAGCCGGCACGCTCCTGCCTTCGCCGCGCATAGCCGGTTGCCAGCGCGCGGGGTCGGACGTGCCGATGCCCGGACGTGAAAACCACATCTCGGGGTCTTGGTACGCATTTTCTTCGAGAGGAGTTTGCTCGACAAATTCCGCACTGGGCACCAACGCTAAACGGGTCAGCTCCTTCGACCAAATGGTCAGGACGAAGCCTGCTGCGATAACCAGAACAATTATGGTAGCGATAAAATAGAGAAATTTACGCACCATCGGTAATGGCTCCGTTTTTTGAATCTGATGCTTCATTGCGTTCGGCGCGGCGTTCCAACGTGACTTTCAACATCGCGAGAGCCGGATCCGCTAGAAAGAGGCCCAAAACGCCGAACAAAATGCCCATAACCAGCTGAGCGGCCAGCACCAGGGCGGGGGCCAAGTCGACCGTTTTGCGCGCAATCATGGGGATAACGACGTAACCGTCAAATGTCTGGACCATGAAATAGACGAATATTGTGTAGAGGCCCATCTCGGTCCCGCCGGAGAAGCCCACCAGCACCATCAATGTTCCGGCTAGTAGCGCGCCGAGGTTTGGAACGAACGCCAACAATCCGGTCAGGATTCCGAGGAGCACGGCCATTGGGACCCCGTACCAAGCGAGCAGGATCCAGGTAAAAACGCCTTCAAATACCATTCCGATTAGACGGCCCGCCATCAAACGGCGCATGGTGTAGGCCATTTTAGATACGGTGGCGAAAAACTCGCTGCGGCGGTGACGCGGCAACATCCATGCTACACCGCGTTCGTATAATTGCGGTTCCATCGCAAGATAAACGCCGATTATTGTGATGAGTAGCAAAGTAGTAAAGCCGCCCAGGATTCCGCCAATTGCCTTGGTTACAGTGCCCACACCGCTGACCAGATTACTCGCGATGCCTTGGATGTTGGCCCGGTCGATCGAGAAACCCTGACCGTCAAGATAAGCGATTAGGACGGTCAGCTGTTGTTGAATGATAGTTGGCAATTGCGCGGCCTCGCGGGAAATTTGCGATCCGGCATAATTTACCAGCCAATACAGGAACCCTACAGTCAGCAGCAGGACCAGAACAACCCGCCACACTCTCTCGATGGGCAGAATGCGCCCAAGTAGACGCGCCCCGCCATCAATCATTGCGGCTAAGACCATTGCCCCGAAAATCACCAGCAAACTTTGTGAGATATATACGGCCAGCAACACGCCGCCAATCACCATTGCCCACACAAATGCACGCTGCGCTTCGAACCGCAATTCCGGATTGACTATTCTGGAGGGGCTAGTCCCCAGATCTTCGTTCTCTAAATTGTCCTTGGGCAGCTTGCTCATTCGCCTTCGTCTTTTTCATCTATGGAAGGCCGCAGACTGGTCCATGCACGGCCGCTACGCAAGGAGGAGAACCAACTGGCGGGGTTCCAACTGGTCGAGCCATCGAGCGAGAAGGTGATAAATTCTGCACGACCGCCGACATTTTCGAGCGGAACCGGACCGCCAAGTCCCATTTCCTCAGCAGCGGCGCGGCTGTCTGCGGAATGATCACGATTATCGCCCATCATGAAGATGTGGCCCGCCGGAATGGTGACTTCATCGAAATTGTCGAGCCGCTGCTTCTTGTGATCGATAATCAAATAGCTCGCACCATTCGGCAATGTTTCACGGTAAGTCGGCACTTCATAGACTTCGCGCCCGTCATCAAGCGTCTTTTTGTAGGGGTCAAAATAATAGAGGCAGGCCAAACCATCGCACAGTTGCTCTGGATCTACTGGCAACCGGATGGCGGGTTCAACAGCTTGCGGGATTGGCTTGCCGTTCAGGATGATCTGTCCGTTGACCACTGCAATCCGGTCGCCAGGTAGGCCAACAACGCGCTTGATGTAATCCTCGTCACGGGTAGGCGGGACGGCTATTACGATGTCGCCATATTCGGGCGTGCCTTCCAGAACTCGTGTTTCACTCCGCGGCAAAATGTGAAACGATGCGGACACCCAAGACCAGCCATATGGGTATTTGCTAACCACCAGACGGTCACCAACCATCATATTGGGCAGCATGGATGTGCTGGGGATGTAGAACGGCTTTGCTATCAGGCTGTGAAATGCGATCACCGCGAGCAACATCAAGGCAAGGCCGCGCAATTCGGCAAACCAATCGACCTTATCGGAAGTCTCGTCAGGGGTTGCGTCTGTTATAGTGGTCACTGATAAAAAGCCGGAATGGATAGGTTGAGGAGATGCGAAGATTTAGTTTGAGGCAGCCTCGGGAACGGCTTCGATTATTACGAATGCCTGAGCCCAAGGATGATCGTCTGTTAGAGTGAGATGAACAACCGCGTCATGGCCATCTGGCGTCAATTCCGCAAGCCGCTTCGCTGCGCCATTGGTCAGGGCAAGGGTGGGCGCTCCAGATTTGCCGTTCACCACGCCAATGTCCTTCATATATACGCCGCGAAAGAACCCGGTACCGACGGCTTTAGAAAATGCTTCCTTTGCTGCGAACCGCTTCGCATAAGTACCGGCGCGAGTGTAGGGCCGTTTGGCAGCCTTGGCGCGCTCGATTTCGGTAAAGCTACGCTTTTCAAACCGCTCTCCGTGCCTTTCTAATACCTTCTGTATGCGCTCAATGCTGCACAAATCACTGCCTAGCCCGATGATCATTGCTCGCACCTCATCGCACGTCATCCATCAAATCGCGCATTTTACGTACGGCGTTCTCCAGCCCGATGAAGACAGCTTCGCCAATCAAATAATGGCCGATGTTGAGCTCTGCCAATTGCGGGATTGCGGCGACAGGTTGGACGTTTTCATATGTCAGCCCGTGACCAGCATGCGGCTCAATCCCGTTTTTAACGGCCAAGGCTGACATATCTGCAATGCGTTTCAGTTCGACAGCCCGCGCCTCGCCTACCGCATGGGCGTATTCGCCAGTGTGAAATTCGACAATATCGGCCCCTAGCCGCATTGCTGCTTCCAATTGCCGCGCATCAGCCTCGACAAACAAACTGACCCGGATATTGGCATCTTTGAGTTGCGAAACGATTGGGGCTAGCCGGTTATGTTGACCTGCTGCATCGAGACCTCCTTCGGTGGTTCGTTCCTCGCGGTTTTCAGGGACGATACAGGCTGCGTGCGGTTGGTGGCGTAGCGCAATGGTGAGCATTTCGTCGGTCGCGGCCATTTCCAGATTAAGTGGTAAATCTGTCGCATCCTGAATGCGCCGCAAATCGTCATCACGGATATGGCGGCGGTCCTCACGCAAATGCGCGGTAATCCCATCGCCGCCCACTGACGCAACGATTTGCGCGGCACGAACCGGATCGGGATGATCGCCGCCGCGCGCGTTTCTGATCGTCGCGACATGGTCGATATTAACTCCCAAACGAAGGGAGCTACGGATCGACGCGGGGGTAGAGGATGGGGTGCTCAATTTACTTTCTGCTTCCGGGCTTGGTGACGGGCACGGCAGCGAGTGCCGCTGGCATGTCATCTTGATCATACGTCGGAAAGTTTATGTCGACCAGCGAGTGATAGGGAACGTCAAAACTTACACCGCCGCTCGAACGGTCGACGATAGACACAAGCGCGAGCACCTCGCCGCCAGCATCCGCTATAGCTTTCATGGCCTCTTTGGAGGAAAGGCCAGTCGTAACAACATCCTCCACTACTATCACTTTCTCCCCAACTTTCAGGCCAAAGCCGCGGCGGAAGCCGAAAGTTCCATCTGGACGTTCAAGAAACATCGCTTCCTTGCCTAAGGCGCGGCCCATCTCATGGCCGATGATAACGCCGCCCATCGCTGGCGAAACGACCGTATCGATTGCGCTGCGCAGCTCGCGCGGAAGCTTTGCCGCCAGTGCGGCTGCGAGTCGGCTGGCGCGCATCGGGTCCATCAAAACGCGCGCGCATTGCAAATAATGCGCGCTGTGGCGGCCCGAGGACAGCTTGAAATGTCCTTCAAGCAAGGCTTCGCTGGCGCGGAATTCGGCGAGAACTTCGTCTTCGGTCATAATTTTTCGTCTGATTTCCCTAGGGGCGTTGCTGTGCAAGCAACATTGGTTGCGGAAATTTCTCCTAGAAGTGCTTGAGGCAGGGGGCAAGCATGCGTATAGGCCCGACACAATAGTCCCTGATTGGGATAGGTTTGGTTCGCACGCTGCGCGCCACGATTTGAAAAAACAGAGAGCGTCAACGTGATGATTTTCGGTGACTTGCCCCGCGGGGTTCTTCGGGTTTTAATGACATTGTGGGCCGCAGCATTGTTGGCTTTGACGCCGCAATTGGCTGTAGCGCAGGATTCGGTTGCTGCCGAAGCCGTGCCACAGACCACCAGCGCGCCTCAAGCGATTGAAGCGACCGGTGCATCCGCGGATGCGGTTCCCGCAGCTTCGACATATAAGCCACTTGGCCCTGAATGGATCAAAGGGCAGCCCGAAGCTGGAAATATCGATTTTCAACCGCAATACACTGACGATGGTCAGTTCGCGTATAACATGCACACCTATTTGCTGATGCCGATTATCACTGTGATCAGTCTGTTCGTTCTCGGCCTGTTGCTGTGGGTGGTCTTGCGGTTCCGCCGCTCGAAGAACCCGGTTGCTTCGAAGACAACGCACAATACCTTCATTGAAGTTGTGTGGACTCTGGTCCCAGTTCTCGTGCTGGTCGGTATCGCAATTCCATCTATCACGCTGCTGGCGCGCCAATATGAAACGCCGCCTGCAGATGCGGTGACAATTAAGGCAACTGGCTATCAATGGTATTGGGGTTATAGCTATCCTGATAATGGCAATTTCGAGATCATTTCGAACATGCTGCCCGAAGATGAAGCTGTCGCACGCGGAGAGCCCGGACAATTGGCGGTCGATAACCGAATGGTTGTCCCTGCGAATACGCCTTTGCGTATCCAAACAACTGCAGCAGACGTGATTCACGCATTTGCCGTTCCATCGCTTTGGTTCAAAATTGACGCGGTCCCTGGGCGCCTAAACGAGCGTCTGCTGACAATTAACGAGCCTGGCATTTATTATGGCCAGTGTTCAGAGCTTTGCGGTGCCCGTCATGGTTACATGCCCATCGCTGTTGAGGCACTCCCGCGCGCTGAATGGGAAGCTTGGGTGATTGAGCAAGGCGGCACGGTGGGTGAGGCTGAAGAGCCCGCTGCTGCTCCAGCTGCTCCGGCTGAAATTGCAACCGATGAAGCAGCTACTGAATAAAGACGTAAGTTAGACCGACCGAAGATACGACGAAATCAAACTAAGGTTCAGAGAAAAAACCATGGCCACAACCGCCGAAACCCTACCGATCCATGATGATCACGGACATGATGCAGATCATAAGCCGGGATTTTTCGCACGCTGGTTTATGTCAACTAACCACAAGGATATCGGCACACTATATCTGATCTTCGCGATTTTCGCGGGTATCATCGGCGGCGCCATCTCGGGCCTGATGCGTGCTGAGCTTGCTGAGCCGGGCATTCAAATTCTAGGCGGCGTTGTAACCATGATGGGCGGCGAGGCGGCGATGGACGCTAACCTCCATATGTGGAACGTGCTGATAACGGCGCATGGTTTGATCATGGTCTTCTTTATGGTCATGCCTGCGATGATTGGTGGTTTCGGTAACTGGTTCGTACCGCTCATGATCGGAGCGCCCGACATGGCGTTCCCGCGGATGAACAATATTTCGTTCTGGCTCACTGTTGCCGGTTTCTGTTCGCTAATGTTCTCGATGTTTGTTCCTGGTAGTGCGCAGGGCATGGGCGCTGGTACCGGCTGGACGGTTTATGCGCCGCTATCGACATATGGCTCGACAGGGCCAGCGGTCGATTTCGCGATCTTCTCCCTCCACCTTGCGGGCGCGGGCTCGATCCTTGGCGCTACCAACTTCATCACCACCATTTTCAACATGCGCGCGCCGGGTATGACCTTGCACAAAATGCCGCTGTTCGTGTGGTCGGTGCTAGTCACAGCGTTCCTGTTGTTGCTTGCGCTTCCAGTGCTGGCCGCTGCGATTACCATGTTGCTGACCGACCGTAACTTCGACACGACGTTCTTTAACCCTGCTGGTGGCGGTGATCCCGTTCTCTACCAGCACTTGTTCTGGTTCTTTGGTCATCCTGAAGTGTACATTATGATCTTGCCCGGGTTCGGCATGATCAGCCAAATCGTCGCTACCTTCAGCCGCAAACCAGTGTTTGGCTATCTCGGCATGGCATACGCGATGGTCGCAATTGGCGTTGTCGGCTTCATCGTTTGGGCGCACCACATGTATACTGTGGGTCTCGACGTAAACACCAAGATGTATTTCACCGCAGCGACAATGGTGATTGCCGTTCCAACAGGAGTGAAAATCTTCAGCTGGATCGCCACTATGTGGGGCGGTTCTGTTGAATTTAAATCTCCGATGGTTTGGTCAATGGGCTTCATCTTCTTGTTCACTGTTGGCGGTGTTACTGGTGTTGTCCTCGCCAATGGCGGGGTCGACGATAATCTTCATGACACATACTATGTTGTCGCCCACTTCCACTACGTCCTCTCGATGGGTGCAGTGTTCTCACTGTTTGCTGGGTTCTATTACTGGTTCCCGAAGATGAGCGGCAAGATGCACAGCGAGTTCCTGTCGCATTTGCATTTCTGGGTGTTCTTCATCGGGGTGAACGTAATTTTCTTCCCGCAACACTTCTTGGGCATTCAGGGCATGGCTCGCCGTATTCCTGACTATCCGGCAGCCTATGAATATTGGAACCAAGTATCTTCAGTTGGCTATGCCATTATGGCTGTGTCGATGGTGATATTCTTCATCAACCTTGCCTACGCCTTCGTCGCTGGCAAGAAAGCCGCAGACAATCCTTGGGGCGAGGGTGCAACGACGTTGGAATGGACATTGTCCTCACCTCCGCCATTCCACCAATTTGAAACACTGCCGGTTATCGAAGATCATCATGATTATCACGATCACCGCCCCGCAAGCGCTTAAGCAAAAAGTTTAGGCGAAACGGGGGCTTCGAAAACGAAGCAGCAATATAGAACATGGGGAGGGGCGCATCGGGAACGGTGCGCCCCCCTTTATAGGAGCAAGCCCGACGGGCTCAATGACATGACAACACCGGCACCAACTTCGGACGCAGCAGCAGCTGTTCAGGCATTGCCTGCAGAATGGCGTGATTTTTTCGCATTGACTAAGCCGCGAGTCATGACGCTGGTTATTTTCACAGGTCTGTGCGGAATGCTTGCGGCCCCCGGCAATATCCATCCGGTGCTCGGATTTACCGCGATATTTTGCATCGCTATCGGTGCTGGCGGTGCAGCAGCATTGAACCAATGGTGGGAAGCTGACATTGATGCTGGAATGAAACGCACCGCCGCACGCCCGCTTCCTGCTGGCCGGATGCAACGCACCGATGCGCGGGACTTCGGACTTCTTTTGTCTGCAACCTCGGTTGGCGTCTTGGGCCTTGCGGCCGGGTGGCTGGCGGCGAGTATTCTTGCGATTTCAATTTTCTACTACGCGGTGATTTACACAATTTGGCTCAAGCCGCGCACGCCGCAGAACATTGTTATCGGGGGCGGGGCTGGCGCATTCCCACCGATGATCGGATGGATTGCGGTTACGGGCGACATCACCCTGATGCCGGTTTTGCTATTCGCGATCATCTTCATGTGGACCCCGCCGCATTTTTGGGCGCTCGCGCTGTTTATGCAGAGCGATTATGCCAAGGTTGGCATTCCGATGATGCCGGTTGTTAAGGGGCAAGCTTCCACTCGGAAGCAGATATTAGTGTACAGCATCTTACTTGTCCCGCTGGCCGCCACACCCTGGTTCATTGGCGGCACGACGGCTCTGTTTGGAATTATTGCGCTGGTTCTTTCTCTGGCGTTTCTGGCTCTCGCGCTGCCCGTGTCTTTCCGGCGTTCGGAAAATGGCGATGCAATGAAGCCTGAGAAGCGATTGTTCGCTTTCAGCATAATCTACCTATTCGCCTTGTTCGCCGCTTTGGTTGCGGACCGGGTAGCGTTTTATCAAGGATGGATATCATGACCCCCGACGAAGAAACCGAATATCGCCGCCGGCAAAAGAGCCGGAACCTAGTGGTCGGGGGAGTGCTGCTGTTCTTTGTCGTACTGTTTTATGCCATCACGATTGTTCGAATGGGAGACTGACAATGTCTGCCCTCACTATAGATCAGAAGAACACCAAAACCGCAGCTCTGGCATTTCTAGGCGCGTTGGCGATGCTTGGTATGGGCTATGCTGCCGTACCGCTATATGATTTGTTTTGCCGGGTCACCGGATTTGGCGGGACGACGCAGCAGGCGACCGAAAGCGATGCAGAGATTGCAGAACGGATTGCCAACAGCAGCGGCGCGAAACAAATCTCGATCCGCTTCGACGCCTCTACGGCACGTGATGTGCCTTGGACCTTCCGACCAGAACAAGTGACTGACACAGTGCGTATCGGCCAGCGTGACATGGCTTTCTATATAGCCCGCAATGACGGCGATGTGCCGATAACCGGCACTGCGACGTTCAATGTGGAGCCTGAGCAAACGGGTATTTATTTCAACAAAATCCAATGCTTCTGCTTCACCGAGCAAACCCTGCAACCGGGCGAAGAAGTGCGCATGCCGGTGCTGTATTATATCGACCCCGCGATTGAGCAGGACGAGAACGCCAAAGGCGTTGAACAGATCACGTTGAGTTATACTTTTCACAAATCAGCCGATGCGGTTGAAAAACCGGCCTCGTAAGGCTGGACCAAAGGGCCGCGTATGATTAAAGGCGGTCCATAGATTTCAGACGAACTAGTTCTGACAGGACGAGAATTTTCATGGCTGGCACTAAAAACCACGATTATCACATTTTGGCACCCGACATTTGGCCGCTTATCGGCTCGATATCGGCGCTGACGTTCACAACCGGCATGGTGTTTTTCATGCACGATATGGCTAGCGCTACGCTGATACTCGGCTTAGGCATCGCTGGTCTGATCGCGACTTTCTTCAGCTGGTTCAGCAACATTGTGCGCGAAGCAGAGGGCGGCGATCATACTCCAGTTGTGCAATTGCACATGCGTTACGGTATGATCCTGTTCATCGCATCTGAAGTGATGTTCTTCGTCGGTTGGTTCTGGGCGTGGTTCGACTTTGCCCTATTCCCTGCGCCGCTTGAGATTGTTGACGGCGTGACCACAAGCCTGTTTGGCGAAGAAGGTGCTGCGACCTTTGCGCAATTCCCGCAAAAAGGTATCGAGGTGCTCGATCCTTTCGCGTTGCCATTGCTTAACACGCTGATATTGCTGTGCTCAGGCACGACAGTAACGTGGGCCCACCACTCTTTGATCCACGGCGATCGTGAGGGTCTTAAGATGGGTCTGTGGGCGACAATCGCGCTTGGCGTCTTGTTCACTGGCATCCAGGCTTACGAATATTCGCACGCGCTAAACGCTTACAGCTTTGGTGGAAACACCTACAGTTCGGGCTTCTACATGGCGACCGGTTTCCACGGTTTCCACGTTTTGATCGGTACGATATTTCTGTCGGTGTGTTTGTTCCGAACTTACAAAGGCCACTTCACCCCGCGCCAGCACTTCGGTTTCGAAGCCGCAGCTTGGTACTGGCACTTTGTCGATGTAGTCTGGCTGTTCCTATTCATCGCCGTCTATGTTTGGGGCGGTTGGGGCGCGCCGATCCATTGATGGATCGCAGTTAATGTCCGGGGATAACCCAGAAACTGAAACGGGGCAGCCTTCCATTGGACAGGCTGCCCTTTTCGGTTTGTGTCCAAATTGCGGGGCCCGCAGCTTATTCGATGGACTCGCAGAATTTGCGTCCAAGTGTTCGAAATGCGGATTGGATTTTAGCAAATTCAATGTGGGCGACGGTCCAGCTGGCTTTCTAACGCTGATTATTGGGGCATTTATAGTTGGCTTAGCATTATGGCTTGAAGTGTCCCTATCTCCACCATTTTGGGTTCATGCGTTAATCTGGATTCCGCTCACGATGATGTGTGTGTTTGGTGGTTTGCGTGCGGCTAAAGCTGCATTGCTGTTTTCCGAATATTCGCAAAATGCAGGCGAAGGCACCATAAAGAAATGACGATTCGTGATATCCCGGTTGTTTCTACAATCGTCGTGCTGGCGGCAATCATAACCATGATCTGGCTCGGATTCTGGCAATTGGGCCGAGCTGACGAGAAGGAGGCGATGCTGGCCAGCTATGCTGCGGTTGAGGTTGGTGCGGAAGCGGTGCCTTATCCATCAGATGGCGATGCTATGGAGGCTTCCCTTTACCGGGTCACAAATGTGAGATGCGCCGAAGTGCTGTCAATGCGCGCAACTGCGGGGACCAATACGGTCGGAGCCAAAGGCTGGGCGCATATTGCCAATTGCCAGCTAGAGCAGGGCGCCGACGCAGACATTGCACTTGGATGGTCGCGTGATCCAGAATCGCCGGAATGGGGTGGCGGAGTGGTAAGCGGAGTGCTTGGGCCAGGGGGCAAGATAGTGGCGGATCCTCCGCTTGCTGATCTTGGGCCTTTAGCAACACCGGACCCCGCAGACCTGCCAAACAACCACTTGGCTTACGCTGTCCAGTGGTTCCTATTCGCGCTGACCGCGTTGGTTATCTATATTATCGCTTTGCGGGTCCGTGCCAAACGCAGCCAAACTTTGCCCGAGTAAAGCGCGGTTCGCTTGCCCGTAAAGCCGTGCATCGCTAACCGCTTGCGCTATGGAATATATATCAACCCGTGGACGCGCTCCGGCGCTTGATTTTGAAGGTGCGACTCTAGCCGGCCTCGCCAGTGATGGCGGTCTGTATCTGCCCCGGGAATGGCCCCGCTTTTCACAGGCTGACATCGCCGCGATGGCAGGCTTGCCCTATGCGGAATTGGCGACCCGGATAATGTTGCCCTTTGTAGGTAACAGCATAAAACCAGACAGGCTGCGCGAGTTATGTTTCGCTGCATATGGCCGTTTCTCTCATGCGGCAGTGACTCCGCTTAAGCAGTTCGACGAACAGCAATGGTTGCTGGAACTATTCCATGGCCCAACCTTGGCGTTCAAAGATGTTGCTTTGCAAATGCTGGGGTTATTGTTTGAAGAATTTTTGTCGCGAAGCGATGCGCACCTGACAATCGTTGGTGCCACAAGCGGTGACACAGGTTCCGCAGCAATCGATGCGGTCGCTGGGCGCGACCAGATCGACATATTCATGCTGCATCCCAAAGGCCGCATCAGTGACGTTCAGCGGCGCCAGATGACAACTGTTCTTGCGCCAAATGTCCATAACATCGCCATTGAGGGCAGCTTTGACGACGCGCAGGCTACGGTAAAGCGGATGTTCAACGATAGCGCCATGAACGGCCGGTACCGGATTGGCGCGGTCAATTCGATCAATTGGGCGAGATTGATGGCGCAGATCGTCTATTATTTCGCAGCATCGCTGCAATTGGGCGGGCCGGCGCGCAAAGTCGCCTTTTCAGTCCCGACTGGCAATTTTGGCGATGTGTTTGCAGGGTATGTTGCGGCACAAATGGGCTTGCCGATCGAGCGCCTGATTGTCGCGACAAATGTGAATGATATCCTCCATCGCGCCCTGTCAGAAGGAGATTATTCGGCAGGAGAAGTCACGCCTACAGCAGCACCATCAATGGATATTCAAGTGAGTTCAAATTTCGAGCGATTGCTGTTTGACTGTGGCGGGCGGGATGGGGCCGCAATGGCAGAACAAATGGCTGTATTCGAACGCGAAAAGGCTATGCGGCTGACCAATGCCCAGCGCGACGGTGCGTCCGGCCTATTTTCTAGCGCGCGGGTGAACCCGGACGATATGAACTCAGCGATGCGGTGGGCCAATGACTCCGCAGGAGAGGTAATCGACCCACACACAGCCATTGGACTGCATGCAGCACGGATTGCAGAGGTTGCCGCTGATATTCCAGTCGTCACTCTCGCCACCGCGCACCCGGCCAAATTTCGTGATGCGGTTGAACGTGCGACCGGCATTCGTCCTGCACTGCCGCAGCGGGTCGGCGATCTGTTCGCCCGCGAGGAGCGATATGACGAACTAACTGGCGATTACGATTCGATCGCGAATTACGTCGCTGGTCGCGCGACCGAGTCTAGCTGATGGCGAAGCTTCGTTACGAACCGCAGCTGCTTACAGGAAATGCTTGGGATGATTACGGTCTCGTAGATAGCGGCGATGGGCGTAAGTTGGAACGCTATGGCAAATACCGCTTTATCCGGCCCGAGCCGCAAGCGATGTGGGCCCCGCGCATGGCCAATTGGGAGGCGCATGGCGAATTCATTCCCGGGTCCGATGAAGATGGCGGAGGACGCTGGCATTATAATAAACCAGTACCAGAAAGCGGTTGGCCACTTAGCTGGCGCGGCGTGGATTTTACCGCGCAATGCACACCATTTCGTCATTTAGGCTTCTTTCCAGACATGGCGCCAGTGTGGGATTGGATGAGGGGCCAGCTTGAAGGCAAGGTCGACGCTCAGACGCTAAATCTTTTTGGCTACACCGGCGTAGGCACTTTGGCACTGTCTGAATGCGGGCCGGTAACGCATGTTGATGCTTCGAAGAAATCGGTCGCTCAAGCGCGCGAAAATGCGCAGCAGTCTGGCATGGGTGATCGCCCGGTGCGTTGGCTGGTTGATGATGCGGCAAAGTTTACCGCTCGCGAAGTGCGGCGGGAACGGCGTTATGACGGGATTATTCTCGACCCTCCAAAATTCGGACGCGGCCCGAAGGCGGAAACATGGCGATTAGAACAAGGTCTACCTGATCTGGTCTCTGATTGCCGCCATTTGCTTGATGCAGACAGCCGTTACTTGTTCCTGACAGTCTATGCCGTGCGCATGTCGAGTCTTGCGTTGGCCGGTCTGCTGGACGAGATGTTCGCCGATTTGCCAGGAACGATCGAGCATGGCGATCTTGCTGTGCGGGAAGAAGGCGAAAGGGGGCGTCTATTGCCAACAGCTATCTTTGCGCGTTGGACTAATAAATCTTGAGGTATCCGCTGTCCATTTTGGCGTGTGCAACGTTGGCTTCTCGTGGCCAATCAACCTCAGATCATTCCTCAGGTGCATGGATTGGCGACATCAAATTATGTGCAGCCTCGGTCAAGCGGGTCTCTAGGGGTTTCGACGAGGCGCAAGCCTTGCCGACTATGTATGTAGAATTCGAGCAGGAGGTGTCGAAGCGATTGAAGCAGATAACTGTACCTCTTGTTGGCCAGCAGCTAGAAATCACAATCAATGGGAGAGTCATAGCATCGCCAACACTGATGGAACCGCTGAGTGAAGGCGCGGTTGAAATGCTGGCTCCGCCAGAAGGTGCATTTGTCGGCATTGCCGCCTATCCGGAAATTCCCTGCTAACTTCGCGCTGCAGCGCAAAACTGTTTAAGGCGTCCCCATGGCCGATTCGCTCATTCTTGAAGTTGCTGACCTTGAACATGATGTCTTGACGGGCATTTATTCGGAGGAAACCGGCAAACCGCAGCCGCTTCGCATCACCATCCAGGCGAAAATGAAGATCGCTGATCGATACGAACCCGATACGCCGCTAGAAGCGAGCAAGAATTATATGGATTTGAAAGCGGCGGCTACTACCGCTCTGCCTGAAGGGGTCCACTTCAAACTGATTGAATCTCTCGCGGACTATATTTGTGAGACACTGTTTGTGCAGGACGCACGAATAGAAGCGATCACAATCAAGATCGTGAAACTTGCAATCGCTGAGGGAAATGAAAAAATCGGTATTACTATGACACGGGAACGGGGCTGAGGCCGATGCAATCGGTGGTTACAGTCACTGCGTTACCCGATAGCGCGCTTGATGCGGCGCAGGATTTTTCCGAGAAATGGACACCGCGGATTCGCGAACAAGTGTCCGTTGGCGATGATGTCACCGTTGTGCTGCCTCAAGCAGCTTATGACCATGCAGATTGGCGACGGGGTCTGGTCCGTGATCTCGCTCGCGCTCACAGTCCGAAACGGGTGAATTTCGTTGCGGGCAGGGCGGGTGACGCATTGGACCAGACAGTAGCGTTTCTAGCGGATTCTCCCGGAATTACTGGACAGTATCTGGTCGTCGGCAATGAAAGCTGAAACCCAGCCTCTGATCGATAATTTTGACAGACAGGTTTCCTATTTACGACTGTCGGTTACTGACCGCTGCGATCTACGTTGTACCTATTGCATGCCAGAGCGGATGCAGTTTCTTCCGAAAGCAGAAGTGCTAAGTCTCGAGGAGCTGGCCCAAGTTTCTTCTGGGTTCATAGACCGCGGTATCCGAAAAATACGGTTGACCGGCGGTGAGCCTTTGGTCCGCCGCGATGTCATGCAACTGGTGAAGGTTCTGGGGCAAAAAATTGGCAATGGGCTAGATGAACTCACGCTCACCACAAATGGCACAAGACTGACCGAGTTTGCGGATCAGATTGCGGGCGCAGGTGTCATGCGCGTCAACATATCGCTGGACACTTTGGATGGCGATATTTTTGCTCGGATGACGCGCCGCGATTGTCTCCCACAGGTGCTTGCCGGGATTGATGCAGCGAGAAAAGCGGGGCTCCGCGTGAAGCTGAACACTGTCGCGCTGAAGGGAGTGAACGAGCACGAGATACCGAAATTGATCGCCTGGGCGCACAGTCAGGATTGCGATATCACCTTGATCGAGACCATGCCGCTGGGCGTTGTCGATGAGGACCGCACGGAGCATTATCTGCCGCTTCCAGTGGTTCAGGATGCGCTTGAGAAGATGTGGACGCTCGCGCCATCATCGCATTCCAGTGGCGGGCCAGCCCGCTATTTTGACATTGCACAAACAGGGGGGCGCTTGGGACTGATTACCCCGCTGACCAACAACTTTTGCGCCAGCTGCAATCGCGTTCGTGTCACTGCGACAGGGCAACTATACCCGTGCCTCGGCGGCGGCGAGCGGGTGGATCTGCGTGCAGCTTTGCGCTCAAATGATCCTCGGGCCAAATTAGACAGCGCACTGGACGAGGCAATGCGGATCAAGCCGGAACGCCATCATTTCGCGATTGCTGCAGCTGGCGCAGAGCCTGCACTTGCTCGGCATATGTCGATGACGGGAGGATAATGATGGCAGTTCGGATCGTTTTCCTTGGACCATTAGCCGATCTCGCGGGCTGTCAGGAAATGAAGGCCAAAGCGCCGCTCGATTGGCAGGGGCTGCTTGAAATGGTCGGTGCAAAAGTGGCGGGCCAACTTCAGGAAGAGCGGGTAAATATCGCATGCGCTGGCAAAGTCTTGGCTGATAAGACCCAATTGCAGGCCGAAGAGGGCGATGAAGTTGCTCTGCTGCCTCCTGTCAGCGGCGGTTGAGGTATGCCCCTGCAAGACGTTCGCCTGCTGACCACGCCATTCGATCCGGGAGCTTTGATTGGCTCGTTTCCGAAGGCCAGTCCAAACTTGGGCGCCATTTGCACCTTTGTTGGAGAAGTGCGTCCAGAGCACGATGTCGAAGCGCTGGAGCTTACCCATTACGAGCCGCTGACGTTACCTGCCATGCGCGAACTTGCCGGCATTGCCTGCGCGCGCTTCGATCTAGTGGGTTTGATTATGGTGCACCGGATCGGAATGCTGCATCCCGGGGAGCCGATAGTGTGCGTTTCAGCGGGCTCGACCCACCGGCGCTCCGCAATTGATGCGGTCGATTTCACAATGGACCATCTCAAAAGCGCAGCGTGGTTTTGGAAACGCGAATTGCGGCCCGATGGTTGGCATTGGATTGAGCCCCGCGAGCAGGATTACTCAGATTTGGCCCGCTGGAAATAATGACATCTATTTTGAGAAATTTGACCTAAGTCAAAGACCGAATCGCCAACCCAGCACAAAAGGTTCCCACCACAAAGGAGCCTATCATGTCACAGCATCTGACACGCCAAATTGTTGCCGACAAAGCGACTATCATCCAGCAATTGCCGGTTGTGCCGGAGGCAGATCGCAGTTTCAATCTGCCATCGGGTCTTTATGTCGCAACTGCCGCGATGTATTTCGGATTTGTCGGTATTATGGCGGCAGGCTTCTCAAGTCCCGGCTTGCTCATTCCGCTGACAATTTGCGGAATATTCTTTACCGCATTTTTCGGAATTGGTGCGCTGTTCGTAAGAACTGATCCCTGTGCCAAGGCAAAGATACTGCGCTGGAGCGAATTGCGAAGCAAAGGCATCCAGACACACACCGGCCGACTTTCCATGAAAGATGCCGTCGTTCAGATGATGATACTGCCAATTCTGATCGTGATATGGGGATTGGTGACCGTAACTATCGCGGCTCTGGTCTGATCTGATCCGATCCGATCCGACCTTTGCCAGAGGAGAGCTGGCAAAGGAAAGCGCGGAGCCAGCAAGTCTGGTTTCGCGCTTTTGTCTGTCTCTTCGCGGTCATTCAGTTTCCTGCTTAATCTCGGAGTTTCGACAGTTCAGCATCTTCCTCGGCGACCAATCCGATCACTATGTTGCGAACTTGTCCGATTGCCTCACGCTGCTCGAATGCCAATGTTGCATCGACATAAAGCAAGTCGAGATCGCCAAGAAACACGGCTGTTTGGCTGCGGAGCGAATCGAGATCGCCGAGCGCCACCTGAGCGCGAGCCCAATTGTCGCTTGCAGTGGCGGCGCCACTGCCTCTTGCAACGGCACTACGGGCAGCGGGGACGGCGTTGGTGAACGCAAGATGCGCCTTGCGCGCGCCGGATTCCAGCTCAGGCAATTGAACGGCGATATTGTCCGAGAGTGGCGCTGGAGCGATATCCTCAGAATCTTCTGCGACCCCCGACAAACTTCCTGATACTTGTTCCGCATCGCGAATCGCCAGTGAAGGGTAAGTCTTGCCAGACGATGCGCAACCGCCAAGAATCGTTGCCGGTAGTATCGCGAGAAGGAAGCTGGTATTGCGTAGCATAGAGTGTCCCTTAGCATGGCCTTCAAGCCAATCCAGCATTCTGCGCTTAATCACGAAAAAAGCAGAGCTGAAAACGTTGACTTGGTCGGGCCTATCCCTTATCGGCACCCTTCTTTCCGGCTGGACCGCCATTTCGGCGGCTTTTCGGGTGCGCCGTTTTCAAAATGGGAATGGCACCGCAATAAAATTGAAAGTGATACAACCATGTTCGCAGTAGTGCGCACTGGCGGCAAGCAATACCGGGTTGCCGCAGGAGATAAAATCGCAGTTGAGAAGCTGGCTGGCGAAGCCGGTGACACTGTAACTTTGGGCGACGTTTTGCTCGCCGGCGAAGGCGACAGCATCGCTGACGCATCCAAGGTTTCGGTTTCTGCAGAAATCATCGCGCAGGCGAAGAGTGAAAAGGTAATCGTTTTCAAAAAGCGTCGCCGTCACAACTACCGACGGAAAGCTGGTCACCGCCAGCAGATGACGCTGTTGCGTATCGTTGGCGTGGGTGACAGCAAGGCTGCACCGAAAAAGGCTGCTGCTCCTAAGAAGGAAGCTGCACCCAAGGCCGCTGAAGAAAAGAAGGCACCAGCCAAGAAGGCCGCTCCCGCGAAGGAAGCCGCACCCAAGGCTGCAGATGCAAAGAAGGCTCCTGCAAAGAAGCCCGCCGCTAAAAAAGCAGCTCCAAAGGCTTCGGCCAAAAAAGCTGACTAAGACAGTTTCGAAAGAGTAAGAGACAATGGCACATAAAAAAGCAGGTGGTTCATCCAACAACGGCCGCGACTCAGCAGGTCGCCGTCTTGGTGTGAAGAAGTTTGGTAGCCAGGAAGTTGTTCCCGGCAACATTATCGTGCGTCAGCGCGGCACGAAGTTCTATCCAGGCACCAATGTCGGGATGGGCAAGGATCACACTCTATTCGCGCTATCAGGCGGGCGCGTGCGATTCCACGGTGGCAAACAAGGCCGCAAATATGTGTCCGTGGACATGATGGCGGAAGCCGCCGAATAATCGGATGATCTGATAACAGGATCATCCATCAGGATGGTCTAGCTGGTTAAGACCGGCACTGAAGAGGGAGATGGACCACCTGTTAATCAGGGGGCCAGTCTTCCTCTTGTCGTTTCTCCCTCTCACGCTGGCGAAAGTTTGGTTCGCTGCAATGGGAATGTCACGCATAGATACTATCGGGGCTGTGCGGGGCTTGAGGAGAATGACAATGTTCTACCGCAGTGAAAGGCTGTTCTTACGGCCAGCTTGGCCTGAAGACTGGGAAGCCATATTCTCAGGTGTTGCCGAGAGAGAAATTGTGCAGAATCTTGCGACGGCTCCTTGGCCGTATACTCCTGAGGATGCGCAGTATTCTGCGGAGGTCAGGCAGGACCGTCATCTGCCCAGTTTCTTGGTAACCGTTCCTGATGCAGGCGTGATCGGTAGTGCTGGTCTGAGCATCGATAAGGAAACCGACGAAGTGCAGCTCGGCTATTGGATTGGCCGCAAGTGGTGGGGAAGCGGCTTTGCCACTGAGGCAGCAAGAGCAGTGCTGAAGGTCGCTCATGCAATCGGGCATAGCCGCATCACTGCATCGCATTTTATCGATAATCCGGCATCTGGCCGTGTTCTGACCAAGGCTGGTTTCCGTTCGACCGGTGAAATTCGCCCCGGCTATAGCCTCGCACGGGGGCGGCACGATCTGGTGGCATGCTTCGTGGCGACACTCGACCCCGACGATGATGACGGGCGAGAAGACGTTAAACCAGCCATGCTAAAAGCTGCCTGAAACAGAAAAGGCCCCGCTAGTATTGCGGGGCCTTTTCTGGTTTTCCTGACGAAGAGATTCACTCAGCTGGCAATAGCGCGTCGGTGAACTCACCTTCATATTTGCCGATCAGATCGCGGTCATCATGATCCCATGGATGGAATCCCGGTTTGAAATAAGCCAGCCATGCAGGGAAAATCCGGCGGACTACGCCAGGCGAAACGGTCAGATATCTGAATAGCCCCCAGCGGGCTTTCCAGCCAGTGATACCATCTTGCGCGAGCAGATTCATCGAATCCTGCCAGCGGTTCTTGAAGAAACGTCCGGTAACGATCAGCATCATGATGCTGCGCAATTTCCACCGACGCCACTTGGTCCAACCCTTCGTGGCGTGATTCCAAGTGTCATAAGCGACGCCTTTATGCTCGATTTCTTCTACCGCATGCCAGCGCCACATATCGCGCACTTCGGTATCGGCACTTTCGAAATGTGCCGGGTTGGCGAGGAATTCATGCGCCATCATGGCGGTGTAGTGTTCAAGCGCCATGGTAACAGCGAGGTTCAGGATTGGCGGACGACCTTTGGTCAATGCCAACATTTCCTCAACCCGTTTGTCGATCGTCTTGATGTCATAACCGGCGTTCTCGGCCAGCTTATTAAACGCGATATGTTCGCGAGTATGGTTGATTTCCTGCTTTACGAAAGCTCGAATTTCTTCAGCCAGCTTGGGATTGGCGCCTTCGCGGTGGGCCTTAACCGCTTCAATGAAAAAGGCTTCACCGCGCGGGAATGTTGCCGACAATGCGTTGTGCCAAGCTGTGCCGAATGCGTCACCGGCCCACCAGCGTGCGATCGTGTTGCCGCGGTTAAACCGTTCATCACGAACAACAATGTCTAGGTCATGCGGTGTAGGAGTGGACGTTTTGGTATCTAGCTTGATCTTGGAAGGGGCGTTCACGGACAACTCCATTGCTTACTAACATTGATGTAAATAAGCCTTACTTACATCAATGTCAATAGTGGCGTCAGCAAGGCGATGCCCACTTACTCGGCAGGCAAAACTGCGTCCGCATAAGGGCTGTCAGCTTTGTTGATCAACTCCCTGTCATCCAAATTCCACGGGTGGTAACCTGGCATTAAAATTTTAGCCCATTCAAAGAACATGCGTCGCATCATACCCGGTTTCCACCATAGGAATGCGTATAATTTCCATTTCGCCTTGCTGCGGCTGAATCCGTCTTGTTCGAGCAAACCGATCGCATCGCGAATGCGGTTGCCAAAATACTTCTTGGTAATCAGCATCGCGATCATCGTTTTTACGCGGTAACGCTTCCACCTGCTCCAGTCCTTTGTCGCATAAAGCCATACGTCATATGTGATGCCCTTATGCTCAATTTCTTCAGTTGCATGCCAGCGCCAGATGTCAGCGGCAATTGGATCGGCGCCTTCAAGATAGCGCGGATCGGCAAGTAAATGATGGCTAATCATCGCAGCAAAATGTTCCAAGGCGATTGTGATTGCTAGATTAAATTCCTTTGGCCGACCTTCCGTCAGCGCCAGCATCGATTGGATGCCCTGATCAATGCTTTCAACATTATATCCGTGATCGGCAACAAGACGGTTAAACGCAACATGTTCGCGCGTGTGGTTAATCTCCTGAGTCGTGAAGGCCTTCATTTCCGCAGCAATTTTCGGCGGAACCTGATCGCGAAACATCCGCATTGTATCGATGAAAAATGCTTCGCCGCGCGGAAGGCTGGCTGAAACCGAATTGTACCAAGCTGTTGCTACTGGATCATTCGAATGCCACCAGCGCGGCGTGCGATGGTTGCGGTCAAACCTTTGATTGCGAACAATCAGTTCGTGCTCGGCTGGCGTCGCGCTCGTAATTGCGGTGACTGAATCAGCGCCTGGCTTGTCGATCGCCTCGGCGCGTTCTAGTTTGATGCTCGTCGGCTTCTTCATATTAAGAATCTACTAGGCATAAGTGTTAATGGCAACTCGCAAAAGATTAACTCCGGAAGAGTCAAGAAGTTCCGCGCTGGAAGCGGCGCGGGCGTTGCTTATCGAAACTGGCCCGCAATCAGTCACATTGAAGGCCGTTTCTGCGCGCGTTGGGCGCACTCATGCGAATTTGCTACACCATTTCGGTTCCGCGTCAGGCTTGCAGAAGGCGCTGGCAGCACATCTGGCGACAACCGTCTGCGAAACAATTAAGGATGCTGTGCGAGCTAGCCGCGCGGGGCTTGGTAGCCCTCGTGAAGTTGTCGATCTGGCTTTCGATGCGTTCGATAAGGAGGGGGCAGGGGGGCTAGCCAGTTGGATGATACTGACTGGCAATGAAGATGCGCTTGACCCGATTATCGAGACTATTCATGAGCTTGTCGATGAACTTGCACCAGAGGAAGCGACCGATCATGCGGGAGTTATGGCCATGCATGAAAATACGTTGACGCTGGTTCTGCTGGCGCTTGGTGATGCGATGATGGGTAAAGCGCTAGCAAGGTCGCTTAACCTTCCCGATAGCGCAGCGCGTGATCGTGCAGAGCGCCTATTGATTGAGTCGCTCGATATGCTTCCCAAGCTGGAAGCTGATTGTTGCGCAGAGGGTTAAGCCCTAGCCCCTTAATCAGCGGTCAGTCGCATCCAATCCGGCGCGATATCTGCGGTTATATCGGCAATTTTCAAATGATCGATTGCTAGGCCAAGGTCAGGATATTCTACCTTGCGACGCTTTTCATCCGATATGGTTAGCGGAACCACGACAAGCCGCCGATTGATTTTTTGCCGCCAATTCATCCGGGCCGTATTTTCCTGCCCTATATAACAACCTTTTTCGAAGCTCACGCCGTTGAGGTCGGCAGCATTGGTTTCAAGCCACAATATGTCGCCGAGTTCGTCGCGGCCTTCTGGCACGCCAAGAGAGAGGCGATGCGCCAGCCAATCTGCGTCGGCAGCTTTATCGCTATCGCTTAGTTCACCAAGCCATCTTTGTCCTAGCTGCGCTAATCTCGGATCCGGCGTCCCGCCAATTCCCAGCTTTGGTTGCCAAAATACCCCAATGGCATCATCGCGTTCAATCGTGATTTTCCGGCGCAACCGGTATAATGAAAGTCTTTTTACCAGATCGTCGGCAGCTTCGGCCTCACAATCCAGCAGCAACTCCCCTTCGCGGCCTTCCCAGACCAGAAAATCGAACATCGCCTTGCCCTGTGCCGAGAGCAAAGCTGCCCAAATAGGTAAGCCACTTTTTACATCATTGGTCACCAATCCCTGAAGGAAGCCGGCAACATCCTCGTCGTGATCGAGTGGGGTGAGGCGAATAATCGCGCGATTGAACAATCGGGGTGATGTCATAGGTGACAGATAGGGGCGCAGGTGATTAAGGGGAAGCTATGTCTGTAATTTCGAGTCTTACGATCCGCCGCCCCGACGATTGGCATGTCCACCTACGCGATGGTGATGTTCTGGCAGGCGTGGCGCATTATACCGCGCGTCAATTCGCCCGCGCCATTGTGATGCCTAATCTGTCGCCGCCAGTTACGGATACGGCCTCGGCTATTGCATATCGTGACCGTATCAAAGCGGCTGTGCCAGCTGAGTTGGATTTCACACCACTGATGACGTGTTACCTAACCGATTCGACTGATCCAGACGAGATCGCTCAAGGGTATGCAAGCGGAGTATTCACCGCAGCTAAATTGTATCCGGCCAATGCGACCACTAACTCGGCGAGCGGTGTTAGCGATATTTACAAGTTATCGGCGGTGCTTGGCCGGATGCAGGAAATCGGCATGCCGCTGCTTATTCATGGTGAAGTGACTGATCATGACGTCGATATTTTCGACCGAGAGAAAGTGTTCATCGAACGAACCTTAAAGCGTGTGGTCGCTGATTTTCCGGATCTCAAAATCGTATTCGAACATATTACCACCGCGGATGCCGTAGAGTTTGTCAATCAATCTGGCCCGAATGTCGCAGCAACAATCACTCCGCAACATTTGCATATCAATCGCAATGCTATGCTTGTCGGCGGCATTCGTCCGCACGCATATTGCCTGCCGGTGGCCAAACGTGAATTGCACCGATTGGCATTGGTAAAGGCTGCCACTTCGGGATCAAAAAAATATTTCCTCGGCACAGACAGCGCGCCACATTCGCAAAGCGCGAAAGAAAATTCATGTGGGTGCGCAGGAATTTTCAACGCCCCTTACGCGCTCGAGAGCTATCTTGCGGTTTTTGACGCGGAAGGCGCGATTGATAAATTTGAGGCATTTGCCTCTGAAAATGGACCAAATTTCTATAGCCTGCCACTGAATAAAGGCACGGTGACGTTGACCAAGAGAGAAGTACAGGTTCCCTCTACAATCGACGCAAATGGTACCACCGTTGTGCCGTTCCATGCTGGCGACAGCTTAGAGTGGGCGGTTGACCGTGTGACCTAAATCCTGGCCACCGACTTTTGCTTTTTCGGGCGTCGCTGCCACAGATCAAGGACGAAAAGTGCCAATGCAATCCAGATCAAAGTGAAGCATGCCAGCTGAGCAGGTTTAAGATCTTCGTTGAACACAAAGATGCCCAGCAAAAAGACGATTGTCGGCGCGAGAAACTGGATAAAGCCAATGGTCGAATACTCCATACGGCGCGCTGCAATTGCAAACAGCAACAGTGGTACTGCCGTCAATACTCCCCCAAGCATGATTGCAACGCTGAGCCACAATTCCGCTCCGAAAGCAGAGCCGCTGGGCAATTGACCATAATATAAAACAATACCGGTCGCAGGGAGCAGCAATATTGCCGACTCGATAGTGAGGCCGGGTAAAGATCCGACTGCGACTCTCTTGCGCAGCAGGCCGTAGGTGCCGAAGCTAAATGCCAAAGTCAGGCTGATCCATAATGTAGTCAAAGCACCCGCCGCCAAAATTGCGACCCCTATCGCGGCAACCGCGACTGCAAGCCATTGAAGTTTGCTGAGCTTCTCGCCCAGCAACAGCGTACCTAGCAACACATTCAGTAAAGGATTGATATAATATCCAAGGCTGGCCGCATACACTTGGTCAGCCTGAATCGCCCAGACGTAAACCAACCAGTTTATTCCGATTAGCAGCGCGCTAGCGGTCAGGATCGCGAGGCTACGCGGGTCTTTCACGGCTACGAGCAGTTCCTTACCCTGTTTCCGCAGCGCGACAATCAGCAGGCAGAAAGGCAAAGTCCAGATTATACGCCAGCCGACGAACTCAAACGCAGGGACCACTTGAACTAGAATCAGGTAAAGTGGCAAAAATCCCCAGATAAGGTAGGCGGCGATTGCTGGCGGCAGGCCTGACGGGCTGGCCGGATTTTTGCCAATTTCACGGCCTGTTGCATCGGTTTTCATTGCGGGCCTTTAAACTCGTGCGATTAGGCGGGCAAGTTACCGTTTCTGACGCGCCTGTTGCAGCTTGTTCAGCTAAGTCGATCTACAGATGAATGAGGTTAATCTCAGCGAACTTCGGTTCGCGATGGGCTACAGCTGCTCCCACCAGTAGCTGCAGCGCGGCATCACCGAGCCGTGTGAGGCGCCCGGTCGCCAACATTGGCGGCCGGGCGTCTTTTTGCGTTGGTAAGGAATTGCCGCAATTAACTCCCTAATAGGGACACTCGTAATTTTAACCTTCTTTGTCAGCATTTCGTTAACCCTGCTGCACGAGGAGAAGGTGAAACCTTACGACTAATCTTTCTTGGCGGAGCGCCCACTGATGAAAAAGCACTTACTTCTAACCGCAGTATTAATCCCTGCCCTCGCTTTGGCCGGTTGCACCGGTGCCAGTGAAGAAGGGCAAGGCAATGAGACCGATCCGGCGACTGATCAGGCTCTAAATGATCAGATTATGGTCAACCCCGATCTGGCCAATCAGAATGAAGGTAATGCTGCGTTGACTGGCGGCACCGACCAATCGCTTCCGCCAGAAAATATGACTCCTGCAGCTATTCAAGATGCTCAGAACAAAGCTTTTGCGTTGCTTGGTGGCACTGAAGGAATGACGAAATTGCCAGCTCCCAAACAATATGGCGATGCAGTCCCCGAGACAGCTGCGCTAACGGCAGCTGCCAAGGCTGCCTTATCCCCGGGAGCCGGAAATTGTGCTGATAAAGTCGAATATTCAGCAGCTTGGGCGGCTAAGTTGCCAAGTATTTTTCCGGTCTATCCGAGGGGTACAGCCAAGGAGGCGGCCGGCACCGACGCGGGGGCGTGCAGCTTGCGTGTCGTTAGCTTCCTCACGCCAGTACCCTTGCAAGACGTTATGTCGTTCTATCACAGCCGTGCCATTACTGGCGGTTACACATCTGAATACGCTCTGAGTGCCGGCGATAATATCGTCAGTGGGACCAAAGGTGAGGCGTCCTACGTCGTGTATGGCCGGAGACTGAAGAATGGTATTACCGAAGTCGAACTGATCACCAGCGGCAACAAGTAATCACGGATAAAGCCGAGGCGGAGTCGGGCTATGTTGTACTCAGGCCGACTCCGATTGTCGCACGTGGCTGGTCCATCTCGGTGCTTGCAACAGGGTAGGCGCAGTAGTCAGCGGCGTAAAATGCCGCAGGGCGGTGGTTGCCCGACAAACCAAGCCCCCCAAAAGGAGCGTTAGAAGACGCGCCGTTTGTGGGCCGGTTCCAATTAACTATACCAGCGCGAATATTGGCCCAGAACCTGTTGTAATCCTGAGGCGATCCGCCAATCAGCGAGGCAGCAAGACCAAACCTTGTGCGGTTCGCTTCAATGATCGCTTGATCAAAATCTTTGACCTTAATCACTTGTAGCAGAGGGCCAAACAATTCTACGTCAGGCCGGTCGGGCATATCGGTCGTGTCGATGATCGACGGAGATAGAAATGGCAATGAATCGTCAGGCCGCGTCATATGCCTGATCGCCTTACCGCCATTCGAAAGAAAATAGAGAAAGCTTTCAACCAATTGATCTGCAGCATTATTATCGATAACTGGGCCCATGAACGGGGCGGGGTCCGCGAAGGGCTCACCAACAATAATGCGGCTGACGAGTGATTTCACTTCGTCAATAATCGGCCCGTACATACTTTCTTTGATGATGAGCCGCCTGGCCGCGGTACATCGCTGGCCAGCGCTGGTGAAGGCGGATTGCACAATCAACGTTGCCGCGTCAGTGATTTTGGGTGTGTCGATCACAACAATTGGATTGTTTCCGCCCATTTCTAGCGCGACGATCTTGCCCGGATTGCTCGCCAAACGTTTATTGATTGCGATGCCAGCCTGAGCGGATCCGGTAAATAACACGCCATCGATGCCGCGGTGAGCAACGAGCGCCTTGCCTTCTTCAGGGCCACCGACAAAGAATTGCGCAACTGCGGCAGATATCCCCGCCTTATTGAAGCACTCCATCAGCAATTCGCCGACTGCGGGCGTTTTTTCGCTCGGTTTGAAAATCACAACATTGCCTGCGATCAATGCGGGCACAATATGGCCGTTGGGCAAATGTGCGGGGAAATTATAAGGCCCAAGCACAACCATGACACCGTGCGGTTTATGCCGGACGGCGGCTGTGCCTTGAAGCGCACTATCCAGCTTTTTCTGACCGGTTCTTTCAGCATAGGCTGTGACGGAAATGTCAACTTTGTTGATGACCGCCTCAACTTCGGTGCGTGATTCCCACAGTGGCTTCCCCGTTTCTTTGGAAATTAATTCTGCCAATTTATCAGACGCCTTGCGGACTTCGTTCGCGAAACGCCGAACCAATTCGATCCGTGTGGCTAGGGGCTGTGCGGCCCAGGCTGGCCACGCACGGCGGGCACGATCTACGGCTGCATCGACGTCACCCGTTTTACCTCTCCACAATTCATTGCCGGTTGCCGGTTCTATTGAAATGATCTCGGTCTGGGACACGCGTTGAAAACTTTCTATCTTTTGATTTGAGTCTTTGACACAAATGCATATACTTATTTTACGTTAAGGATGAGGAAAAGATTCGAGTCGTTGAGGTTTCGTCATATTTGAACGGGTGATTAGCGCTACAATCGAAAATTTCCAAATCTGAATACGCGCAGTGACTAGCTGCACTTGGGGGCAGAAACAAACTGTCTGGCTTTTGGCATCGTGCCGGAGGATCAGGCTCCCCCCTCATTTTCGGGTCGCAAACCAAGCAGCCGCAAGGCTGCGAAGAGGTATAAGACGACTGGCTGACTTATGGCATGGCCATTTGATCAGAAACCTCTTTTCTGGGTCGCAAGATATTCCACGTCGGGGATAACCCTGATGCGATTTAGCGGACGTGTGTCCGCGACCACAGAAGAGGCGAATAAACATGCGTTATAATATTAGAAACTTGGCTGGGCTTACGGTCTCTGTGTCAGCGACAGCACTTGCAATCGGTTCTGTTATGGCTCTGACTGCCACTCCTGTCGCAGCTGAAGAGTGCTTTCTCGACAATGGCACGGGCGACATTTTTACCGGATTTGGCTCGGGGGTATTGGTCGGCAATGAGGGAAATATTGTCAGCGCAGCTGATGCCGATGAGAGCAATTCCAATTTCGGCACGACTGCGACGGCTGATACTACCGGCGGCGCGGATGGATCTGGGGTAAACTCTCTGGCTTGCGGGACTGACTCATCGGCTAGCGGGGATAGAGCGACTGCGATCGGAACCCAAGCCGATGCCTCAGGTGCTGAAGCAACTGCTGTAGGGATCAACGCGAATGCCAGCGGGGTCTCTAGCGTTGCGATAGGCACTACTGCAGATGCAAGCGCAGCTCGCGCAATAGCAATCGGCGAAGATTCAACGGCTTCGGGAGTATCCAGTATTGCAGTGGGCGAAGCTGCGACGGCGTCTGGTGCACAAAGCACGGTAACGGGTGCTGATGCGCAAGCGACTGCTGATAGAGCCACGGCAAACGGCGCTAACTCGACCGCGAGCGGCGTTGAATCAACTGCGACTGGTTTCGGTGCGTTGGCTGCTGGTGCGGCAAGTACGGCGAACGGTTTTAATTCCACTGCCGGGGGCGATAATGGAACCGCCACTGGTTCGTTCTCTCAAGCTGGCGAGAGCAGCGCTGCGTACGGTACAAATGCTAATGCAAGCGCACAAAATTCAACAGCGTTAGGCGGCTTCACCTCCGCAGGTATCGCCGGCACAGCTGTCGGGTTCAATGCCGGGGCAATTGGTACCGACAGCACAGCAGTTGGTACATTTTCTAGCGCGACATCAACCGATGCGACTGCAGTGGGCGCTCGATCAAATGCTGATGGCGAAGATAGTACTGCGGTTGGCTCGGAAGCATCTTCTGGCGGCGCGCGGTCAACAGCTATTGGTACAGAGTCAAGTGCTGCAGGCTTGAGCGCCGCCGCACTCGGCGATAGCGCCAACGCCTCAGGCTTTGGTTCGACGGCGCTTGGGGTGGGTTCGACCGCATCAGATGGTTCAGCCGTTGCGCTTGGCCGCCTAGCTAATGCGTCTAACTTAGGCGCCCTAGCAATTGGTCCGATTTCCAATGCGACGGGCTTCAATTCGATTGCATTGGGCGGATTGGCTCAGGCCACCGCCGATGGAGCAATTTCTATCGGTGGTAGTAATGCTGGCCCACTTACAAACGCAAGCGGCGTTGACGCGGTGGCAATTGGCTCCGGCGCAGTGGCAAGCGGGGTGAACTCGATTGCAAATGGCCGCACGTCAAATGCATCGGGTGATACATCAACTGCAATCGGTAACGCAGCACAAGCAACCAACACGGATGCTGTGGCAATTGGTGATCAAGCGGCGGCGTCTGGTTTGAATTCGACTGCGGTTGGTTCGGAATCGCAGGCGACTCAGGCTGGTACGTCAGCTTACGGTTGGCAGGCAGCTGCAACCGGAGTTCGGGCAACGGCTCTGGGTCACCTGACTGTGGCCTCTGGCGAACGTTCGACCGCAGTTGGTGAAGGGGCTTCGGCTTCGGCGCTAACCTCAACCGCTATCGGTAATCTGGCGGTGGCTTCTGATGAAGATGCGGTCGCTGTCGGTGATGCGGCGCAGGCTACAGGCTTCCACTCCACTGCCATCGGCGGCGAAGCGGTTGCAAGTGGTGTTGGCGCACAGGCATTCGGTTGGCAGGCTTCGGCGACTGGGGGGCAAGCAACTGCTCTTGGCCGTCAGGCGTCTGCAGCTGGTTTTCAATCAACCGCACTGGGGCAAAGCGCATCCGCCGGATTTGATGGTTCGACCGCTGTTGGCTTCGGGGCAACTGCCTCAGCAGCGAACGAAGTCGCACTTGGCGGGGCCGGAACATCTGTTCGCATTGGTGACATTGCGGCCAGCACTGCGGCTCAGGTGGGTGCAACCGATGTGATGACCGTCGATGCAAACGGTGTCGTAGGACGTGACCCAACGGTCCGGACTGCGATCGCTACCAACGCGACTAATATCGGAGTGAATGCGGCTAATATTTCGACCAACATGACCAACATCGCTTCGCTACAATCACTTACAGCAAACCACACGGCGCAGATTAACACTCTGTTTGGCCAGACTGCGGCCAACAGTGCGGCGATTGACCGGACCAACGAAGGTGTAGCCATGGCGCTGGCGATGGAATCGCCAATGCTTCCAGGTGATACTAACTTCGCTATGTCAGGCGGCGTGGGTTACTTCGAGAACCAGGGTGCAGGCACCATCGCCTTCACTGCACGTGTCGGTGAAAATGCTGCATTCTCGGCCGGCGTCGGTGTCGGTTTCGATAGTGGCGAAGTCGGTGCACGCGGTGGCTTCCAGATTGCCTGGTAAGTCGCTAAACAATTGATCATGATGATCATCGAAAAGACCAAAAAGATGCCGGGGCCAAGCGCTCCGGCATTTTTTCGTAGCCCGAGCTTGATAACAGCAGCGGCGTTTGCAGCACTATTGGCTCCGGTGCAGGCGTCAGCCCAAGTCGCTGTCCCGCAAGGCGTGCCGACAGTCCAGCCGCCGCCCTCTATCAGGCCAACGCCGAGCCAAATTGAATTATCGAAATTGATCTGGTCCACAATCGCTGCTGTGGATCATGCGAACCGGTCGGGCAATTACTCGGTCTTGCGTGACATTTCAGCGCAGGGCTTTCAGATTCAAAATAACGCAGCCCGATTGGGAGAGATTTTCTCCGGTTTGCGCAAATCCCAAATTGATCTGTCTAACGCCTTCTTGGTGCCGCCAACCTATTACGAAGCTCCTCGCATGCTGAGTGAGAACGTCTTTCAGGTGAAGGGCATATTCCAGCTGCGTCCGGTTTCCGTCGGCTTTGAAATGTATTTTCAATGGGAGCAGGGAATGTGGAAGCTTTACGGCATTGATATCCAGCCGGTGGAAATGAGATCGGCCCCCGTTGATTAGGCTCACCCGGAACTTAACCTGAATGTCCCGCTGCAACAGGCGGCGTTCCATGGGCGTCGCCGGCTTCGCGTATTGCTCTGATCTTGTCCTCCAAAGGCCGCCAATCATCGCGTTCGTCGATTGCTGACCATAGCGTTTCGACTTCGTCTATCAGCATCGATTGTGGGGTACCGCCGCTCCAATAGGGGTGATCGGAGACAGTGGCATCATAACTTTCTAACGCCTCTGCCATCTTTCCCGCTGCATTCGCTCCGCCGCGATTTCGATAGAAGAATGCATCGGGCTGCTCGCCGCTCTCGCGCATATCTTTTTCCGACACCGCAACAAGTGCTGCATCGCTTTCAGGATTGAGCGGTTCGACGCCCAGTCGCCAGCACCAGCGTCGGGCGACCGCCTCCATATAGAGAGGTCCAAACCGCTCCATCGCGGCGATTAGAGGGGGTGCATCGACCAACAGCCTCAATGCCGCCGCCAATTGCCCGCAATTCCAATGGAGCGCTTCCGGTTGCCGCCCGAAAGCGTAAAGGCCGGTTTGATCGAAATAGGCGGCTGTGAACTGCGGGTCCCATTTGGGCAGCCAGCGCCAGGGACCGTAATCAAAGCTCTCACCCGACACATTCATATTGTCGGTGTTAAGCACACCGTGGACGAAGCCCGCGACCATATAACTCGCGGCGAGATCTGCCATGCGCTCCACCACTTGGTGCAAGAATTGCACGGCGGGCTCATCACGGCCGGGTGCGCCCTGCGGTGCAGACGGGCCCGGGAATTTGGCAAGGCAATAGCTGACAAGCTGCGCCATGTGGTCCGGCTCTTCCAAGGCTAGCAGCCGTTGAAACGTTCCGATCCGGATATGGCCATGGCTCTGGCGCACCATAACTGCGGATCGTGTCGGCGATGGCTCATCGTTGCGCATCAATTCTTCGCCTGTTTCGATCACGGAGAGGGTTCGTGAGGTGTTCACGCCAAGCGCCTCAAGAAGTTCCGTTGCTAATATCTCTCGGACTGCGCCTTTTAATGTCAACCGTCCGTCGCCTGTTCGGCTGAAGGGCGTCTGGCCCGATCCTTTGGTCCCAAAATCGATCAACCGGTTTTGCCGGTCCCGCAATTGCGCAAATAAAAAGCCGCGACCGTCACCAATGTCCGGATTGTAGCTGCGAAATTGGTGACCGTGATATTTGAGAGCCAGGGGCTGATCCATATTGGCCGAAAGTGGCTCGAACCGTCCGAAATGCGAAGCCCACTTGATATCGGATAGACCATTCAAGCCAATCTGTTCTGCTGCCCGATCATTGCGGAAACGGATTCTTGTTTCTGGGAAGTCAGCAGGTTTGACGGGTTCAGCCAGCCATTCCGCCAATTCGAGAATGGCCGGGTCGGGGGTATAGGCGACATCTTGCGGTTCTGGCTGCATCAGGCGATAGTGAAGGCCTAAGGGGTGATGCGCAAGCGCAGTCACGGATTCGTTATAGGGACTTGCCGCAAGACCATGGACACAATGTACGCCGACCGCTTCTGGGACAGCCCGGACGGCCTCAAGCTCCATTTCAGGGACTATCCTGCTCGCAACGCGCAGGTTAATTCACACCCGCCAATTCTCTGCATGCATGGGCTAACTCGCAATTCCCGCGATTTTGCTCGATTGGCCGAAATCTTATCTGAAGAATGGCGCGTCATCGTGCCGGAAATGCGTGGCCGCGGCGACAGCGAGTATGCCAAGGATTCGGATACCTATAATCCGATGACCTATGTTTTTGATGTCGAGGCTCTGCTCGCTCAGGAGAGTATCGAACGCTTCGTTGCGATTGGCACCTCGCTTGGCGGCTTAATGACAATGCTGATGGCCGCGATCAACCCTGACAGGATTGCCGCCGCAGTCCTAAACGATATCGGGCCAGTGGTTGATCCTTCAGGTATCGACCGGATACGCGAATATGTCGGGCAGGGCAGAAGCTATCCGTCTTGGATGCATGCAGCCCGCTCATTGAACGAGGTGCACCACGATTCCTTTCCCAAATTTGAACTGGAAGATTGGCTCGAAATGGCCAAGCGCGGTATGGTTGTGCAGCAAAACGGCCGCATCGCCTTCGATTATGACATGACTATCGCCGAACCGTTCGCGAAAGATGAAGGCGCTGCTCCGCCTGATTTGTGGCCAGCATTCCAATCCTTGGCTGGACGGCCTTTGCTGATCGTGCGGGGGGCGCTATCCGACCTGCTGACGGCTGAAACTCTGGCTGAAATGCAGCGTCGATTACCTGATTCAGCATCTGTGACTATCCCCGATATTGGTCATGCGCCTTTATTGGAGGAGCCGGAAGCTGTTGCCGCGATCCGCCGACTGTTGGCGCAAGTTCAATGACCAAAAAGGCGATAAACTGCCCCAGCTTCCTGCATCTCCATTCGACTTTTGCGGCTGGAGGGAAAGAGCTACGGTGCGTGCAACTAATCAATGCCTTCGGTTCCAATGCGCGCCACTCGATCGTTTCGGCTATGCCTGAACGGATGGAGGCAGCGAAGCTGATCGGACCAAGGATTTCGGTCAATTACCCAACGAAGTTTCCGCCGCTTCAAGGGTTTCCATCGATTGGCCGCTTACATAAAATCGCCCAAACAATGGCCAAATATGACCTGGTCTTGACCTACAATTGGGGTGCGATGGACGCTGTTATGGCGCATACAATTTTTAGCGATAAACTGGGATTACCACCGCTAATTCATCATGAAGACGGATTTAATGAGGACGAGCAAAAGCGGTTGAAACCAATGCGCAATTTCTACCGGCGGATCGCGCTTGGCAAATCTAGCGGATTAATTGTCCCGTCAGAGCGACTGGAAGAGGTCGCTCTTGAAACATGGCAGCAGCCTATGGGCCGTGTGCGGCGTATTTCCAATGGAATCAATGTTTTGTCGTTTGCAGCCAAACCGAAGCCCGTGGGAGTGCCGGGGATGGAAAAACAGCCGGACGACCGATGGATCGGCACTCTGGCCGGATTACGCAAGGTGAAGAACTTGCCGCGGCTTGTTCGCGCATTTGCTTCGCTGCCGGAAGAGTGGAAACTGATTATTGTTGGCGAAGGGGCTGAAAAAGAGGTGATTGAGCGGGAAGCGGCAAAATTTGATGTTTCCCACCGTGTATTCTTGCCCGGCTTTTTGGCAAAACCAGAGCGTTTTGTCGGTCTTTTCGACATTTTTGCACTATCGTCTGACACCGAGCAATTTCCAATATCGGTGGTTGAGGCAATGGCTGCTTCGTTGCCAGTAGTTGCGCCGGATGTCGGCGATATTGTCCATATGATCGCGGAAGAGAACGTGCCCTTCATCGCATCTGCTGGAAATGAGAGTGGCCTCGCACTTGCATTGGAGCAACTAGCGGCGGACGCAGATTTGAGAGCAAAAATTGGCGAAGCTAACCGTGTTAAGGCGCTTGCTGAATTCGATGAAAAGACGATGATCTCCACCTATCGGCGGATGTATTTTTCGGCGATGGGGGTGCCCGAGCCGAAATTGTTCGGCGAATTCAAGATTTGAACGTCCTTCACGCGCGGTTCACCCTGCGGGGGACAGCATTGCATTCATGAATTGCATCGACGCGTCCATAGTCTAAAGACGCAGGCTCCACATTAACTAATCAGATCGGATGCGCCACAAGTGGCTCTGACACCAAAAACACCAACTGACCTTCCTGCCAACCAAAGCAAGCGCAAGGAAACCGAAGCGGCACAGGAAGAAGTCCTGATGCGGGAGGTGGATGAAGCTGTTCGCCAGGACGAGATGTCTGAATTTATGGCGAATTACGGCAAGCCTTTGCTGGCCGTGATTGTGGCTGGATTGGCTGCACTGGCATTCTATCTGTTTTATTGGGTGCCAAGCCGCGAAGGCCCCTTGGAAGAGCAGTCGGAAACCTTAACGCGTGCTTTGGACCAAATTGATGCAGGAAATCTCGATTCCGGAACAAGCATGCTCGCGCCTCTCGCGGACGACGGAATTGGCGGCGGCAAGGCTGCTGCATTGATGCTGCAAGGCGGTATTGCTCTGCAACAAGGCAAGGCAGACGAAGCCGCTAAGATATTCGCGGCTATTCAAGCCGATGATGACGCTCCGCAAGCAATGCGGGATCTCGCGGCAATCCGTGAAATCGCAGCAACCTATGACAGCCTCAAACCGGCAGACATCATTGCTCGGTTAAAGCCAATGGCTGTGCCCGGGAACGCCTATTTTGGCAGTGCCGGTGAAATGGTCGCAATGGCGTATCTTGAACAGGGTAAGCGCAAGGAATCCGGAACTCTATTTGCAGAAATTGCAAAGAATGACGACGTGCCGGACAGCCTTCGTGGCAGAGCCCGAGATATGGCCGGTCTGCTAGGAGTAGATGCGATTGATAATGTCGAAGAAGTGCTCGAAGAAGTCGGGGTAGAAAGAAACACACCGCCAGCTGAGTAAGCTGCCACAAGATAGAGAACGGCCGGCTTGCCAGCCAATGAGAGAACCAGGACAGTCTGACACTATGATTGCTAAGAACATTTCAAGCATCGGCCGCGCGGCGGTAGTCCTTTCCCTTTTAGGCGGACTTGCAGCGTGCAGCGGCGGGCTTTTTGGTGGCAAGGGTCCCAAGACCACGCCGACTATTGGTGAGCGCATTCCGGTTTTGTCCAAAATTGAAAGTGGAGCTTCGGTTGATTCGTCACTCGCGGCAATTTCAGTTGTTCTGCCACCGCCGCAATTAAATACAGAGTGGGCGCAAGCTGGCGGCAATGCCAGCAAGTCTAACGGCCATGTAATGCTGGCAGATAATCCGACGCAAGTTTGGACAGCGCAAATCGCGGGTTCTAGCAACCGCCGCCGTCTTGCTGCTTCCCCTGTTGTTGGTGATGGTCTGCTGGTCGCGGTTGATACTGACGGCGTTGTCCACGCGATGGATGCGCAAACAGGCGCTCGGCGTTGGTCGTACCGGATGAAAGTTGCCGATGATCTGCAGGGTTCTGCATTCGGCGGTGGCGCGACCTATAATGGTGGCCGTGTATATGTAACCAATGGTATTGGCGAAGTCGCGGCGCTAGACGCAGCTACGGGTACAGAAATTTGGAAAGTGCGTCCTGCCGGCCCGCTTCGCGGTTCTCCGACCGTGGCTTTCAACGCAGCCTTTGTAATGACGCAGGATAATCAGATTTTCGCGCTCAATGTCGCGGATGGTTCGATCCAGTGGCAGGAATCTGGCTCTGCATCGCAAGCTGGTGTATTTGGAGTAGCTGCACCTGCAGCCGGGCAGGGCAGCGTTATTGCTGGCTACAGTTCGGGCGAACTGGCGGCCTACCGTTATGAAAATGGCCGGGTATTGTGGGCCGACGCTTTGGCGCGAACATCAATTTCGACCGAAGTTGGTGCGCTCAACGATATTGATGCCGACCCGATTATCGAACAAGGCCGTGTCTATGCACTCGGTCAAGGTGGTCGGATGGCAGCTTATGAATTGGTCACCGGGCAGCGAATTTGGGAAATTCGCGTTGCTGGTATCTCCACTCCCGCAATTGCAGGCGAATGGATTTTTGCGTTGACTGACGATGCGCGATTGCTTGCGATTGCGCGTGCGACTGGGAAAATTCGCTGGATCACTCAGCTTGCTCAATTTCGTGATGCCAAGGATAAGAAGGGTCCGATTTTCTGGACCGGGCCAGTTCTTGCCGGAAACAACCTTTGGGTTGCAAGTAGTGAGGGCGAAATATACAAACTCAGCACCAGCGAAGGATCGGCATCGCTTTATCGCGATTTGAAAACGCCGGTTTCCTTGGCTCCAATTGTTGCCAATCAAACGATGTATATACTCGATGATGGCGGTACAATTCACGCATATCGGTAAGGTTCTCATACTGATATTTTAAAAGCTGTGAGGAAGTTTCCGCCGAATTAACCGTTTTGCGTTAACCGAGCAGGCATGAGCGGTTCGGACATCAACAATAAGGCGTTGCCGAAAAGCGACGTTTCCGCAGGCGTAGGCCTAGTCGGTCTTCTTGGATTGGCAGGCTGGGTCGTATTCTGCCGCAACTACGCCGGCATTGCAGAGGCGTTTGACCTGTCAGGGCCTAGGCAGCCGATGTCAGGCCCTTACGCTGCATTAGCTGCCCTTCTGTTCACCAGCGTTCCCATGATCCTGTGGTCGGTATTTGTGGAAAAGGTTCACCGCCGCCCGTCAACTGGTATCGATTGGGACAATCCCAAAGAAATCGGCGATATTCTCGATATATCACGGGTAAAGCTGATCGGATTGTATGCAACCTGGGCGATCATCGGCTTCCTCTACTGTGTCGCACGGTGGTATTGGGACGGACAATACCTGTTTGCGATGGGCGTTATTGGTTTCGCCGCCGTGCCGCTATTTTTGCTTTCCGTACCCTATGTGGTCTGGCTCGACAGGGTTTTGGTTAAACCCCGCGATCATGCATGGCATTTCGGTGCGATGCTGCTGGGTAGCGAGGCATTCGACTTCGAGGATGTGAAGAAGCACTGGCGCGCTTGGATTATCAAAGCCTTTTTCGGCGCTTTCATGATATCAATCTTGCCGGGTGGCTTTTTTGAAATCGTGAATGCGGATTTAACCGGCATCGTCAACGATCCGGTTCGATTTGGCTGGTTCTTGATTACGATGCTCTTTGTAATTGATGTGCAGATTGGCACAGTTGGTTATCTGGTTACGGTGCGTCCGCTGGATGCACAAATCCGCAGCGGCAACCCGTTCCTTGCTGGATGGGTTGCTGCGCTAATGTGCTACCCGCCGGTTGCCTACGGCATTATCAACAACATCAACGGCCAGCTTGGAATGCTAGTTTACGAGGTGAATACACCGGGTTGGACGCATTGGTTCGCGGATAACAATCTGATGCTTTATCTATGGGCTTTTTGGTTGATTATCCTGACCGGTATCTATGCTTGGGCAACGGTTGCATTCGGCATCCGCTTCTCCAATTTGACCTATCGCGGGGTCATTACCAATGGCCCCTATCGATTCACTCGCCATCCGGCGTATCTCTCGAAAAATTTGTTCTGGTGGTGCGCGACTATGCCGTTTCTTGTGACTAGCGATTCATTCGTGGATGTCATTCGAAACAGTTTCTTCCTTGGTTGTGTCAGCGCGATCTATTTCTGGCGCGCAAAAACCGAGGAAGCGCATCTGCTGATGGAAGACGAAAAATACCGAGAGTACCACGCTTGGATGGAAGAGAATGGTGTGATTACACGCAGATTTACGATGCTGAAGCGCCGGCTGCTTTCCCGGCATCAGATACCCCAACCTGCGGAGTGATCAGATCGTTGTGCCTTCATCGGTGTCATACCGTTTGAGGTCACGTTCGAGCACGCCCACTTCACTAACTGCAGCGCTCCACACTTTCATATGTTTGGCTGTGGAATGCGCAATTAGCGCGTCGAGATCGCGCCACGCCTCCGACACATGCATTATCGAGGGGTCAAGTATGTCCTGCGCATAGGCGTAACGAATACATCCCTCTTCTTTCAGGGTTTCTGCAATCATCACCGCTGCCGCCGGTATGAGCTTCTCAAGTCCATCTTCAGGAAGTTTCACAGTTCCAGCTACTAAAATCACTGCATATTCTCCCGTTAGAAGCTATATTTATAAATGCGCTTGATATCGCCGCCCCATTCTCCGTGATACCTATCGAGCAGACGCTGGGCAGGCACTTTGCCGCTGGCAACAATCTCGTCGAGCGTTTCAAGGAATCCGGTTTCATTGTCCCCGCTGGTGTTGAGCCTAGCCCTGGAAGCTAGCCCGGCGCGTGAGATTGCAAGCACTTCTTTGGCAAGATCGCGCAGAATTCTGCCACCGGGTATTGGCGCGTCGAGCGCAAGTTTCGGCACTGCGTTACGCAATTCCTCACGCTCTTCCATGGTCCAGTCCTTGACCAGATCCCACGACGCATCGAGCGCGGTTTGATCATATAGAATGCCGACCCAGAAAGCGGGGAGGGCACAAATGCGGCTCCAAGGTCCGCCATCGGCACCTCGCATTTCAAGGAAGCTTTTCAGCCGAACTTCAGGAAATGCGGTTGAAAGGTGGTCCCACCAATCTCCCTCGCGCGGTTTCTCACCTGGTAGCACAGCAAGTTCGCCTTTCAGAAAATCGCGGAAGCTGTGACCGGCGGCGTCAATATATTTCCCGTCCCGGAAGACAAAGTACATTGGCACATCGAGCATGTAATCGACGTAGCGTTCATAGCCAAAATCTTCATCAAAAACGAACGGCAGCATTCCAGTACGGTGCGGGTCGGTGTCCGACCAAATATGGCTGCGATAAGAGAGATAACCGTTTGGCTTGCCCTCTGTGAATGGCGAATTGGCGAACAAGGCAGTGGCGAGCGGTTGCAGGGCCAGGCTGGTACGGAATTTCTTAGCCATGTCGATTTCGGACGAATAATCCAGATTGACCTGAATAGTGCAAGTCCGCAGCATCATATCTAGGCCGAGGTCGCCCACACGCGGCATGTGCCGAAGCATGATATCGTAACGCCCTTTTGGCATTATCGGCAGTTCTTCACGAGTCTTGTCCGGCCACATGCCAAGACCGAGGAAGCCAACGCCGCACTTGTCGCCGATGGCTTTAACCTGTTCAAGATGACGACCGGTTTCGGCGCAGGTTTGGTGCAAATTTTCGAGCGGCGCACCCGACAGTTCCAACTGGCCGGCCGGTTCCAAGCTGACAGTGCCGTCATCGCCGCTCATCGCGATTACGTGACCATTTTCCTCAACCGGCTTCCATCCGAATTCCTGCAAAGCCAGCAGCAGATCACGAATGCCACAGGGCTCGTCATGCGATGGAGCGTGGAAGTCGTCGCGCTTATAGACGAGTTTTTCATGCTCGGTGCCGATTCGCCAATCCGATTTCGGTTTCTCGCCAGCTTGCATCGGCGCGACCAATTGATCGCGGCTTTCGATGATCGGGTCTTCGCTTTTGGAAGTGTCGCGCGTGCTCATAGAGGCCGCGTTAGGCAACCGCGCCGCGCCTTACCAGAGATATTATTGTTCATCACTCTTTCCCTCATTCCGCCAGTCCCCGGCGATTCCCATCCAGAGAGAGATCGCAGCCAAAGCTGCAGTCTCACCCCTCAGTATTCGCGGTCCAAGCGTGATCGGTTTCACATTAGGGCACGCCAAAAGCATTTCTCTCTCGGCATAGTCGAAGCCGCCTTCTGGCCCGGTGATCAAAGCGGCTGATCCGGCGGTTTGCGAGAACGCCTTTGCCGCATCTATGCCGCCATTTTCATCTGCAAAAAACAGAGTCCGATTAGCCGGAAATTCCTTAACGAATTCGGCGAACTTCACCGTGCGGGAAAGTTCGGGCAGAGCAGTTCTAGCGCATTGCTCGGCGGCCTCGACGATTATTGACTTCGCCCTGTCTGCGTTGAGCTTGTCTGCAACGCACCGCCGGGTGACGAGAGGGGCGATCCGGCGGACGCCGAGTTCAGTCGCTTTTTCCAAGACGAGATCGAACCGGTCCTTCTTCAGCAGAGCGGCGCATAACCAGAAATCAGGTACTTGTTCGCGCCGACGCAATAGGCGGGATATCGTCAATTCGACGGATCGTCTGCCTGATGCTTCAACGCTGGCGGCCCATTCCCCGGACTGATCATCACACAAGATTACACTATCGCCAGGCGAAACCCGCATCACTTTGGACAGGTAATGCGCTTGATTTCCTTCTATTGATACGCTGATCCCTTCATCCAACTTTTGCTCAATGAACAGGCGGGGGGCGCTTCTTGGCGGCCAGGCGGGGGTGGCAGGCATGTCTTTTCACTAGGCCTTGTGCGCGGTAGGATGCAAGTATGACTGAACATCCGCAATCGCCCGTGGGCCGTGCCGCCGATATTGTACCCGACAGCGAGCATCGCGGTTTGATTGCACGGCTGCCGCAGTTCCCGCGAGATTTGGCGCAATTGGCGCGGTTTGACCGGCCCATTGGATGGTGGCTGCTGTTCTGGCCTTGCGCTTGGGGAGTTTGGCTGGCGGGACAGGGTGTCCAATGGCAGTTGGTCTTATGGTTCCTACTCGGAAGTATTGCGATGCGCGGCGCAGGATGCGTCTACAACGACATTGTCGATGCAGACCTTGACCGCCAAGTTGCGCGAACCGCTGCACGTCCGGTTGCGAGTGGGCGGGTTAGCCGCAAGATAGCATGGATTTGGCTACTTGTGCTGTGCAGCGTCGGTTTGCTTGTTCTGTTGCAGTTGGAATGGACGGCGCGATTCGTGGCTCTCGGCAGTCTGGTTCTTGTGGCAGCCTATCCATTTATGAAGCGGATCACTTGGTGGCCGCAGGCTTGGCTGGGACTGGTATTCACATGGGGCGCGCTGGTTGGGTGGACGCATCTGCGCAGCGACAATCTTGACGCCCTTGCTGCCCTCTATCTTGGAGCGGCTTTGTGGGTGATCGGATTCGACACAATTTACGCGCTGCAAGATCGCGAGGATGACGCGCTGGTTGGCATTCGCTCTTCCGCTTTGCGCCTGGGAAAAAGCGTGAAGAGTGGAGTGGCGGGATTTTACCTCGGAGCCGTCGCGCTTTGGGCACTCGCATTTTGGCTCCTGCGCGATGATTGGGTCGCATTGCTGACGCTGTTACCCGTTACCGCGCATTTGCTATGGCAAGTAGTTACGCTTGATCCCGATAATCCGGCAAATCCGCTCGAACGGTTCCGCGCTAACCGCTGGGCGGGGGCTCTGATGGCAGCGGCCTGCTTTGTGGTCGGCAATGCCGGGGCTTGATCGGCGATGTGCAACCTCTACCGAATGACCAGGACCACTGACGAAGCGGCCAAATGGTTCAGCGTTGAGAATACTGCGCAAGGTGCCAATGTTGGCCAAGAAATCTATCCCGGTTATCCAGGCATGGTGGTGGCCGATGGTCAAATCCGCACGATGGCATGGGGATTTCCGCTGCAACGTAAAGGTACGAAGGGTCAGTTGCTCAAGCCCAAGCCGGTCAACAATGCGCGGAGCGATAAGCTTTCCGGATTTTTCTGGCGTTCTAGCTTTGAAAAGCGCCGCTGCCTGATTCCCTTGACCGGATGGGCAGAGGCACAAGGTCCCAGAGGAGCAATGACGCGGACCTGGTTGTCTGTTCCGGGCGCCGATCAATTTTCATGCGCAGGTATCTGGCGCAGTAGTGACGAATGGGGAGATGTCTATTCGATGGTGATGACCGAAGCGGCTGGAGTAGCTGCTGAAGTTCATAGCCGGATGCCGGTGTTGCTCGCGCCGGAAAATTACGCAGATTGGCTCATGGGTGATCCCGCTGCCGCCTTGGAGCTGTGCACGCCTTGGGCGGGTGATTTGACTATTGACCGCACGGGAGATCCTTGGACCCGCAGCAGCCAAACGCAACTGTTTTAGCTGCGCATTATTTCACGCGTTCGCCGCCTTTGATGACCACATCGATATCGGCCAGCTCGCCTATGTTTGCCAGCGGATCACCATCAACGGCGACTATATCCGCCCAAGCGCCGGGCTTAATGACACCGACCTCGCCTTCTTGCCCCAATGCCTCGGCGGCATTGACGGTCGCAGCACGGATGGCGGCTATTGGTGTCATTCCATATTCGACCATTATGCCGAACTGACCGCCCACGTCCTCGTGCGGCATTACGCCGGCATCGCTGCCAAAAACCATTCTGACGCCCTCGGCATTTGCTTTGCGGAAATTGTCGCGTTGGGCTTTGCTAACCAAGCGCTCTTTCGCCAGATTTTCTTCCAGCACCCCATTCGCTTCGCCTTGCGACAAGGTGTATTCGGTATTGAAGATGTCCATGCTCAAAAAGGTTCCGCGCGCCTTTGCCAGACGTATGCCTTCATCATCAATAAAGCTGGCGTGCTCGATTGTGTCGAATCCCCCGAGTATCGCCGCCTTTATCCCTTCTGCGCCATGCGCGTGAGCAGCAGCTTTCAAGCCCCAAAAATGAGCCTCATCGGCGATCGCGGTCAATTCTTCGAGACGAAGTTGCTGGACGCCGGGTTCAGTATTGCGTGAAAACACACCGCCAGTTGCGCAGGCTTTGATCACTTCTGCGCCATATTTACGCTGCTCACGTACACGCTGACGCAGTTGATCGGGGCCGTCGCCAGCCGCAGGGCTCTTCGCCGCGAAACTGGGCGGCAAGAATGTCTGGTCACAATGACCGCCCGTCGCGCCCAGTGCGTGGGCAGCATTAACGATACGCGGACCCTGTACCCAACCGGCCTCGATTGCTTGGTCCAGCCCGGCGATGTTGTAATCAACGGCCCCCAGATTGCGGACTGTTGTAAAGCCTGCACCTAGCATTTTCGCGGCATTGCTTACGCCGATTACCGTCCAAAATCGGTCTGAGAATTGCAAGCTGGAATACCCGCCATATTCGGGCCTTCCGTCGAGGTGTACATGCATATCTATGAGTCCGGGCAGCAATGTATAACCGGCCAGATCGATGGTTTTTGCTCCGTCGGGGGCGGCAACGCTGGCCTCGACCGCAGAAATTTTGCCATCGATGACGGTAATCAGCGGAGCTTCAATGTAACGCCCCGTTTCGACATCGAGCATCCTGTCCGCAGTGACATAGGTTGTCTCGGCAAGCGCAGGGCTGGCGGCGAAGGCCAGAGAAACTGTGCCAAGGAGGTGGGAGAATTTCATCATTGCGGTTTCCCTTTGAAATTATGTGACCGTCATACAGAGTCACCGGGCCTTGGAAACGATGAATTGACATTTTTCGTATCGCTGCTGGTTATGTGTCGAATGAGGCGAAACCTGTTTATCCGTAACTGACTATCTCGAATTCAATCCCATCCCAGTCGAAGAAATAGAAAGTGCTTGGACCAGGTTCATAGGTGCCTTCACTGAAGGGTTTGAGCCCGGCTTTTTCCACGATTTTTCGGGCTTCGGCCAGGTCGTCCACCTGTATCCCAACATGGTTGATCGGTTGGCCTTTGGTGAAATCGCCCTTGATCGTATCGTTGGTGTAGAGCGCTAGATAATCTGTATCGCTACCCACATGGACGGTGTACCCGTCGCCCATCGAAGGGCCTTCCCATCGGATGTGCCAGCCGCACAATCTCATGAAGAGTTCGGCGCTGCGTTGCGGGTTAGTGACCGTCAAATTTGTATGTTCGATTCTTGCAATAGCCATTTTCTGATCCTTCCGATTTCTCAGTCCGCTGGCCCAAAGAGAATGGGCCGCGAATCATTGAACTTGGCAATTATGCAACCTCAAGTTAAGTTGAGGTCAAGACAATTCTCGAGAGGTGGAATTCGTGTCTAGATCGCTGTCAAAAAATGATTTTTTACCGATTGGAGAATTGGCCCGTAGAACCGGCCTGTCAGTGTCTTCGATCCGGTTTTATGAGGAGAAGCGGTTGTTATCCGCAATGCGAACGAGCGGGAACCAACGCCGCTTTCTGCGTTCGGATATTCGCCGGTTGAGCTTTATTATGATCGCTCAGAAACTGGGATTGCCTCTATCTGATATTGAAGATCAATTGGCGAAGTTGCCGCAAGGGCGCACACCTAATGCTCGCGACTGGAAAACAATCAGCGCTTCGATCCGAGACCAGCTTGACGCTAGAATTGCCATGCTGGAGCGTACCCGAGACCGTCTAGATGGCTGCATAGGTTGCGGCTGTCTCAGCCTTTCGAAATGCCAACTCTACAATCGCGATGATAAGATTGGCGAGGGCGGCAGTGGGCCGCGCTTGGTGCTGGATTAGCGTTCTGGTCCAAGCTCTGGGTCTAGGTCACGCGGACGAATAAAGTGAACTAACCGGCCGCAATCCGCCGCGAGATCGGACCAGCTATCAATATCCAGTTCGAACACTGCGAAAGTTGCAGTTGGAAATTTTGTTGCGGCCTCGTCGAAGATTGCATTTTCTTCAGACGGCGGGACCAAGGCGAACAGCATTTCCTGCAGGCCGGGATTATGCGCGGCCACCAGCACGCTGTCTTCATCATCGGTGTATTCTTGAATAACTTCAATAATCGTATCGACGCTGGCGAGGTAAAGTCGCTTGTCAGATATCGGATCAATGCCGGGCAACGCGGCTTCGATGGTCCGTTGAACGCGCTCTGCAGAACTGGCTAGAACTTTGTCCCAAGCGACGCCATGTTTGTCGCTGTATTCTGCGATATGGCGGCCCACCAGCCGTGCGCCTTTGCGCCCACGATCATTCAAGCCCCGGTCGAAGTCACGGGTGCCGATATCGTCCCAATCGGATTTGGCATGGCGTAAGAGGCCTAAGGTCTTCACAGGTTCAGGCTGTCCTCTGATTGGTTGGAACTGTCAGTCAGCAAATTGTCCGAAGCACTCGAAACACCTTCTTCGACCCTATGTAAAGCCTCCTCCAATGTAAGTCGAATAATCGGAGTGCCTTTGGGAAAGGCACTTAGCAGGCGGCTGGGGAAGGCAGATGACAGCACAACAAAGTGGCCCTTGTCATCCTTGCTTCGAATTAGCCGTCCGAATGCTTGCGCCAATCGGGCGCGAATCATCCGGTCATCATAGGCGCTGCCGCCATTTGCCGCGCGGCGGGCGCGGTGGAGAATGCTCGGTTTTGGCCATGGCACCGCCTCCATCACCACGCAGCGCAGAGAATCACCTGGAACATCGACCCCGTCACGTAAAGCATCGGTTCCAAGCAGCGAAGCGCGCGGATCATCGCGGAAAATATCCACCAGCGTGCCGGTGTCGATCGGGTCGACATGCTGCGCGAACAAAGGCAATCCGGCGCGCGCCAATCGATCCGCAATACGTCCGTGAACTGCGCGCAATCGGCGTATTGCAGTAAACAGGCCGAGCACGCCCCCGCCTGCTGCCTCGATGAGCCTCGAATATGCACCGGCCAGCGCTGGCAAATCGCCGCGTTTTACATCGGTTACGATCAACACTTCGGCTCGGTTGGCATAATCGAATGGGCTTTCGGATGAGGAAAGTTGGGGCTTGATTTCGATATGAGGGGTGCCGCTTGCAGCAATCGCGCTGTTCCAATCCTCGCCGTCTCGCAATGTGGCCGAAGTAAGCATTACGCCATGCGAAGGTTCTAGAACTGTCTTGGCAAAGGGCTTCATCGGATCGAGCCAGCGACGGTGGATGCCGATGTCAAATTCGCGCGCTTCGGAACGGTCGACCGCTAGCCAATCGACAAATTCGGGGTTCGCCGGGCCGCCCAAGCGGTTGAGCAACGATTCCCAAGCGGCAATCAAATCGGCTCTCCATGCCAGAGAATGCCTTGCTCCCTCAATCCGGGCACGCCCCTGACCATCCAACCAATCGGGTGCGTCTTCGATAATTGCTTCAAGCCGGACGCCAAGCTGGATTAGCGGCTGCCGAATCCGCGCTAAGGCGGCTTCGGCCTCGCCTGCAAAATGGACGAAATTTCCAGGCAACTGAGCGGCTTCGGTCTCGATGCCGTAGCCAGCTTCCTGCCCACCGCTTTCATCGCGAGCGTAGGTAATTGATCGCACTGCTGCCAACAATTGCTCGATCGGACCGTAGGGTTCGCCATCATTTAAACGCTGAAGCCACCCGTCAGAGGGAAGGGCTTGCGCTGCTTTGATTGCGGCCTCAACCGCTTCGCCGCCTGCGTCATCATAGCTTGCGACATCGGCAAGCCTAGCCGCCAGACCTCTGCGGCGCCCTTTGCTTTTACGCTCCGGGCCGATAACCCAACGCCGCAATTCGATGGCCTCCGCTCCAGTCAACGCAGCGGCAAAGGTCGAATCGGCAGCTTGGAAAACGTGGTGACCCTCGTCGAAAATGATGCGGGTGGGGCGCTGGGCATGATCGCGTCCCCTGGCTGCGTTGATCATAACCAAAGCGTGGTTGGCAATAACCAAATCAGCTTGCGCTGAGGCTCGGGAAGATCGTTCAATGAAGCATTTGCGGTAATGCGGACAGCCAGCATAAACGCATTCACCGCGCTGGTCAGTCAAGGCGGCAATTCCACGTTTGCGAAACAAAGTTCCGAGCCAACCGGGCAAGTCCCCGCCGATCATATCGCCATCACGGGAGAAGGAGGCCCACCGCGCCACAATCTGCGCCAGAATGGCAGCCCGCCCGCCGAATCCGCCTTGTAAAGCATCCTCCAGATTTAGCAGGCAAAGATAGTTCTCCCGCCCTTTCCGGATAACGACTGGCTGTGTGCCGTCTGGGCGCCTTTCAGGCCACGCCCTGCGGCTTTCACTGCGCAATTGGCGTTGCAAATTTTTAGTGAAAGTTGACACCCAAACGGTACCTTTGGCGGCTTGTGACCACAAGGTTGATGGGGCGAGATATCCGAGAGTTTTGCCGATTCCGGTTCCCGCTTGGGCGAGCAGAAGGTGAGGATTGCCGTGCTTATCCCGCGGCGCAAAGACCTTGCCTACTGCTTTGGCATAGGCCCGTTGCCCGTCTCGCCGCTCAGCTTCGACACCCGTAAGGCGGTCTAGCTGCGCCTCGACTGCATCGTCTTCCAAAGTGACCTGTGCAGGTTGGGGGCGCTCGGGCGTTTCTTCCCATTCGGGTAGTTTGGAGAACAGCCATTTTTCGGCCTGCTCGGGCTTCTTGATGTGAGGCGCGAGAATTTGCGCCCACGGCCAATGCAAGCGGCTTAGCGACTGTAAAGATGACCACGCGCCGTCGCGCTCGGCCCAATTGCCGCCTTCACAGGCCTCGACAATCGCGCCCGCTGCTTGCTGCAACAAGGCAGGGACTTGATCGTCGCTAGCTGGTTCGTCCAATCCTAATGCATGGGCCAATCCCTTGGGCGTTGGCACACAGAATTTTGCCGGGAAGACGAAGGCAAACAATTCAAGCAAATCGAGACCCGAGAGGTCAGGATACCCCAATCGCGTTGCCACTAGCGGTGCGTTGAGAAGCAATATCGGTGTGTCCGCCGCGGCCATGATTGCCTCGCCTTTGGATACTCCGCGACTGTTGCCGTTAGGATCGCGTAGCCATGTTCCGGCATGCGATGCGTGAAGCGCGGGAAGGGAGAGCGGTTGAACCACGGCAAAGCCGATAGAACGAATATGGAACACCGCGCAAGCGCAGAGACGTTTAAAAGCGGTTCAAAGCAGGATTAAGCTGCAACGAGACATTCTTCGCACTTGCAACACGGAGCGCAACGCGCAAAAGCGCTGCCATGACTGACAGCACATTGATCGAGACCGCTCGCGAATCCAAGGCATGGCCTTTCCTTGAGGCTCAACGGCTGGTCAAACGCTATCCTGATGGAATGAAGCCGGATGGTTCGCCTGTGCTGTTTGAAACGGGCTACGGCCCCTCGGGTCTGCCACATATCGGTACGTTTCAGGAAGTGCTCCGCACAACGTTTGTCCGCCGTGCATTCGAAGCGCTGACCGGTCAGCCCACTCGGCTAGTGGCATTCAGCGACGACATGGATGGTTTGCGCAAGGTGCCAACCAATCTACCCAATCAGGAAATGTTGGCTGAGCATTTGGGGAAGCCGCTTAGCCGCATTCCCGATCCGTTTGAAAAGTTCGAAAGTTTTGCCGCCCATAACAATGCGATGCTCCGCGATTTTCTCGACCGTTTCGGTTTCGAATATGAATTCGTTGCCGCTTCGGATCGGTATAACAACGGTCATTTCGACGACGCATTGAAGAATGTCCTCGAGCATAATCAGGACATTCTTGACATCATGTTGCCAACTCTGCGGGCTGAACGTGCTGCAACCTATTCACCGATTATGCCCATTTCACCTACGACTGGCATTGTGTTGCAAGTACCGGTCGAGATCGTCGATGCGCAGGCTGGCTTGATCCGGTTTACGGACGATGACGGTTCTGTGATCGAACAATCTGCGCTTGGCGGACAGGCAAAGCTGCAGTGGAAAGTCGATTTTGCGATGCGCTGGGTCGCGCAAGGGGTCGACTATGAAATGTACGGCAAGGATCTGACGGATACTGGTATTCAGTCCGGCAAAATTGCCAAGGTTCTTGGTGGCCGCAAGCCGGACGGTTTGATCTACGAGCTGTTTCTTGACGAGAATGGTGAAAAGATTTCCAAGTCCAAGGGTAATGGACTGACAATTGAACAGTGGCTGGAATATGGCACGGAAGAGAGTCTTGGGTTTTATATTTTCCCCAATCCGAAAAGCGCCAAGCAGTTGCACGTGGGGGTAATACCGCGCGCGGTGGATGACTACTGGCAATTCCGCGAGCGGTTGGCCGAGCAGCCGCTCGATAAGCAGCTTGGCAATCCAGTCTGGCATTTGTTGCGCGCCAATTCGCGTATAGACGGCCCCGAAGCGCCAGGCGCTGGTGATACTGTACCAGTGACCTTCGGTCTGTTGCTCAATTTGGTTGGAGTACTGGGCGCAGAGGCTAGCCGCGAACAGGTTTGGTCGTATTTGGCCAACTATGTGGCCGATGCTGATCCGGCGAAGCACCCTGCGGTCGACACTATGGTCTCGGCAGCTCTGGCTTATAATCGCGATTTCGTTGCGCCCACACTGAAGAAGCGTGCGCCGGCAGAAAATGAAGCGGCGGCATTGCGTGCGCTTGATGCTGAGTTGGCGAAATTGCCTGACAATTATCCTGCGGAAGATTTGCAAACCAAGGTGTATGAAATCGGTAAGCAAGAAGAATTCGGGTTTGAAAATTTGCGGGACTGGTTTCGCGCGCTTTACCAAACGTTGCTTGGAAGCGATCAGGGCCCGCGGATGGGCAGCTTCATCGCGCTCTATGGTATCGCTAATTCGCGCAAGCTGATTGCAGAAGCTTTGGGGTTGGGGTGAACTGCTGAAGCGGACGCCGTATTATTTCCACGTCCGCGTTCGATACCATTTGGTCAGGACGTATTTGACCCCAGCTTCAACCGGCGTTCCGGCATGCAACGTATCGGGATTGGGCGCCCCTTCAACATCGGCGTTGTTCCAAACAAGAAGAACTCCGGGTTGAGGTGCTATCTTCAGATCTAGCTCTGGAAATTCGGTTGCGCCGCCCTGTTGGACTTTGTTTAGAAAGGCCATTGCCGTCCAGCTGCGCTGGCCGCCGCGTCCACGTTCCTGCTTCCAATATTCCTGATCGGTATGAAAATAATCATTATGGGGCTTAAACTGTTGACCGACATAATAACGCTGGCCCTGTATCGCCTCGCCATAGGCCGCAGGTAGCCCCAACGCGGTGTCTATTCGCGTCGACAGATCCTTCATTAAAGCGTCGTGCGGATCGAGATTACCTGAATAGGAAGTTCTGAAGCCGTCTTGATGGGTTCCATCATAGAGCTCGCTAGGCTGCGCGATAACGTCAATCATGCTGTTTAGGCGCCCGCACTCCAAAGCCGTCAGGAAGTAACTGATCGCGTAAACTTCTGCCTTGTCAGTCGGTAGCTTCTGGGCATTGGGGTGTGCATCCAAATGCCGCCGGACGGTGGCGCCAACGCGCTTCAGCGCGTCTTGATCGGGAACGATTGCTGTCTTGGCCATAACTGGTTTTCTAGCACTGAAATCCACGGCATCAAGTGGTTGGCTTGCCGCTTCCTGCGATATCGCTAAATTGAAATGATAAAAGGCATATTGAGTCGATGATGAGCGCAGCAAGTCAGTCCCGCTATTCCAAGGGCGCGATGATATTTCACTGGGTCATTGCGATCGCAGTGATCGTCAATTGGCGGCTGGTTGAGGCTGCCGAGCATTTGACCGGTGATGATAAAGGCTGGTGGATGGGGCACCATAAGGCCCTGGGTATGACGATCCTGTTTCTAACAATCGGGCGTCTTTTGTGGCGGTGGACGCATCCGGTTCCTGCATTGCCAAGCAAACTTGCCGCGTGGGAGCGAATCTTGGTCCGGGCTGTACATATCATTTTCTACGTGTTGCTGGTTGGCCTGCCGCTGGGCGGCTGGCTTGCCACATCCTATTTTGGCGGTTTTATCGACATTTGGGGTCTGTTTACCGTGCCGGGCCTGCCAGTCGGAGACTCGCGAGAGACCGGAAAGGCTATCATCGGTTTGCACAAAACCGGCGGTGAGGTGTTTATGTATCTGATTGGTTTGCACATCCTTGGCGCACTCAAGCATACGTTCTTCGATAAGAACGGTGGCATTTTCAAAATGCTACCATTCGGACAAGTGCCAAATTCATAATTGAGACATATCGATGGTCGTGAGTGTGCGAGATTTTGTAAAACCTCCTATGCGTTCTCAGCATTTATAGGTTCGCTCCGATTGGTGCGAGGGCAGTTCGCTGATTTACGGTGGGTTCGGCGGCGATGATGCTCATGCATGCGCATCACAGCCCTTTAACTTAGAGTCGAGCGCGCAGACCTTATGCGTAAGCAGCGGCTATATTATGGCCTAGCAGTTTGAAAATTTCTGGGGGCTCGCATCCGACACAAGCGCGCAATCGAATTAATAATGTTGGCAAAAATTACGGGCTACTGCGAGGCCGACCGATTAATTCACGGACAAGGAAGCATCAGTTTCGAGGCTGGCATAGCGCTTGAGACCGCTATGCTACATTGATTGTTTGCCAATCCAAAAGTCGCCGAGATGATGGACGCCAATTACAATCCAAATCAATCGTTAGATACGGTGCGCCGACTGCGGGGCCTCAAGTGGAAACCCCCGCCAGATTGCTCTGACGGGGGCTCCATTCCGGTCAAGGTCGACCGGGCTCGGTGGTTTGTAATTACCAGAAGAAATCGTGGATCACGTCGACCACTTCGCCGGTGTAAGTGTTTACCAGCAAAACATCGTCATAATAGCGAACCCAGCGGTAGGGTCCGTAAACTTCTGGCAGGCGGTAGGTCCATGGATCGTTGATCCAATAGCGGCTGCTGAAGAAGACGTTGCCAAGATGGAAGCCGATGTTGATGCGGCTGTACCGATAGTTCCGATACGGTGCATAATAGCGACCTAGGCGGTATGTGTTCCGGTAATTCCGACGGTGGCTGTTCCAATTATAGCGGCTATTGTTGCGCCACGTATGACGGTTCCACCGGCGTTGGTTCTGCCGATAATGCGACCGGCGTTCAGCTCGACGATTATCGGAGTAGGTCCTATTCCTGTCGCTATTGCGATATGTCCGGTTCCGTTCAGAACGGGCATCTGCACGGCGGTTTGCACGGCGTTCGACCTGCCTTTCGACGCGGCGCTCTACCTGGCGATCTGCGCGCGTTGCGGTACGGCGGTCTGCTTGACGCTGCGCAGTCTGACGCTCGACACGGCCGCCGTAGCGGGTTGTAGACCGCCGTGCTGCAGGTTCGTGGCGCTCGGCCCTGCGCTGCTGACGAGTGTCTTGGCGAATGTCTTGGCGAGTGTCTTGCCGCGCTTGTTGGCGTTGCTGTTGACGAGCTTGTGGACGCTGAGTGTTGTTGTTGCGCGTCTGGCGCTCTTGGCGGTCCTGCCTCGCTTCACGGCGCTCGCGATTGTCTTGGCGCGCTTCACGGCGTTCGCCACGATTGCCCCGGGCACGGTCGCCTCGTGTGCGGTCTCGGTCGGCGCGCTGCGTATCTGCTGACGCCGCCTCAGCCTCTGCAGCTGAAGCCGATTGAACGGGAAGGGCAAAAGCGATGGCGACGGCTAGGGCCGTCGCGCTACCTGCGGATAGTAATTCTCTCAAAGTCATAGCGGCACTCCATTTTTAAACACCGCGTCCACCCAGCGGCCCTGTTGATGAAAATGGTTCTAGTTCATCTAAACTGACTTGAAACTGAACGAACGCCACTGGCCGAGGTTCATGTCTCGAGGCAAGATGGTGAAATATTGGAATGATTGACAGGGTGGCGTCGGGCGTGACTAAGGGGACGATGGAAATGACTCTCGATATGGTGGCGCAGGATATCAAAACCCGGCTTATTGAAGGCGGGAAGATGCGCAAATCAGCTTTTCATACATTGGTCGTGGGCACGTCTGATATTGATTTGCGGGTCATGGTGCTGCGCGAATTTGATCCGGTAACGGGTACGTTGCGCTTCCATACTGATTTGCGGAGTCCGAAAGTGGCCGCAGTTACCAATGATCCTCAAATGACTGTGCTGGCGTATGATTCCGAAGCCAAGGTGCAGATCAGGATGCGCGGTAAAGGGCGAGTGGAAAGCAGCGGGCCAATTGCCGACAAGGCATGGAGCGAAGCCACCAATTTTGCCAAACGATGCTATCTCGCAGAAGCTCCGCCGAGCTCGCCAAGCGATGGGCCGGTATCGGGCCTGCCTGATTGGATCGAGGGTATTACACCGGAGGATGCGCAAGTTGCTGCCGCGCGTGAGAACTTCGCGGTCCTACTGGTGTCTGTGCGCGAATTTGATTGGTTGTATCTGGCCAATACCGGACATCGGCGCGCGAAAATTGTGGTTAGGTCTAGTTCAGGTGATGGTGCGTCAGCGGCAACGCAATGGCTAGTTCCATAACTGTTAAGCAGCTCCGATAGCTGCCAATTTTCCGACAAGCTGTGCTTCATTGAACGGCTTAGTGACGAACTCGTCAGCTCCAGTTTCGATAGCTTTATGGATGTCCATGGCGCTCGAATGCGTTGTGCAGAACACGATCTTTGGCCTTTTCTTATCGTTTAGCGCGCGCAGTTCGGCAAGAAACTCGATGCCAGTCATTATCGGCATATCCCAATCGAGAATTATCAGATCGGGCATGGCAAGCTTGCATTTGGCTAGCGCTTCCTGACCATTCTCTGCTTCGTCAATTGTGTAGCCAAGCTTCACGACAATCTGGCGGGATACCTTGCGGATCATCCGTGAATCATCGACCAACAGGCAAGTACGAGATGGCGCTGGCTGGGCAATGCGGGTCGGACCAGCAGGCGAAGCAACATGGCGTCCGAATGTCTTGGCAGGCTCTGCTTGCGGCGCTTCTGCCTGATCTATTGGCGGTGGGACTGGCGCAGGCGCAACTTGGGGTTCTATCGCAGGCTTATCCTGCTCTTGGCCGGGCACGGGCGCATCGATACGTTTGATCAGATTGTGAATGGTAAAACCTCCCCATCATGGTTCGCAGCTTGAGCCGCAGCAGGGGTCTCTTCAACCTCACCAGCCGTCTTGCGCACATGCAGATATGGGACCCATACATCGCCATAATCGGCTTTCTGATACCACAGGTCGATCACATCATAGGACGCCCAGAAGCCGTTCGGCTCTTGCAAGCGCAAACCCTCTCCAATGCGCGGGACAACCGCGAATTTCAGCTTTTCATGCGTCTGATGCGTCTCGTTCTGGATCTCGATGTCGATCACGTGCGCGTTCCCTATGTTCTTGCACGTGTGTCATAATGTAAATTGGTTGATGAAATACAAATTCGGTTTTGAGTGGCTTGGGCGCGAGTTGAGATCGCATGACAGGGTGACAATGGTGACGCCGTGCTACCCTGCTAGCGGTGAATTTAGCTATTGAATTTGAGGGCTAAACACCCTGTTCTTGAAGTTGGCAATTGCTGAAGGACGGCGGCTCCAAAGGTGGCATTGGGCTGAATGAGTTGAAGAGACGACTTTAGCTGTGATTACTCGGTGCTCACCTAGTAAGCTTCTTATACGACAGCCGTGTGGGCCGGTCCGCTGCATCGCCCAACCTGCGGCGCTTATCTTCTTCGTAAGCTTCAAAGTTGCCCTCGAACCATTCAACATGGCTGTCGCCTTCGAACGCAAGAATATGCGTAGCCAGACGGTCGAGGAAGAAGCGGTCGTGCGAAATTACCACCGCGCAACCGGCGAAGTTTTCGATGGCTTCCTCCAGTGCGCGCAATGTTTCAACGTCGAGATCGTTGGTCGGCTCATCGAGCAGGAGGACGTTGCCGCCTTCTTTGAGCATTTTCGCCATGTGCACTCGGTTGCGTTCACCGCCCGACAGTTTGCCAACGACTTTCTGTTGATCCGCGCCTTTGAAGTTGAACGCGCCAACGTAAGCGCGCGTGCTCATGTCGTGGCCATTGACCTTCATGTAATCCAGTTCATCTGACACTTCTTGCCAGACATTGTTCTTCGGGTTCAGATCATCGCGGCTTTGGTCAACAAAGCCGAGGTGGACGGTTTCGCCGATTTCAATGGTTCCGCTATCCGGCTGTTCCTGCCCTGTGATCATTTTGAACAGGGTCGATTTGCCCGCGCCATTGGGACCGATTACGCCGACAATCCCGCCCGGTGGCAGGATAAAGCTGAGGTCTTCAAACAGCAATTTGTCGCCAAACGCCTTGGAAATGCCCTTGGCTTCGATAACTTTGCTGCCGAGCCGTTCAGGGACCTGAATTACGATCTGCGCCTTGCCCGGTTTGCGGTCTTTCTGGCTGTCCTGCAATTCTTCAAACTTGCGGATACGCGCTTTAGATTTTGTTTGGCGACCTTTGGTGCCCTGACGAATCCATTCGAGTTCTTCGGCGAGCGCTTTCTGGCGGCCGGAATCCTCGCGGTCTTCCTGCGCCATGCGTTTCGATTTCTTCTCGAGGTAAGTCGAGTAATTGCCTTCGTAAGGATAATAAGACCCGCGATCGAGTTCCAGAATCCATTCCACCACGTTGTCTAGGAAGTAGCGATCGTGCGTGATCATCAGCACGGCGCCGGCATATTCCTTCAGATGGTTTTCCAGCCATTCAACGCTTTCGGCATCAAGGTGGTTGGTCGGCTCATCGAGCAGCAGGATTGATGGCTTCTGAATCAGCAGGCGGGTGAGCGCTACGCGGCGTTTCTCACCACCTGAAAGATTGGTGACTTCCATATCGGATGGCGGACACCTCAGTGCCTCCATCGCAATTTCAAGCTGATTGTCGAGCGTCCACCCATCGACCGCATCGATCTTTGTTTGCAGCTCGGCCATTTCATCGCCAAGTTTGTCAAAATCCGCGTCAGGTTCTGCCATTTCGGCAGAGATTGCATTGAAGCGTTCGACCAGATCGGCGGTAGCCCGTGCGCCATCCTTTACGTTTTCCAGAACAGTTTTGCTTTCATCCAGTTCCGGTTCCTGCTCCAGATAGCCAACCGTGATGTTTTCGCCCGGCCACGCCTCGCCAGTGAAATCGGTATCGATACCGGCCATGATTTTAATTAGCGTGGATTTACCTGCGCCGTTGGGGCCAACGATGCCGATCTTCGCGCCTTGATAGAATTGTAGATTAATGTTTTCCAAAACGGGCTTTTTCGCGCCGGGGAAAGTCTTGGTCATGTTCTTCATGACATATGCATATTGCGCGGCCATCGGGTCGGTCCTTCGAGGTATTGTTTGGTGTATGTGGATATGCGCCTGCAGATAGGGTCTCAAAGCCAATCGGGCAAGCTGGACTTGCGCGCTGGACTTGGGGCGCGACCGCCGATAGCTAGCGCTTCATGAGAAAAAACCTGCTTGCGCTTGCCGCACTTTCGCTATCCGTTTCCTATTCGTCTGTTGCTGTTGCCCAGCATAGCGGTGCGATGACTTTGGAAGAGGGTGCCGATAAAGTTTTGACCGCCGATACGTTGGCTTGGGATTTTGTTGAAGGGATCACGACCGAGGTTGGTCCGCGTCAAGCGGGAACAGAAGCAGAGCAGCGCGGCCGTGATTGGGCGGTAAAATGGCTCAGGCAAAACGGTTTCGAGAATGTCGCGGACGAGCCGTTCATGATGGAAACCTGGGTGCCGGGTGCATTGGCCAGCGCAGAGATAACCAGCCCGTTTCCGCAACCTTTCGAAGTAACGCCATTGGGCGGAAGCGCTTCTACCGGGACTGACGGTATCGAGGCGGAAGTCGTGTATTTCAAAACCATCGCGGAACTGAGCGCTGCGCCGGAAGGCAGCTTGAAGGGCAAAATCGCCTATATCAGCCATTCGATGACGCCGACGCAGGACGGTTCGCAATATGGCTTTGCCGGACCTGCACGCTGGGTTGGCGCAAGTATCGCCCAAAGCAAAGGCGCGGTCGCTTCGGTGATCAAGTCCATTGGCACAGACAAGCACCGCAACCCGCACACAGGCGGAACGCGGGTGGTGGATGACATGATTCCAGCTGGTGCTTTGTCGATCCCCGATGCTCTTAATCTTGAACGCATGTTTGCGCGGGCAGGCGACCGTCCGATCACCATGAAGCTGGTTCTCACCCCTCAAAATCGGGGCATGACCCAGAGCGGCAATGTGGTGGGCGAAATTGTCGGGCGCGATCCGTCTTTGCCGCCGGTTCTGCTGGCGTGTCATATTGACAGCTGGTGGAACGGTACCGGCGCATTTGATGACGGGGCAGGGTGCGGCATTATCTCCGCCGCGGCGTTGCATGTATCGCATACTGGCCAGCCGCTGCGCACGATCCGCGTATTGATGGCCGGAGCAGAGGAAGTGGGCTTGTTTGGAAGCATCGCCTATTCCAAAGCGCATATTGACGAGCCTATCGCCGTGGCCTTTGAAAGCGACTTCGGGGCAGATCGCATTTGGCGCTTTGAAAGCAATTTTCGCGATACCAATCCTGATCTGCACGCTGAACTTGCTGCATCGGTCGCACGTTTCGGTGTCGCCAATTCCACAATTGTCGCCAGCGGCGGCGCGGACATCAATATTGCCCGTGATCAGAAAACTGCGATCATCGATTTGCAGCAGGATGGCACCCGATATTTTGACCTTCACCATACGCCGGACGATACTTTGGACAAAATCGATATTGTTCAGCTGCGCCAGAATGTTGCAGTGTGGACCCAGATCGCCGGAATTCTGGCAAATTACGAAGGTTCGATCCAAGGTGAAGTGGCGCAATAAGGCATAATTCAGGCAAACTGACGGGAGCCCGTTTTATCGGCTGGCTGTCCCCGAGGTTCGAAAACTCTGGCCTATCAATCTGGGCATCATCACCAATTGCAAAAGGGCGCGGGCCACCAAGAATATGACGAAGGATAGCCATAAACCATCGTTACCTAACGGCCAGGTAAGCCAAAGCGAGATCGCGAAAATTGCCGCCGCACCAGCCATCGTCAATAATAGAGCCCGCGTCCAACTTGCGCCGACAAAAACTCCGTCGAGCACAAAGCCGGCCACCCCAGCAAAGGGTATCAATATCAGCCATGAAGCGCTCGATTTGGCGGCATCAGCGACGGGGACGGTAGCAGCAAAGCTCTCTAGGATCGGCCCACTGAATCCGGCAAAGCCTATTGCCACGAGAGCAGCAACGGCAAATCCCCGAACTAGCGTTTGTTTGAAATAAAACAGAAACCCGGCGCGGTCTCGTGCACCATACCGCTCACCATTCAAAACCTGCGCCGCGTTCTCAAATCCGTCCAGAAGCAGCGCTGTTAGAACAAACATCTGATAGATAATGCCATTGGCGGCCAGGACTACCGGGCCGCGCTCAGCGCTAAGCCGAGTTAGTGCGGAAAGTGCAACCATTAGCAATACCGTCCGTAAAAACAGGTCTCGGTTGACGGCTAGGAACGGGCGTAGCGATTGCCAGCGGTAATGTGCCCTGTCGCGAAGCTGGGTTAGCAAGGCTAAGCCTATTTGGCCGCGCAGAACAAAAACCAAAACTGCTACCAATTTCAAAAACTCGGCAGCAAAACTGGACCAGCCAATGCCGGCAATGCCGAGGTTCAGACCTATCACAAACCACAGGCCGAGGCAGATATTGACGAGATTATAGCCGACTTCGAATAGTAGAACCGCGGCCATCTGCTTACGTCCGATCAGAAATCCGATTAGGGCGAGGTTCGCTAAATATGCTGGAGCAGACCAATAGCGGATATCGGCGTATGTTCGCGCCGATTCCAATACGGCTCCCTCTGCACCTAGCAGTCCAAGAAGCGAAGGCAGGATCAACGGTTTCAATAGCAACAGCGCAGCGGCAATTACCAATCCAACCAATAGCCCGCGCAACAGGGTCACAGCCTGCGCATCCTCACCAGACCGGGTGCCATCTTGTGCAACAAGTCCGGTGGTTCCGGTTTTGAGGAAATTCATCACAATGAACAGAACCGCGAACAGGCGCGCTCCGATATCAACCGCGCCTTGCATTGGTGCATCATTCAGGCGCCCGACAATCCACATATCGCCAAGCCCTATAAAAGCAGTGGCGACATTGGTGACCATCGCAGGCAAGGCAATTGCCCAGATCGTACCGGTGCTTAATGGGCCATTGCTGGTTTGAGGCTGTTCGGAATAGAGGGACATTGCACCCGTTAATCGGGCAACGCAGAGGTAAATGGAACCCAGTGATTTGTTAAGGGCCGCCCGCAGGCGCAAATACTTTTAAGTGAAAATGGTCGGGGAGACAGGATTCGAACCTGCGACCCTCTGTTCCCAAAACAGATGCGCTACCAGGCTGCGCCACTCCCCGACATTTTCGTCCATACTTTAGCCGTCTGCGGCAAGCCCGCAACGGATTGCGATTCTGCCGGCATCTGGTGGGCCCGGCAGGATTCGAACCCGCGACCTAGCCGTTATGAGCGGCCAGCTCTAACCAACTGAGCTACAGGCCCACAAAGATACCTAAAGCATGCGCTGCACAGTAATTCCCAAGCAGCGGAGACGCGCCTAGCGATGGCGGGCGCAGGTGGCAAGCGTCGTTTTAGTCAAAAAGCGAAAAATTACCGAATTCTTCTAGGAAACCTCGACTGATTCCATGATTTCCTTAACTGTGGTGGGCGCGACCCTCCGCATCTCGAGGTAGGTGTAAATGCGCCGCCACCAATCATACAAGGCGTCTAGATCAGCTTCGCTTCGTACATAGGGCGTGTTCCCAGGTACAAGAGAAGGGCTGTGAAATGACATCACAAGTAGCGGAAGGCCGTCATCCAGGGCCATATCAATGCCGCGCAATGCTTCTTCGGCTGTAACGCCTTCGGGCGTCAGCGGAATACGCTCTAGCAACCCCAATTTTGCGGCGAGGCCATGCAGGCGAGGAATTCGAGCAAGAGCTGGGAACAGCATCTTGCCTTGTCTGCGAAGCATGCCCCAATAAACTGTTGTAAGTGGCAATTCGAGCAGCCGGCGCTCCACATCGACCCAGTAGGGCGCGAGCGGATGGTTCCGATAATCAGGACCGCCCGCAGCGCTATAGTCAAAATTGGCGCGAACCGAGCTGTCGATCCCGATGCCAGCGCGTTTAAGTATTCCCGACGAAGCGGGGCCAAGCCCGTAACGGCCAGCGCGGTATATCTGTGGTGTAATGCTAAAGTTTTTCTGGATTTCATCCCGCAAGGCAAGGAACTTCGCTTCCTCCAGCTCGGCCGGTAGATTGCCAGCATAGCTATTGTGCGTATTGATTTCCTCCTCAAACGGAGGGTTGACCCAAGGGTGTAGCTGGATCCCGAGCTCGGCCTTGCCGCTTGCGAGTGGTTCGGCAAGAATATCAGCGGCCAACTTCGAAGTCGCGACGGGCCAATCGACAAGATAGACAGGGCTAACACCTAGTCCTTCGCAAAATTGCTGGAATTTGGCTAACCGGCGAACGTGGTCAAGACCGTGGCCGCTCGCCTTAAAGGGGCCATTCCAATCGAATTCTTCTTCGGTATCGACGGTCAATAGGGCGCGCTGCCCGAAATTGGCGGAGAAAAGTACTTCAGACCCATTTGCGGGTGGATCAATCATTGACCGGTCCAAATGCCAGTACTCCCCTGCTGTATGCCGCCGATGGCGGGCTTAACCGATCAGTTCGCTTATCAGGCGTGGGATTGGCTAGGTGCGGCTTCAGCGGCGGTCAAGGGTGGTATAGTGAGCAGCAGCCAATCATCAACCCGCCTTAGATCACCGCCAATTGCGCGCGCTTCAGCCCGAACCAGCCGCAAGGAAAAGCCTGATCCAAACATTCCGGCGCTCAACGAGCCGCTGGTCGGCTTGCTAGATGAGTTGAAAATGTCGTCTTTGGCGGCAAGCGACATGGGCATTTCGCAACTCAGCTGCAAATTTCCATCGCTGTCTTCTAGCTCGATTTGCAAATGCTCACCCGCGCCGATTGCGCCCGTGATGGTGGCAAGCAGCCGCCAAGCCATAGCTTCAGCGTCAACCACCGTCAGCGGGATGGCCGGAACAGGTGCCACGCCCAATTCGTAGCTGGCTGTGCGTGGTTTCAGCACTTCCTGCAATTGCCCGACCTGTTCGATGACGATCGTCGCAAAATTAGTTTCGCCCGGCTCAATTTCAAGCGCGCCGGTTTCCAGCCGTGCAAGCCGGTCCAGTTCGTCAAATCCGGCCAACATCCGCGCACTGTCACCGGCAATGCTAGCAGCAAGCGCACGGTATTCATGCGGAGCTGGGCCGAATAATTGCTGCTGAATCACTTCGGAGAACCCCTGAATTGCATTCACCGGCGTGCGGAGTTCATGCAGCAATTGGCGCAGGCGGTCCGCTTCGCTTGATTGCCGAAGGCCGTGAAGGCTTTTAACATTGGTAGGCATGCGACGAATCATGCCTGCATACCCGAAAAACCTACCGCCCGGCTGGGTGAAACGTGGGCTGGCGTCTACGATCCAGTCCCCTTCAATGATAGGTGCACCTTCAAGGACTAGCGGAAGACCACGCAGCGGCTGCCGAAATCGAATTGCCTCGTATACGTGAGGGTTATCTGGCGAATGGCCTAGGTTCAGGCCAATCACCGCAGGAGCAACTCCGTCGCTGGCCCAATCAATTCTGCCTCGCATATCTGTAGAAAAGGCAAAGCCAGATAAAGGCGATTTTTCGACCTCTGCGGCAAGTTCGCTCAGTGGCAAATGCGGCGCATCTGCGCTCGGCGATGGGGGCAAAGCGCGGGCCATACGAAATGCCTCGATGCGTTTGACCAAGGCCCCAATCGCGGTATCTTCCTCCACTATATCGGTCAATTCGAGGTTGTCTGGCTGATCGTTTGCTGCCTGGGGGATTTTGGCTGCCTTGGGCACTGTTAAAGTCGAATCAGATTGATCTTCTTGTCGCGCGGGTACTGGCAATCCGCGGTCCTGAATGCCCAAGCGTTCAAGAATATTGATGGTTGAATGCGACAAGTCGCGGCGTAAACGCAGAAATCCTCGCGCTCGAATTGGTAGGCGCGGGATCAGTGCCTCCCAATCGTCGTCGATCAAACTCGCTTTGGTCAATGCCGCCGCTGCTACTTCGGGTTCGTCTTCTGCAAGATGCGCAACAAGTTCGGCATTGCGTACGCGCAAGCTCGGATCGCTGATCATGGCGGCGCGCTCGGTGGCTGATATACCCTCGCCGAGCGCGCCAAGCCTCAACCACGCCGCCGCCATCAGGCTTTCCTCTTTGTTGCGCGCTACGTTGCTTGGCTTGTTGCCTAGCAGATCGAGCAACTGCCTGAACTGAGTCCGTGCCGCACGCTCTCCCGCTGCGCGGTGGCGCAATACGGTGGCAAGGCGGTCATCGAAGTGCATGGCAGTCTGGGTGTTCACTTTCGGCCGTAAGGCAAGCAGGTTGGACGACGTTATTGACGCGCGGGCGTACCGTCGGGAATTCTCGACTCTTGCGGCTCTATCACTTTCAGCAGGGCAGGGAATGGCCACCCTGTGGAACGTTGCAAAGCGGGACAATTGCTGTCAGGAACAATAATATTGTCGGTGGGATGATATAAACGTGGCATTCATTGCCGAACGGCGCTTCATTCTAAGCGCGAGGACTGATAGGGGCGAAAGAGATGGCAAATCTCGACGAGATTGACCGGCGTTTGCTTGCCGAATTGCAGAATGAAGGGCGTGTAACCAACGTAGAATTGGCACAGCGCGTCGGATTAACCGCGCCGCCATGCTTGCGTCGCGTTCGTTCGCTCGAAGAAGAGGGCGTAATTAGGGGCTACCATGCCGAACTGGATGCCTCGCAATTGGGTTTTGCAATCACCGTTTTCGCGATGGTTAGCCTAAAAAGCCAGGCAGAGAGCTCCCTACGCGAATTTGAAGATCATATGAACGCGCTGCCTGAAGTGCGCGAGGTTCACATGCTCAATGGTGAAATCGATTTTATTCTCAAAGTGGTCAGCAGAGATTTGCAGAGCTTTCAGGAGTTCTTGACGAGCAAGCTGACGCCTGCGCCAAATGTCGAAAGCGTCAAAACATCGCTGACCATCCGGACTGCGAAGCATGAACCGGGTGTGCCTCTAGATTAAGATTGAGAGAGAAGGTTGACCTGCTTGAAAGCGCTGAGAAAAATTACACTTATATGCGGCATTTCCGCGCTTGCAGCGTGTCAGGCTGATCGGCCTAACCCTGTTGTTTCTGCAAGCATGTCTGATGCCAATATGGCCTTGGATGCGGGGCTCTCGGTTCAAGCCAAAGCAGGATACGATCTTTCCGAGGCATTGTGTTCCGGTTGCCACGCCATCGTTTCGAACCAGTTGTCTCCTAACCCTGAATCGCCTGGGTTTGAAGCGATTGCCAATACCGAGGGGCTCACTTTGGTGACGCTAAAGGATTGGCTACGCGATTCGCACAATTATCCCGAGAAAATGAATTTCGAAGTGGTTGATGAAGATGTCGATGCGCTCGCAGCGTATATCATTACCTTGCGTAGCAATGATTATCAGCCAGCAATCTAAGGCTTATAGTTAGTATCAGTCATGCTGAGGTTACCGCTTCAATTTTGGGAGCGGTTTTAGCTTCTCAGCTAGCCATTGCTGAAGATTCGAAGTGCCATTCCAGTAGCTCAAGCGATGATCAGAACCAAATTTTGACCTATGCGGGTAGGGAGACTGCCAGTTACCTCTTCCTTCGCACTGATGACAAGATTGTCATAACCCAAACGGGTGTAACCGCGTTGATGGACTTTGCCACTGGCGAGCAAGTCGATGATGCGGCCGAGGTGCTTCCGCATGGTACCTCTATGATGGCAATCTATCCTGTAAAAGGGCAGCCAGATTTTTCTTCCAGCCCAATCGGAAAGGAATTTGAGCAGGAGCTGGGAACTCAGCTTGCATTTCAAGAAGCGCGACAAGCGCCTTACAGAAATAGGTCAGAGCAAGATAATCTCACTGTTCACATTTGGGAATATGGTGGCCGTTACAATGGGCGATTCAAGCCGCAAATTGTGGCGGAAATTTCTATCAAATTACCGAGAGCTTAATTGAGCTGGAGCCAAATACTCTAGCTTTCCTCGCGCTTAGCCAGCCATTCTTCGAGCCATTTAATCGAATAATCGCCATTCAGGATATCATCCTGCTGGATTAATTCGCGGTGGAGCGGGATTGACGTTTTGACGCCTTCGATGACCATCTCTTCGAGTGCTCTGCGCAAGCGCATGATGCAGCCTTCGCGGTTGCGGCCATAGACAATCAATTTGGCAATCATGCTGTCGTAATATGGCGGGATTGAATATCCGGCATATAAGCCGCTGTCGACGCGCACATGCATACCGCCTGCGGCGTGGTAGGATGTAACTTTGCCAGGGGAGGGGGCAAAGGTGAACGGATCTTCCGCGTTGATCCGGCATTCAATCGCATGGCCCTTGAACTCTATTTCCGATTGTTTAACCGAAAGTGGTTTGCCATCGGCAACGCGGATTTGTTCGCGCACGAGGTCCACTCCGGTGATCATTTCCGTGACTGGATGTTCAACCTGCAGACGGGTGTTCATTTCGATGAAATAGAACTCGTTATTTTCCCAAAGGAATTCGATAGTGCCTGCTCCACGATAGCCCATATCAGCCATCGCTTTGGCGCAGATATCGCCCATACGGTTACGTTCCTCGGTTGAAAGAACCGGAGAGGGCGCTTCTTCGAAAACCTTCTGGTGGCGGCGCTGCAGAGAACAATCACGCTCGCCCAAGTGGATCGCATTGCCTTTACCGTCGCCAAACACCTGAAATTCGATATGGCGCGGATCGCCGAGATATTTCTCAAGATAAACCGTCGCGTCGCCAAACGCCGACTTCGCTTCATTGGCTGCAGCTTGCATCAGGCTGGCAAGCGTATCGGGGCCTTCGCAGACTTTCATTCCGCGCCCGCCACCGCCGGATGCTGCCTTGATAATAACGGGATAACCGATTTCATCGGCGATTTTCTTGGCTTCTTCGGGGTCGCTTACCGCGCCGTCAGAGCCGGGCACCAAGGGCAGGCCAAGTGCTCCAGCCGTGCGCTTAGCTGCGACCTTGTCGCCCATCGTGCGGATATGTTCGGGCTTCGGACCAATCCAGGCAATATCATGCGCTTCTACGATTTCGGCGAATTTCTCATTCTCCGACAGGAAGCCATAGCCAGGGTGGATCGCGTCGCATTGGGCAATTTCAGCGGCTGAAATAATTGCTGCGGTATTCAGATAGCTGTCAGTTGCTGATGGCGGGCCAATGCACACGGCATGATCTGCAAGCCTTACGTGCATCGCGTCCGTGTCTGCAGTGGAATGCACTGCGACCGTTTCGATGCCCATTTCATGCGCGGCGCGGTGGATGCGCAAGGCAATTTCGCCGCGATTGGCAATCAATATCCGGGAAATACCCATGGTGCGTTTACCCGATTACTGCGAGCGGCTGGTCAAATTCGACCGGCTGGGCATTCTCGACCAAGATCGCCTTGATCGTGCCGGCCTTGTCGGCGGTGATCGGGTTCATTACCTTCATCGCTTCGATAATGACCAGCGTATCGCCTTCCTTCACCGCGTCGCCGACATTGACGAACGGACCTGATTCGGGGTTGGGTGATAGGTAGACTGTACCGACCATCGGAGACTTCATTGCGCCTGAATGATCGGCGGCCGCCGCTTCGGCTGCCGCTGAAGCGACGATTGGTGCGGCCGGAGCGGGCGCAGGTGCGGCCATCATCGCGGGTGCAGGTGCAACAACTCCGCCGCCCCGAGACACGCGAATCTTGCGCTCCCCATCTTCCACTTCGATTTCGGTGAGGCCAGTTTCGCCCAGCATCTCGGCCAGCTCGCGAACCAGTTTAGTGTCTACTTCCATGCCAGTCTTTTTGCCAGCAGAACCCTTGGTATCGGCCATAAATGCCCCATAGTTAGTACAGACCTTTGCCTATGCGCGGCATCGGGCCGTAGGGCAAGAGGGTGAGGTGGTTTTTGGTGCCGATTATGGTGCGGATTAAAGCAATGCCGCAGCGTCCAACGCTACAACATATCCTTTTGCACCAAGGCCTTGGACACATTGTTTTGCAGCCATTCCAACATAGGATTTATGGCGAAATTCCTCGCGGGTGGAAGGGTCTGAAAGATGCACCTCGATTACCGGAGTGGTGATGGCGCGGATGGCATCGAGCAGCGCGATTGAGGTGTGTGTATAGGCGGCGGCATTAAGCAAAACCGCCTTCGCACCCTCTGCCTGCGCCTCGTGCAACCAATCAACCAACATGCCTTCATGATTAGTCTGGCGCATATCGATCGTCAGACCGAGCTCGCGCCCGCGGTCCTCTAGCATTCCGGCAATATCATCGAGCGTGTCGGAGCCATAGATATCCGGCTCGCGAAGCCCGAGTAAATTGAGGTTGGGGCCATTGAGTACGAAGATGGTATTGGCGGTAATAGTGCTCATAGGGATAAGCTTAGCGGTTCAGGCTAAGAACCGAAAGGCTGAATAAATGGAACACATGGAACAGAGTTCAAAAGCTAATTTTCGGTCACTTGATGCGTGCGTCGAATGTCCGCAATGGCTTGGAAGGCGGAAGGTTCTTCGCTGCCGTAAGTTCGCCATTCGCTAGAATCATTATTTGTTTCCGTTTGATCGAGCCTGTGAAAACTAAGCGTAATGTCACCAATGGGGACCTTAGCGGGCATGGTGCTACTCATTGCGACTCATGCTGGAATCCTACTGCTCCAAACCCTTTACCTTGCCCCATTGACGCGCGGCGGTGTAACCGAGGTAGCCGGTGCCGAACAGCGCGTAGAGCGGTTCGGGTAAGCCGCTGAGATAGGCGTTCATACCCGATGCGATGTCTTTGGCGGTGGCGGGGCTGAAGGCGGCGAGGATGCCCATTGGCAGCGCGGTCAGCAGCAAAATATACATTACATAGAGGAAGCTGGGGCGGGCGCGGCTAGTCCATGGGTCTTTGGAATTGGCCTCGGCAACAATCGCAGCGAGACGTGCCTCTATCGATTGCAGTTCATGCGTGCCCTCAAGCGCGAGCAGTTCCAATTTAGCTTTGGCGCGGGCTTCTTTGTCGGGGATGATCTTGTCGATCAGCGAAGCGATTGGTCCGATTAGCGATTCGATGAGAGCCATAGCGAGATCCTTGCGATTATGTGTCGCAGGCGGAGTTAACCAAATCGGTCAATGTAGGAAAATATAATGTGCGTTTTTGGCTCTACTGTTCAACGCTGGCCAGCAGAGCCTGAGCGAGGGCCAGATGCGGACGGTCAAGCATTGCGCCGTCGACGCCAATCGTGCCCGCACCGGGATTGTCTGCAAACGCTGCGACGATGACTCGGGCGCGGTCAAGTTCTTCGGCGGAGGGAGTGAACGCGTCGTTGATAACTGGAACTTGCGCGGGATGGATCGCCAGCATCCCGCGATAGCCTTGGCTGCGGACCATCAGGGCGCGTTCTTTGAGCCCGTCCAGATCGCGGAAATCAGCTTGGATGGTTTCAATCGGGGCGGCCCCTGCAGCGACCGCGCCGAGCAGGCACAGGCTGCGGGCCAGTTCGAATGTCGGCATATATTCGCCATCGGACCGGAATTGCACAGAAGCGCCAAGCGCAGACGATAAATCCTCAGCTCCCCAGCTCATCGCGATTAACCGTTTGCAGCCTTCATAATCGCCGGTGTTGAACATTGCGCGCGGCGTTTCCGTTACCAATGCGGCGATTCTGGTCGAGCCATCGACGATGCCATTTGCTGCCTCATGCTCGCTCAGCAACTGGTCGAGTTTCTCCGCATCAGCGCGGCCCTCTGCTTTCGGCAACATTATCCCGCCGGGCGCAGATGGCATAATCGCCGAAAGGTCATCACCAGCATATTCGCCGGAGAGAGGATTGATCCGCACCCATATGCGCTGCTTATCTTCGCGTGTTGCAAGGAACTCGCGAACCAACTTGCGTGCATTAGGTTTGCTTTCCGGTGTGACTGAATCTTCCAGATCGAGCAGGACAATATCTGCGGCACTATCGGCGGCTTTCGTCATTTTGCGCTCGCTATCGCCGGGGGCGAAGAGCCATGATCGGGTTTTGAGGGCGGCGGGCTTGGTCATCTGAAACTCTCCATATGAATGCGGGTTACGGCGCATAAAGGAGCGACGCAAGACCGGGCGGGCAAGACCGGGCGGCGCTGTGTTCGCACAGGTGAAAAGAAGATCGGATTTGGGGTAATTCCACTGGTCGGGACGATAGGATTCGAACCTACGGCCCCTACACCCCCAGTGTAGTGCGCTACCAGACTGCGCCACGTCCCGATCAGTGGAAGGCGGGCCTATAGTGCCGGTGGAAACGCAACGCAATAAGGTTGCAGCATCAATTGGCCAATCACATGGTTTATGCTGCGTTGCTCTGCCCTTGCTTTGCTGCTAGGCGCGCCCACTTATTGTGATGAATCGACAAGGGGGCGGGTTTTGTGCCCATGCTGCCGAAGTCTTCAAATCGCGTTCTTTCGACAAGGTGTAGGCCTCAACGATGCTCAATTTTCTCTCTACCGCAGCTGGCGCAGAAGCGGCACCAGCCTGGATGCAATTCCTTCCGCTCGTGGCGATGGGTCTGATTTTTTGGTTCCTGATTATCCGCCCGCAAATGAAACGCCAGAAAGAGCATCAGGAAAAAGTTTCTTCGATGAAGAAGGGCGACAAAGTCGTTACCGCCGGCGGATTGATTGGTAAAATCGTTAAAGTTGATGATGATTATGCCGATATTGAAATTGCCCAAGGGGTGCGGGTAAAAGCGGTTAAGAACACCATTGGCGACATTATTCCGCCAGCCGGCCAAGCTGCGAACGACTGACGACCGCGAACGACTGGCGAAATTAGGACGGAACCGCTGACATGCTTGAATTTCCACGCTGGAAGAAAATCTGGCTCTGGGCGATAACATTGCTCGCGGTTGCCGCAGCGATCCCTTCGGTTCTCTCCTCAACCAATATCACTTGGCCATCAGCTTTGCCGCAACCGACGGTCAACCTCGGTCTCGACTTGGCAGGTGGTAGTCACATTCTGCTCGAAGCCGATGCCAAGCAGGTGATGGCGCAGCGGCTTGAAAATATGGATGAAGCCGTCCGCGCCGCATTCCGCAATGCCGAACCGCGGATCCGTGCCGGAGATTACTCAACTCAGGGGGGTGAGTTGAGCTTTATGCTAAACGATTCTGCTGATGTTGATCGGGCACGCGAGGAATTACTTCCTCTCATCGCTGGCCAAGGGCTGACCAATGAATGGACGCTCGTATTTACCGATGAAACCCGATTAACTCTGAGCCAGACTGAAGATGGCGCTGAAGAAGCGGTTACCCAGGCGATGGACAGCGCAACCGAAGTTGTTCGCAAGCGCATTGATGCACTGGGTACACGCGAACCAACGATTATTCGCCAGGGCGACACGCGGATCGTTGTTCAAGTTCCTGGCCTCCAAGATCCTGAACAGCTGAAAGCGCTTCTCGGTCAAACTGCCAAACTAGAATTCAAGTTGGTTGCACCTAACGCAATTGCAGCCCCGGCCTCTGAAATCGAAACACGGCCTGGAATTCAGGTCTATCCCTATGCTGATGGCACCCCGCAACAAGGCCTTTCGATGCCAGTTGTCCGGCTTGGCGGTATTCAAGGGGATTCGCTGACAGAAGCGAAGTCGGGCGTGAATCCGCAGGACAATTCATCTGTCGTGAACATCACTTTCGATGCGCAGGGTGGCGCAAAATTCGCTAAATTAAGCACTGAGAATGTTGGCAAGCAATTTGCGATTATCCTTGATGGGAAGATTATTTCGGCGCCCGTATTTAACGAGCCAATCCTTGCTGGATCTGCGCAGATTTCAGGCAGCTTCACGCCGGAGAGCGCTTACAGCTTGGCAATTTCACTTCAATCGGGCGCATTGCCGGTTGATCTGACGATTGTTGAAGAGCGCACGGTAGGGCCAGACCTCGGCGCTGATTCTATCAAGAGCGGTATGCTGGCGCTGATGGTTGGCGCGGTGGCAGTTATTGCGTTGATGATTTTCAGCTACGGTCGCTTTGGCGTTTACGCAACGATCGCGCTGTTCTTCAACGTGGTAATGTTGTTGGGCATTATGGCGGTTCTCAACACCACTTTAACGTTACCAGGTATTGCGGGATTCGTGCTTACAATTGGTGCCGCGGTTGATGCCAACGTGCTTATCAATGAACGAATACGCGAAGAACGAAAGCGAGGGCGGCGTGTGATTGCCGCTGTCGAAAATGGTTATAAAGAGGCCAGCCGAGCGATCTACGATGCTAACATCACTAATTTTATTGCCGGTGTGTTGCTATTCCTGTTCGGTTCCGGCCCGGTCCGCGGCTTTGCCGTTGTTTTGATCCTTGGTCTGTTTACCTCGGTTTTCACCGCCGTTGTCCTGACCCGCATGTGGGTCGCCGGTTGGCTACGCAAAGCGCGTCCACAAGATTTGAACGTCTGAGGGGAGTATAGATATGCGACTGCTTAAACTTGTCCCTGATGATACGAACATCAAGTTTCTACGCTGGCGGATGCCGTTTTACGTCGTCAGCGTTTTCCTGATGATTGCAAGCTGGGCGTTGGTGCTCACTCAAGGGCTCAATTATGGTGTGGATTTCGCTGGTGGGCAGGAAGTTCGCCTAACCTTTGAACAGCGTGAGGAAGCGCCTATTGTCAGCTTACGCGAACAAATTGGCAGTCTTGGTTATGGAGAACCGGTGATCCAGCGCTTTGGCGCGGAGAATCAGGTGTCGATCCGAGTCAGACTGCCAGAAGGCACTGAAGATACGCCGGGCGCGGCGACCGCGATTGGTGATACCGTCATCAAGTCGATTGAATCGACTTACGAAGGCATTCGCCGCGATGGTAACGACACGGTATCGGGCAAAGTCGCCTCCGAATTTCGCGAGAAGGCTGTGCTGGCGTTGCTAGCCGCTATGCTAGCAATTGCGCTCTACATCTGGATCCGGTTCGAATGGCAA